>JAIEOP010000396.1 GCA_019750465.1 Acetobacteraceae bacterium | reverse complement strand
AGGTTGCGCGCCTGGTTGATCAGCATCTGCGCCTCGTTCTGGAGCGAGGCGATCTGGTTGTTGATCTGGTCGAGCGCACGGGCGGCGGAGAGGATGTTCTGCGCGTAGTTCCACGGGTCGAAGACCGTCCACTGCGCCTGGGCGGGCGTGACCGTGACCGACACGGGAAGGCCGAGGAGGGCCGCGCCGAGCAGCGCGGCGCGGAGCGGGCGGCGGATCATGGGGCGGTGTCCTCCGGAGGGTCGGGCAGGAGTTCGGCGGCCCAGTCGAGGCCGCGGCGCAGCAGCCAGGCGCGCGCGAAGCCGGCGCGGCCATGGGTGGCGAGGGTCTCGACGATGGCGGCCTGGTCGGTCTTAAAAGACGCCGCGCAGAAGGCGAGCGCCACCTCCGACAGCCCCAGCTCGAAGAGCCGGTTGCCGCGGCGGGACTGGCAGTAGTAGTCGCGCTTGGGCGTGGCGCGGGCGAGGATTTCTACCTGGCGGTCATTCAGCCCGAAGCGCGCGTACATGGCGGCGATCTGCGGCTCGAGCGCGCGCTCGTTCGGCAGGAAGATTCTGGTCGGGCAGCTCTCGATGATGGCCGGCGCGATGGCTGAGCCGTCGACGTCGGCCAGCGACTGCGTCGCGAAGACCACCGAGGCATTCTTCTTGCGCAGCGTCTTGAGCCACTCGCGCAGCTGCGCGCCGAAGGTGGCGTCGTCGAGCGCCAGCCAGCCCTCGTCGACGATGATCAGGGTCGGCCGTCCGTCGAGGCGGCGGCCAATGGCGTGGAAGAGATAGGCCAGCACGGCGGGAGCGGCGGCGGTGCCGATCAGCCCCTCGGTCTCGAAGGCCTGCACCTCGGCCGCGCCCAGCCGCTCCGCCTCGGCGTCGAGCAGCCAGCCCCACGGGCCGGCGAGGGTGTAGGGCTCCAGCGCGCGCTTTAGCGCCTGGGACTGCAGCAGCACGGCGAGGCCGGTCAGGGTGCGCTCGTGGATCGGCGCGGAGGCGAGGCTGGTCAGGGCGGACCACAGGTGGTCCTTCGCAGCCGGGTCGATCGCGACACCCTCCCGCCCGAGGAGGCCAGCGATCCACTCCGCGCCCCAGGCGCGTTCATCCGGCGCGTCGATGCGGCCCAATGGCTGGAGCGCGACCGGTTCGGCCATGTCGCCGGCCAGCGCGCCGCCGAGGTCGTGCCAGTCCCCGCCCATGGCGATCGCCGCGGCGCGGATCGAGCCGCCGAAGTCGAAGGCGAAGACCTGTGCGCCCGCATAGCGGCGGAACTGCAGCGCCATCAGCGCCAGCAGCACCGACTTGCCCGCGCCGGTCGGGCCAATGACCAGCGTGTGCCCGACATCCCCCACGTGCAGCGAGAAGCGGAACGGCGTCGACCCCTCCGTCCGCGCATGGAAGAGCGGCGGGCCGCCGAGATGCTCGTTCCGCTCCGGCCCTGCCCAGACCGCCGAGATCGGCACGATGTGCGCGAGGTTCAGCGTCGAGATCGGCGGCTGCCGGACATTGGCGTAGAGGTGCCCCGGCAGGCTGCCGAGCCAGGCCTCGACGGCGTTCACCCCCTCGCGGATGACCGTGAAGTCGCGGGACTGGATGACCTTCTCGACCAGGCGGAGCTTGTCGTCGGCGGCGCGGGGGTCCTCGTCCCAGACGGTGACGGTCGCCGTGACATAGGCCCAGCCAGCGATGTCCTGGCCGAGCTCCTGCAGCGCCTCGTCGGCGTCGGCCGCCTTGTTGGCGGCGTCGCTGTCGAGCAGCACGCTCTGCTCGTTAGTCATCACCTCCTTCAGGATCGCTGCGATCGACTTGCGCTTTGCGAACCACTGCCGGCGGATGCGGGTGAGCAGCTTCTGCGCGTCGGTTCGGTCGAGGCAGATGGCGCGGGTGCACCAGCGGTACTCGAAGGCGAGCGCGTTCAGCTCGTCGAGGATCCCGGGGAAGGTCGCCGACGGGAAGCCGATGATGGTGAGCACGCGCAGATGCGCATCGCCCAGCCGTGGCGCCAGGCCGCCCATCAGCGGCTGATTGGCCAGCAGCGCGTCGAGATGCATCGGCGTCTCGGGCACCCGGACCAGGTGGCGGCGGGTAGAGACCGTCGAGTGCAGGAAGGTCAGCGTCTCGGCGTCGTCGAGCCAGCGCGCCTCCGGCACGAAGGCCTCGATCTGGTCGAGGACACGGTCGGTCCGGTCGACGAACCCGCGCAGCGCCTCTCGGCCGGTGGCGGCGTCGACGCCCTCCGTGCCATCGTAGAGCCAGCCCTCGGCACGGGCGGCGTCGTCGGCCGGCGGCAGCCAGGCGAAGGTGAGCACGTAGCTGCTCTCGAAATGCGCGCCGTTCGGCCGGGGTTCGCGGTGCGAACCCTGTTCGGCCTCACCCTCGAACAGGGCGCGGCGCTCGGCGTCGACCAGGGCCGAGACGGGGTCGGGGAAGGTGCTGGCCGGGTAGCCTCGCGCCGGCACCCGCTGCGCCTCCGCGAAGAGCGCCCAGCCCGAGCCGAGGCGGCGCAGCGCGCCGTTGAGCCGGGCGGCCGTCGCGGCGAGCTCGGCCGGGGTGGCGCTGTCCAGGTCCGGGCCGCGGAAGCGGGCGCTGCGCTGGAAGGAGCCGTCCTTGTTCAGTACCACGCCCGGCGCCACCAGGGCTGCCCAGGGCAGGAAGTCAGCCAGCGTCTGGGGCTTCCGGCGATACTCGGCGAGGTTCAGCATCGCCGCCTCACGCGCGCAGCCAGGGCGGGTAGCGCAGGTGCCGGCGCACGACCTCCACGAATTGCGCGTCCCGTCGCGCCGCCCAGACGGCGGCGAGGTGCCCGACCAGCCAGATCAGGACGCCCGCGACCCAGAGCCGCAGCCCGAGCCCGATCGCCGCGGCGAGCGTGCCGTTGGCGATGGCGACCGCGCGCGGTGCGCCGGCGAGCAGGATCGGCTCGATCAGCGCGCGGTGCACCGGCGCCGAGAAGCCCGGAACGGGATCGGCCGGCGCGGCCATCAGATCAGCGCCCCGCCGCCGAACTGGAAGAAGGACAGGAAGAAACTCGACGCCGCGAAGGCGATCGAGATCCCGAAGACGATCTGCACCAGCCGCCGGAAGCCGCCCGAGGTGTCCCCGAAGGCCAGCGTCAGGCCGGTGACGATGATGATGATCACCGCGATGATCTTAGCGACCGGCCCTTCGATGGACTCCAGCACCTGCTGCAGCGGCTGCTCCCAGGGCATGTTGGAGCCGGCGGCATGGGCAGGCGCGGCGAGCGCGAGGCAGAGCGCGAAGACGGCCGCGCCGGCGAGGCGCGTGCGCAGCGTGGGCGTCATGGGGAGTCTCCTGTGGGGGTGAGGTCGTAGTCGCCCGCTGCGGTCAGGCCGCGGACCCGGGTGAGCTCAGTAACGCGCCGTTCGGCGCCGCGGCCGGCGAGCACGGCGATGACGTCGATCGTCTCGGCGATCAGGGCGCGCGGGACGGTGACGACGGCTTCCTGGATCAGCTGCTCGAGGCGGCGCA
>JAIEOP010000398.1 GCA_019750465.1 Acetobacteraceae bacterium | reverse complement strand
GCGCTGTCACGCTGCCCGGTCTGAAATCTGATGTCGATCCTAGCTTACACTGGCGCCCGCATGTTCGATGGCGATAACTGGCACGATGACGCAACGCTGGTCATCGACGGTGCACGCCTTCTCGCCATCGGCGCCGCGCCCCCCGGCATGCCCGCGCCCGCGCCCGCGAACGGCCCGCGGCCGGGCGGCGATCCCGCCCCCACCTTCTCCATCCTGATCGGGCTGGTCAGCACGGAGGATTCCGACCGCATCCTGGAGACGTTGGCGTCGCTGCGCGCGCAGGACGGCGCGCCGCGCCACGAGGTGATCCTCGCGGACCGCCGGCAGGACGCCGTCAGCGCGCGCATCCGCGCCGAGCACCCCGAGGCGGTGCTGATCCCCTGCCCGCCGGGCACCCCGCTGCCGGAGATGCGGGCCATTGCGCTCGACCGCGCCCGCGGCGCGTACGTGGCCGTGACGGAGGACCACTGCGTCCCGACGCGCGACTGGCTCCTGCGCATGGAGGAGGCGTTCCGCGCGGCCCCCGCCGGCACGGCCGCGGTGGGCGGCTGCGTCGAGAACGGCGTCTGCGACACCTCGCTCGACTGGGCGACCTTCCTCTGCGAGTACAGTGGCCTGATCGCTCCTGTGCCGGACGGGCCGGCGCGCGCGCTGCCGGGGATGAACGTCGCCTACCGCCGGGACGTGCTCGCCGGCCTCGACCGCGCGCTGCTGACGAGCGGCTTCTGGGAGACCACGGTGCATCCGGTCCTGGCCGCCCGCGGGCAGGTGCTCTACTCCGCCAACGCGGTCCGGATGCTGCACAAGAAGCGGTTCTCCTTCGGCCTGTTCGCCGCGCAGCGCTTCCTATACTCCCGCTACTACGCCGGGCGGCGCTTCGGCCGCGCCGAGGCGGCGCGCCGCTGGGCAGCCTGCGCGATGACACTCGCGCTGCCGCCGCTGCTGCTGTTCCGCATCGCCCGTGGCGTTCTGGCCAAGCGGCGCCTCCGCGGCGAGCTGGCCTCGGCGCTGCCGCACCTCGGCGTCTTCGTGCTGATCTGGGCGGCGGGCGAGATGGCGGGCTACGCCCTCGGCCCCGGGGACGCCCTGTCGAGGATCGAGTGAGCGCCGGGCCGGCCGCCACCGTTGCCGCCGCGGCGGCGCTGCCGCCGGCGGCGGTCGCGTTCGTCTGCCCGGCTTGCCGGGCGCCGGTGGCCGCGGCGCCGGACGCCTACCGCTGCGCCCCGTGCGGGCGCACCTACCCGGTGCTGTTCGGCATCCCGGACTTCCGCCTGCGCCCGGACCGCTATCTTTCCCTCGACGAGGAGCGCGCCAAGGCGCGGCGCCTGCACGAGTACGCCCAGGGCGCGTCGTTCGACGCGCTGGTCCGGCACTACTACGCCATCACCGACGACGTCCCCGCCGACCTCGCGCTGCGCTACCAGGCCTACATCCGCAGCGGCCCCCGGCGTGCCGAGCATGTCCTCGACGACCTCCGCCCGCGCCCCGGGCACGACACGCTGCTCGACCTCGGCTGCGGCACCGGCGGGCTGCTGGTCGCCGCGACGGGCCGCTACCGGGCCGCGATCGGGGTGGACATCGCGCTGCGCTGGCTGGTGATCTGCCGCAAGCGCCTCGAGGAGGCCGGGGTCGCGGCGACCCTGGTCTGCGCCGACGTGGAGGCCCTGCCCCTGCCCGAGGCCAGCGTCACCCATGCCGTGGCGGACGACCTCATCGAGCATGTGCACAACGTGGAGGGCGCAATCGCGTCGATCGGGCGGCACCTGGAGCCGGGCGGCGTGCTGTGGCTCTCCGCCGCGAACCGCTGGTGCGTCGGCCCGCATGCCTCCAGCCGGGTCTGGGCGATCGGCTTCCTGCCGCGGCGCGCGCGCGGCTGGGTGCTGCGCCGGCTGAAGGGCGTGGACCTGCTGCGGAACACGCACCTGGTCTCGCCCGGCGGACTGGCGCGGCTGCTCCGCCGGCGCGGCTTCGAGCCGGTGGCGCAGCGGCCGAAGCCGGTGGCGACGGCGGCTCCGGCCGGGGCGGCGGGGGCCGGTCAGGGCGCGCCGCGGCTCGAGCGCGCGCTGATCGCGCTGTACGGTCGGGCGGTGGGCGTGGGCGCGTTGCGCGGGGCGCTGCTGCGCTTCGGCCCCGCCTTCGAGATGGTGTGGCGCAAGGCGGCGCCGGGCGCCGGGGGCGGCGCCGTCGAACGGGGGACGCGATGCGGTTCGGACTGATCGGGCTCGGGGCCATCGGGCAGGTGCGGGCAGCGGCGCTGGCGCGAACGCCCGGCTGCTCGCTCACCGCCGCGCACGACCTCGATGCCGCGCGGGCCCGCGCCACCGGCGCCGTCGCCTTCGACACGGCCGACGCGCTGCTCGCATCCGACGCCTGCGACGCGGTGGTGATCTCGACGCCGCCCGACACGCACGAGGCGCTGGCCGTCGCCGCCATGGAGCGCGGCAAGCACGTGCTGGTCGAGAAGCCGATGGCGAACTCGGCGGCGGCATGCCGCCGCATGGTCGAGGTGTCGCGCCGCACCGGGCGGGTGCTGACCGTCGGCTTCAACCACCGCTACTTCGACGCGGTCAAGGTGGTGCGGGACGCCGTCCGGTCGGGCGCGATCGGGCGGCTGAGCCACGTCCGGGGCTATGCGGGCCACGTCGGCCTCGCCGAGTTCAAGGCGCCCTGGATGTACGACAAGGACGTCATGGGCGGCGGCACGCTCATGGACAACGGCATCCACCTCGTCGACCTCGTCCAGCACCTCATGGGCGACGTGGCGAGCGTGGCCGGGGCCGCCGGCCGCGGCGTGTGGGGGCTGGACCGCGTGGAGGACAACGGCTTCGCCCTGCTGCGCGGCACGTCGGGCGTGCTGGGCAGCCTGCATTCGAGCTGGAGCGAGTGGCGAGGATACCGCTTCTGGGTCGAAGCCTACGGAGACCGGGGCATGGCGCGTGCCTACTACGCGCCCATGGGATCGATCCTGATCACCATGGACCGGCCGGGCGGCGCCCGCCGCGTGCGGCGCGACTTCTACCCCGGTGCCATCCTGCGGGAGCGGCTGCGAGGCTGGCAAAGCACCGTCGTGCGGACCTTCGTCGAGGAGTTCCAGGCCTTCGCCGCCCTCGCCCGGGGGGAGACGGGCGACGGGGTGATCGCGCGCGCCGAGGACGGCTGGCGCGCGGTTGCGATCGCGGAGGCGATCTACGCGAGCTCGGAGGCCGGACGCTCGGTCGCGCTGGAGGAGACCATGAGGGTCTGTGAGGCGCTCGGGACGGAACGGCCTGAACCGCGCTGACGAGAGATGGCTCGGTTTCTCGCTACAGCGTTTCGGCCCCGATGAGTGGATCCCCTGCCGGTTGATACGCGCCTCTTGCCGATGCCGTGGTGCCATCCGCTGCGGCGGATGGTCGAGGAAGGCCTGCTCCGGCGTCCTCGCCCCCAGGCGCGAATGCGGCCGGCGGCCGTTGTAGAAGCCCGGATACCGCCCGAGCGA
>JAIEOP010000022.1 GCA_019750465.1 Acetobacteraceae bacterium | reverse complement strand
AGCACCCGCGCCCGCGCCGCGGCGCCGAGCGTCGCCGAGAGCAGCAGCGCGTGGCCGCCCGCCGCAACCTGCCGCGCCAGCAGCGTGCGCAGCAGCTCGGTCATGTAGGCGTCGCTCGCATGCACCTCGTCCACCACCAGCAGGTGCCGCAGCAGGCAGGCGCCGCGCAGATGCGCGTGCTTCGTCGTCAGCGCCGCCATCAGCGCCTGGTCCACGGTGCCGACGACGACCGCGCCGGCGAGGCCGCGCCGCGGGCTCTCCGCCGCCCAGCGGGCATGCGCGCGCGCGCCGCCCCGGTCGTCGTCCCACAGCACGCGGAAGCCGGGCAGGCGCGTGCCCTCGGCGCCGTCGGCGCGCAGGTAGCCGGGCACGGCGAGCACGATGTTCGGCCGTACGGCTTCGTCCGGCCACAACGCCGCCACGGCACGGCCGACGCGATCGTACATCTGCACCGCGCTGGTCCGGGTGGGCAGCAGGAAGGCGAGACCATCGACCGCGCCTTCGCGCAGCAGGTGCTGCCAGCGCCACAGCGCCGCCTCGGTCTTGCCGCTGCCGGTCGCCGCCTCCAGCAGCACGACCTGCCCGAGCGACGGATCGGTCATGGCTTTCTGCACCGGCGTGGGCGCCGCGACGCCGAAGACCTGCGCGAAGCCGGGCGCGCGCGCTGCCAGTTCGGCCCGCGCGGGCGCGAGGTCGAACCGCATGGCGGCAACCACCTCCGCCGCGCGCGGCACCGCAAAGGCCCAGCGGTCGCCCTCGATAGGGTAGGGAAAGAAGCCGGCCGCGTCGTTGGAGGCGATCCAGTCGGCGAGGGAGACCAGGCCGGCGAAGGCGTGCAGCACGGCGGCCGGCGGCTCCGGGTCCGGCATCGCCGCGGCGGCGTCGGGCAGCCAGCGATGCAGCGCGGCGATCAGCGCCTCGGCGGCTGCCACGGGCTCGTAGGCGCCGTCGCCCTGCCAGACCCGACGTGCCATGCGGGCCGCATCGGGAAGGCCATCGCGCGGCAACGGGCGGCCGTGATGGCCGAGCGCCGCGAGCAGGTAGGCGCCGGCCGGCGCCCACGGGTCCAGGTAGGAGTCGGCGCCGCGCACCGGCACCTCGGCGCGGCTGCCCAGCCGCAGCAGGGCGGCCGCCTCCGCAACATGCCCGGCCACCGGTCCGCGTCCGCCTTCCGGCAGCCGCTTGCGCTGGAACCCCGCATTGGCCTTGCCGATGTCATGCAGGAAAGCGGCACCAAGCATCGCCGCTTCCTGTGCCGGGGGGAGATCCGCCCAGCCGCCAAGCGCGGCCAAGCGGGCGCGGAGCACCGGCCCGTGCAGCAACGCCCGCAGCACCGCCGCGACATCTGCGGCGTGGTCCGGCAACAGGAGTTCCGGCACAAGGCCATCGAACGTCGTCCGTCCGAGCTTCGCCCACGCGTGAATCACGGTCACAGCACGGATTGTATGGCCTTCGAGCAATGCCAGCCACCTGCCGAATTCTTGAGGTGGAATTCGCCGCCTGAAGGCGACGCACGGATGCGCCAGCCCTTATCGCTTGGGATCAGAGGCTGATCCGCCTCATCTCGTCCGATGAGACTTGGTCACCGCGGAGACCATGCAGTTCGGTCGTGCGCGCGCCGGCGTGAGAGCAGCCGCGAGAGCAGCGGCAGAACCGAGCATGAGACACGGTTCCATCTCGCCTCGCTGGTCCTGATCGCGGCCCTGACGGGACCGGTCGTGCGCCGTCACTGGGCCATCGAGAACAGTCTGCACCGGGTGATGGACATGATGTTCCGCGATGATGAGTGCCGGGTGCGAACCGACCACGCGCCCGCCGACTTCACCACCGTCAAGCACATGGCGCTCAACCTGCTGCGGACCGCCCATGGCAAGGACTCGCTGCGCATGAGACGCAAAGTCGCCGCATGGGATGATGACCTTCTCGCCGCCATCATCGCTCGGCCATGACGTCCACCCGGTTACCCTGGGAGATGACCCCGGCGGCGCTCGCCGGCCTGGCGGCGGACGGGGTGCGGGTGGCCATGCTGACCGGTGACAACCGCACCACCGCGGAGGCGGTAGCGAAGCGTCTCGGCATCGCCGAGGTGCTGCCCGGGGACAGGCAGAAGGTCGTGGAGCGGCCCGAGGCTGAGGCCCGCCGGGTGGCGATGGCGGGCGACGGGGTGAACGACGCGCCGGCGCCGGCGGCCGCCGAGGTCGGCATCGCCATGGGCGCCGGCGCGGATGCGGCCATCGAGAGCGCCGGCGTGACGCTGCTGGGCGGCGACCTCACCAGCATCGTCCGCGCCAGGCATCTCCAGCGCGCGGTGATGCGGAACATCCCCCAGAACCTGTTCTTCTCTCCTCGGTGAGCGTGGTCGGCAATGCGCTACGGCTGCGCGCCATGCGGCTGTGAGCACGAAGCGCGGCGCGTGACTGTCTCGGACATGGCCGCATGCGCCGCGTGCCTATCCCGCTTGGGCACCGGCGCCCTTCGCCTGTGCGGAGCAGGCAAAGGGCGTCGGGCCCTCAACCCGGGGGCGCGCCAGAAGGACCGGGCGGCGGGGTCGTCGGCACGCCCAGCCGTTCCTCCAGCCGGCGCAGGCGCTCTTCCAACTGCGCCGAGCGCCCCATCATCGGGCAGCCGCCCTGCATCTGCGTCATGCCGCCCTGGCCCTGCATCATGCCGGGCATCGGCGTGCTCTGCGCTGGCGCAGCGCCCATGCCGCCCGGGGAGGCGGCCGGAGGCGTGGATTGGGCGGAAGCGAGCCCCGCCGCGGCGCCGAGCGACAGGCCGAGCAGGGTACCGAACAACGCCGATCTCGCCATCAAATCCTCCTCGCCGGAGCATCCGGGTCCGGCGCTCCCACAACGTCCTTCCCACATGGCAGGGTTGCCTGCGCCGCTCTACTGCGCGTTTTCTGACGCCCGCTGCGGCAATGCGGCAGGTTGCGCGGGCGGCTGGTCCTCGTCGTCCTCTGGCCACCGGAGAGTTTACTGGCCGCCGAACCCGTCGCCCCGGCCTCCGTGCGCTGTGCTGGCACAATGCCCGTGCGCGTGGTCGGCCAGTACTTCCAGAATGCGGCACTCCGCAGCCCGCCCTCCCTCGCATGCCGCGGCCAAGCGGGCGAGCTCGGCCCGGAGCGCCTGCAACTGCCGGATCTTGGCGTCGATGGCCGCGACCTGCACCGTCGCCACGCCGTGCGCGGTGCCGCAGTCGCGCTCGGGGTGGTCGGCCAGGTCCAGCAGCGCGCGGATCGCCGCCATCGGGAAGCCCAGCTCCCGGGCGTGGCGGATGAAGCCGAGGCGGCGGAGGTGCGCCTCCGAGTAGGCGCGGTGCCCGCCTTCGGAGCGCCCCGGCGTGGGCAGCAGCCCTTCGCCCTCGTACCAGCGGATGGTGGTCGCCTTGACCCCGGTCGCCCGGGACAGGTCGCCGATGGAGAGCCTCGT
>JAIEOP010000439.1 GCA_019750465.1 Acetobacteraceae bacterium | reverse complement strand
GTTTCGCCTTGGCGCCGGCGCTGCAACAGGGGCATAGGATGGGCAAGGCGCCGGTCCGCCGCGCCCTGCAACGGAGCGCCGCATGACCCTGCCGAACCGCCGCGTCGTCCTGGCCGCCGCAGCGCTCGCCCTGCCGCTGCGCCCGGCCCGCGCCCAGGCCGAATGGCCGGGCCGCACCATCCGCATGGTCATGCCCTTCGCCGCCGGCGGTCCCACCGACCTGATCGCGCGGCTGATCGCCGACCGGCTGTCGCAGCGCCTCGGCCAGCGCGTGGTGGTGGAGAACCGCAGCGGCGCCGGCGGCACCATCGGCGCCGCCATGGTCGCGAAGGCGCCGGGCGACGGCTACACCTGGCTGTTCACCAACATCAGCCATGCGGTGAACCGCACGCTCTACGCGCAGCTCGACTACGATCCGCCCAGGGACCTCACGCCGCTGACCATCGTCGCCGAGAGCCCGATGGTGCTGCTGGTGCCGAACGGGCGGCCCTGGCGCACGCTCGGGGAATTCGTCGCGGCGGTGCGCGCGGCGCCGGGGCGCTACACCTATGCCTCGGCCGGCGGCGGCGGCGCGCTGCAGCTCGTCTCCCTGCTGCTGACCCGGGCGGCCGGGCTGGACATGCAGGAGGTGTCGTACCGCGGCAGCGCGCCCGCGGTGCTCGATCTCGCCGCCGGCACGCTGGACATGCTCTACGACGCCGGCCCCACCGGCTTCCCGATCGCCCGCGCGGGCCAGGCGCGCGCGCTGGCGGTCTCGGCGGCGCAGCGCAGCCCGGCCATGCCCGACCTGCCCACCGTGGTGGAGGCGGGCTTTCCCGAGGCCGTGTTCAGCGTCTGGCAGGTGATCCTGGTGCCCAGCACGACGCCGGCGCCGTTGCAGGCCCGCATCGGCGCCGAGCTGCACGCCGTGCTGGCCGAGGAGGGCTTGCGCAACCGCCTGACCGAACTTGGTGCCGAGCGCGTGCTCGGCACCACGCCGGCGGAGGCGCAGCGCTACGTCGCCGCCGAGATGCTCCGCTGGGAGGGCATCCTGCGCGCCGCCGGGGTGCGCGCGCAATGACCGCGGCGGCCCCGACGCCGCTCGCGCACCTGCGGGTCGTCGAGTTCACCCACATGGTCATGGGCCCGACCTGCGGCATGGTGCTGGCCGATCTCGGCGCCGATGTCGTGAAGGTGGAGCCGGCGCCGGAGGGCGATTCCACGCGCCGCCTGACCGGCTCCGGCACCGGCTTCTACGCCGCCTTCCAGCGCAACCGCCGCAGCCTTTGCATCGACATGAAGCGGCCGGAGGGGCTGGCCCTGGTGCGCCGCCTGCTCGCCGGCGCCGACGTGATGATCGAGAATTTCCGCCCCGGCGCCATGGCGAAGCTCGGCCTGGGGCCGGACGCGCTGCGCGCCGCCAACCCGCGCCTGATCACCTGCTCCTGCAAGGGCTTCCTGCCCGGCCCCTACGCGCACCGCACGGCGCTCGACGAAGTGGTGCAGATGATGGGCGGGCTGGCCTACATGACCGGGCCCGTCGGCAAGCCGCAGCGCGCCGGCAGCAGCGTGATCGACATCATGGGCGGCATGGCGGCGGCGATCGGCATCCTCGCTGCGGTGGCGGAGCGCGAGCGCACGGGCCAGGGCCGCCATGTCGAGGCCGGGCTGTTCGAGACGGTGGCGCTGCTGATGGCGCAGCACATGGCGCAGGCCGCGATCACCGGCACGCCGCCGCAGCCGATGTCGGTGCGCACCCCGGCCTGGCCCGTGTACGACGTGTTCGACACCGCCGATGGCGGCCAGCTCTTCGTCGGCGTGGTGACGGACACGCAGTGGCCGGCCTTCTGCGCCGCCTTCGGCCTCGACGACCTCGCCGCCGACCCGACGCTCGCGACGAAGGGGCAGCGCGTCGCCGAGCGCCACCGCACCATCCCGCGCGTCGCGGAGGCGTTCCGCGGCCTGACGCGCGACGCGCTGGTCGCGCAATGCGAGGCGCTGGGCCTGCCCTATGCGCCGATCGGCCGGCCGGCCGAGCTGTTCGACGACCCGCACCTCAATGCCGGCGGCCTGGTGCCGCTGACCCTGCCGGATGGGCAGGTGGTGCGGCTGCCCGCGCTTCCGGTGGCGCTCGACGGCCAGCGGGCGCCGCTGCGCCACGACCTGGCGCCGCCCGGCGCGGACAACGACGCGATCGCGGCGGAACTCGGCTACGGTGCCGCCGAGGTGGCGGCGTTGCGCACCGCCGGCGTGCTGGCGGGAGGCCGGCCCGGGTGCTGACGCTGCATTCCTATCCAGGCCTGTTCGGCGTGGCCGACAACAACCCCTTCGGGCTGAAGGTCTTCGCCGCGATGCGCCTCGGCGGCCTCGCCTTCCGCCATGCGCACATCTCCGATGCCTCCCGGGCGCCGCGCGGCCAGCTTCCCTACCTGACGGACGGCGCGGAGACGGTGGGCGACAGCGCGGCGATCATCGCGCACCTGGAAGCGCACCGCGGGCTGACGCTGGACCGGGCGCTGACGCCGGCGCGCGCCTACAACGCGCAGCGCTACCGCTACCAGGGCATCGGCCGCTTCACGCCGGAGCAGGCCTATGCCCGCGGCATCGGCAACCTGGCGGCGGTCGGCGCACAACTGCCCGCCGAGGGCTTCGTCTTCGGCACCGTTCCATGCAGCCTGGATGCGGCGATCTACGGCTTCGTCGCGAATACCCGCTTCTACCCCACCGGGACGCCGCCGCGTGCCTGGGTGCTCGGCCATCCGGCGCCGCTGCGCCATTGCGACGCGATCCACGCGAGCATCGCCTGACGCGCGGCCGCGTTCAGTGATGCACGAACACCGCGCAGGGCGCCTGGCGCAGCAGGGTGCGCGTCGGGCTGCCGGTCAGCATCGCCCACAACCCGCTGGTGCCGAAGGCGCCCATGACCATCAGCCGGGCGCCGGTCGTGGCCGCCTCGGCCAGCAGCAGCTCGGCCGGGTGGCCGCCCTCGACCGGCCATTCCTCGGCCTCGATGCCGTGGCGGCGCAGGAAGGCGGCGCCTTCCGCGGCCAGCCGCGCCGCCTCCGCCGCATCCGCATCGACGGTGAGCAGCTTCACCGGCGAGCCCTCCGCCAGCCCGAGCAGGGCGAAGAGCTGCAGGGCGCGCATCGCCGGCAGGGAGCCGTCATAGGCCACCAGCACCGGCCCCTCCGTGCCTGGCGGCGCGCCGGGCGGCACCAGCAGCAGCGGCCGCGCGCCGTCGCGCAGCAGCGCCTCGGCGACCGGGGCGAGGCCGTCCTCCGCCTCCTCCCGGCCGAGGGTGCAGTCGCGGCCCAGCACGATCAGGTCGTGCGTGGCGCCGGCGCGCAGCAGCGCCGCCTCCGGCGCGTCGGGCAGCACCACGCACTGGATGGCGACGTCGCCGGCGGCCCGCTGCGCCGCGGCGATGGCGGCGCTGGCCTCGGCCTCGG
>JAIEOP010000259.1 GCA_019750465.1 Acetobacteraceae bacterium | reverse complement strand
CATGATGCCGCGTGCTGGATTATGCCGCGTGGCTTGGCCGGCTGGCGCGGCTGCGGCGCCTTGGCCGCTCGGCAGGACGGCATAATCGGGCCAATGAGCGCCGAGCCGCGACGCATGCGGCGTGCGTCACTTCTCGCCTCCCGCAAGGAGGGGAGAGGACATGACCGACGTCACGACAGCGGCCTGCGCAGACGACCTCCTCGACGGCCTTCCGGAGCGGTACTGCGCCGAACTCGAGCGCCTGGGCTACCGCCGATCCACGGTGCGCAGCTATCTCGGCATCGTCCGTCGGCTGTGCCGGATCGTCGCCGAACGTGGCATCGCGCCGGACGAGCTGACGCCCGAGCGCATCGTCGCGCTCGTCGGGCATGACGCGGCGCGTTCCAGCCCCCGACGCGCGACCGTCGCCGTCGCGAGGCGTGTCGCCGGCCTTCTCGCGGCACCGCGCGCGGCCGACGCGCCGGCGCCCTTGCCGGCGTGGCAGCGCGATCGCGCGGCGCTGCGCCGCGACTACGAGAGCTACCTGCGCCATCAGCGCGGCCTGAGCGAGCGCACGATCGGGCACTGCTGCCGCTTCGCCGACCGCTTCCTCGCCTTCCGCTTCGGCGAGGCGGGCGACGCGCCTGGCGCGATCACGCCCGGCGACGTCGCCGCCTTCCTCCAGCACCTCACCGCCCGGGGCGCGCCGTTCCGCGACAGGACGCCGCCCACGCATCTGCGCAGCTTTCTCCAGTATCTGTTCCGCGCTGGGCTGACGCCCGCCAACCTGGCCCCCTCCGTCCCGAGCGTGGCGCACCGCTACGGCCGGCGGCTGCCGCGCCACCTGCCTCCCGAGGCGGTCGAGGCGGTGCTCGCCGCCGTCCGGGCCGCGCCCCGGCTTGGTCGGCGCAACCACGCCATGGTGCTGCTCCAGGCGCGCCTCGGCCTGCGCGCGCCGGAGGTGGTCGCGATCCGGCTCGACGACCTCGACTGGCGGACGGGCGAATTGCTCGTGCGCGGCAAGGGCGGGCTGCACGACCGGTTGCCCCTGCCGCCCGATGTCGGGGAGGCGATCGCCGGCTACCTGCGCCACGACAGGGTCTCGGCCTCGCGCGCCCTGTTCGTCACCGATCGCGCACCGCACGGCCCGTTCCAGGACGGGCAGGTGCTCAACACCATCCTGCGAACGGCTTTCGCCCGCGCCGGCGTGACGCCACCGCCCCCCTACGCCGGGTCGCACGTGCTGCGCCACAGCCTTGCCGCCCACCTGGTGCGCCGCGGCGCCTCGCTCGACGAGGTCGCCGAGGTGCTGCGCCACCGCTCGCGCGCCACGACGCTGCTCTATGCCCGGCTCGACATCGAGGGCCTACGCGGCATCGCGCAGCCCTGGCCGGCGGCGGGAGACGCGCCATGAGCCCGCTCGGCGAGGAGCTCGACCGCTACCTTGCGGTCAGGCGAGGCCTCGGCTTCGACCTCGATACCTCGGCGCGGATCCTCCGCCGCTTCGTGGCCTTTGCCGAGGAGGCGGGTGCGGCGCATGTCAGCACCGCGCTGTTCCTCCGCTGGCAGGAGGGCTTCGGGCGGGCGGGGCGGCAGACCTGGGCGGCCCGCCTCGGGATCGTGCGGCGGTTCGCGGAGTGGCTGCACGGCCTCGACCAGGCCCACGAGGTGCCGCCGGCGGGGCTGATCCCGAGCAGGGCCCGCCGCCGGCGCCCACACATCTATGCCGCCGGCGACGTGGCGCGCATCGTCGCCGCGGCGGTGGAGCTGCCCTCGCCCTACGGGCTGCGCGGCCTGACGCACGCGACGCTGATCGGCCTCATCGCCGCGACCGGGTTGCGCGTCAGCGAGGCCCTCGCGCTCGACGCCGGCGACGTCGATCTCGCGGCAGGCGTGCTGACGGTGCGGCAGGGCAAGTTCGGCAAGGCCCGGCTCGTGCCGCTGCACCCGAGCGCGACGGAGCGCCTCCGGGCCTACGCCGCCGAGCGCGACCGGCTGCTCGGCCGCCCGGCACAGCCCTTCTTCGTGGGCGAGCACGGCCGGCGCGTCAGCGACTGCAGCGCTCGCTACAACTTCGCCCTCGTGTGCCAGCAGCTGGGCCTCCGGCCGCCGCAGCGCGAGCGCCGTCACGGCCGCGGCCCGCGCATCCACGACCTCCGCCACACCTTCGCCGCCCGCGTCATCGTGGGCTGGTACCGCACGGGCCAGGACGCGGCGCGCGAGATGATCCGGCTGACCTCCTATCTCGGCCACGCCAGGCCCGAGCACACCTACTGGTACATCGAGGCCGTGCCGGAGCTGCTGGCCCTCGCCGCGGCGAGGGTCGAGGGCACGCCAGACGGGGAGGCCGCGCCATGACCGCCGCCACCTTGCCCGCGCTGCTCCAACGCTTCTTCACGGAACGGCTGTGCGCGCAGATGCAGGCCAGCCCCCATACGATCTCCGCCTACCGCGACGCCTTCCGCCTGCTGCTGCGCTACGCCGCGCAGCGGCTCGGGCGCCCGCCGACCCGGCTCCGGGTCGAGGACATCGACGCCGACCTGGTCGCGGACTTCCTCGCCCACCTCGAGGCGGAGCGGCGCAACGGCGCGCGCAGCCGCAACGCCCGCCTCGCCGCCATCCGATCGTTCTTCCGCTACGTCGCGCTGAACGAGCCCGCCCTCCTCCTGCACTGCCAGCGCATCCTCGCCATCCCCGCCAAGCGGCACGACCGGCGATCCGTGGCCTTCCTGGAGGCGCCCGAGATCACCGCCCTGATTGCCGCCCCCGACCGGACCACCTGGGCCGGGCGGCGCGACCACGCGCTCCTGCTCCTCGCGCTGCGGACGGGGCTGCGCGCGTCGGAGCTGGCCGGCCTCAGCTGCCGCGACGTCGTGCTCGGCGCCGGCGCCCACGTCCGGTGCGAGGGCAAGGGACGCAAGGAACGTTGCACGCCGCTCCGCCGCGACGCTGCCGCCGTGCTGGCCGCGTGGCTGCGCGAGCGCGGCGGCGCACCCGATGCGCCGCTGTTCCCGACGATCCGCAACACGCGGCTGAGCCGGGACGCGCTGGAGCGCCTCGTGTGCCGCCACGCGGGGGCTGCCGCCGCATCCTGCCCAACGCTCCGCGCCAAGCGCGTCAGCCCGCATGTCCTGCGCCACAGCACGGCGATGGAGCTGCTGCGGCACGGCGTCGACCAGGCCGTCATTGCCCTCTGGCTCGGTCACGAGGCCGTCGAGACCACCATGGTCTACATCCACGCCGACCTGCGGCTGAAGGAACAGGCGCTGGCGCGCGTGGCAACACCCGATGCCAGCCCGGGCCGATACCGACCCGACGACGCGCTGCTCGCATTCCTCGAAGCACTCTGATTATGCCGCCCCGCCGCGTGGCCGACGCGCCGCAGCCGCGCCAGCCGGCCAAGCCACGCGGCATAATCCAGCACGCGGCATCATG
>JAIEOP010000284.1 GCA_019750465.1 Acetobacteraceae bacterium | reverse complement strand
GCCTTCCTCTACACCGCATCCGTCATGCTGCTGACCCGCCGCCTGGCTCGTTCCGGGTGAGTTCAGAGCCGGACTCTCATCTGGCAGCCCGGCATGCGAAGGAGCGGCTCGAGGTGGCCACCACCGAGTTCATGCCAAGGTGGCCGCTGGCGCCGCGCGTCGAGGCGTTGCAGGCGCTGCGCGGCGTCCGCCGCCTGCTCGAGCCGATCGGCTATGTCCCACCGGCCGATGCCGAGGCAGGCTACTACGCCGCCCAGGAGAACCTTGCCCTGTCGGCATGACTTAAAACAAACAGCCTCCGACGAACCCGGGGCGGTTCACATCACTTGGTCGACCTCGGCTTTTCCGAGTTTACCCGCTATGTCCGAACCCTCGACGGCCAGCTCGCCACCTGCCTGTTGGCCGAATATCCCACCGCCCATGCCTCCGCCCTGCATC
Organism: Acetobacteraceae bacterium; assembly: GCA_019750465.1. GTDB lineage: Bacteria > Pseudomonadota > Alphaproteobacteria > Acetobacterales > Acetobacteraceae > JAIEOP01. Next base: position 2,968 of record JAIEOP010000284.1, on the reverse strand, counting down.
ACCGCGGCATGCTGGGCTTGTGCTGGCATACAGCCAGGGCAACGGTCCTACCTTCACTACAGCCGTCCCCTTCAAACTTTCGTCGTTACGATCAATGAGATGAGGATGGCGAGATCGCGCGGCGCGTAGCCGCGGAAGCGGCTCGACAGGGGAATGCGCTCCAGGTCCCGCAGGCAGAGCGCGTCGGGCTCGCCTTCGGCGAGCAGGACGCGGAAGCCAGCATCGCGCATCATGCGCTCGTAGTCGCTGTGCCGCAGCCGGTTCTGGAAGGCCTGCTCGTTCATCTGGGCCAACCGCCAGACCAGTTCCGTCTCCTCGTAGCGGAGGAACTCGACGCGGCTGAGGCCGCGGTCCTTATGCTGCCAGTGGTCGGAGTTGTCGATCACGTGGCACATCACGCCGCGCTCGCGCAGGATGCGGTGGAACTGCCGGAAGAAGACGGCGATCTGCGGCTGCGGGACGTGCTCGAGCACGGCGCGGGAGATCACGATGTCGACGCTGCCCGCCGGATGGGCCTCCGGGTTCCAGGGCACCAAGTAGTCGTGCGGAAAGGGCCCGTGCAGTCGGGCCAGCAGGTCTCCGGCCGGGCGGTCCAGCACGCGGGCGGCATCCTCCACCCGGGCGGCGACGATCTCCCGGGCGCGAGCCAGGGTGTGCTCGTCCATCAACCGCGCGACATCGGTCAGGACGAGACGACGTGCCCCGGCCATGTGGAACAGCAGGGGGATCAGCGGCGTCCAGCCCACGCCGAACTCGAGAACCTCCGCCCCGTCCACCGCAATGCTCAGACGGCGCAGCGCGGCAAGCTGCTCAAGTCCGTTAGTGATGCAATAGTCCGAGTTGGCGTCATCCTCCTCATAGGGGCGCAGGCGACGCTTCAGGCGGCGCAAGCCCCCTTGGAAGGGGATGACGGCCCGGACCACGGCGTCCGCAAGGTGGTCAAGCCGCATCGAAGCGCCCCAGGAGTAACATTGGCGCCCCACAGTAGCGGCAATCCTGCTAAATGGGGAGTTGACGGGGCAGTGTGGGTAGGAGTCCGTAAGCCGCGCCGGATTTGCCGAAGCCTTGAACCGTTAGACGCGGTTTCCACAACCACCTACGGTTGAGCCGGCCCGATCGGCGTTCCTGCGCGGCTGCCCATGTCTGGGGCGGCACAGACAGAGGCTGCCACCTTGGATGTCCGCCTCCTGCATCTCATCGCCACGGTCATCGACGCGTGTGATCGGCCGCCGGGCCCCGGCCCCGGCCACCCACCGACCGAGACCATCCGCGTGGTGGCGACTTTGCGCCGCTTCCTGCGCGGGGGCACGCCCTGGCGCGGCCTGACCGCCACCGGAGAGCAGGCCAGCGGCTCGACCCTGCGCCGTTGCCTCGCCCGCTGGACGAGGACGGGCCTGCTGGCGAAGGTGCATGTCCGGTTGGCCAGCATGCTGCGCGGCCACCCCGACCTGGTCCTCAATGCCTGGGTGCTGGAGAACAGGCGCCTCGTGCTACGCTACGACCGGCTCGGCCTCGTCATCCAGTCGCTGCTCCAGGCCGCTTGCATATTCCTGGTTGCGGGGCGGCTCGTACGCGAATTCTGGAAACCGCCGCTGGAGCGGGATGCGTTGAGGCAGAATCGCCGCAAACGCTGAATCCCGCGATTCAGCAAAGGCTAGCCAGCAAAGGCTAGCCAGCAAAGGCTAGCCAGCAAAGGCTAGCCAGCAAAGGCTAGAGCGTGTTGCGTGAGCGCATACGAACGCAATACGCTCTAAGCCTCAGCGCCGTCGGGCCCCGGATGGGTGCCAGGCGGGCGCCCAGGGTGGCGCCATGTCAGGCACCGGCGGCGTGGCCGGCCGCTGCGTGCCCGAGACCTCGGCCGGCCCGTCGGCGACCTGCCGGTCATCCAGGCCGAAGACCCGGTTCTCCGCGATGCGCGCCACCGCCCCGGTCTGGTTGCGCAGCAGCCGCGCCGCGGGCGAGTCCAGGTTGTTCACCACGGTGTTGCGCGTGATGCGCAGGGCGGAATCAGGATGCGGCTCGTCCTCGCCACCGAAGTGGATGATGGCGGGGTTGCGCGAGTTCGGCCCCTGCTCGATCAGGTTGCCTTCGAGCACCGCCAGCCCGCCATTCGGCAGGTCCACGCTGTAGCTTGCATGGCTGTCGCGGTCGAAGATGCGGCAGCCGGTGATGCTGCTGCGCAGCGCCCGGCTCTTGATCTGGTGGCCCGTCGCCGCGCCGTGGAACAGGCTGTCCCGCACCGTCAGCGTGCCGACGACGTTCACGTAGAGCCCGTGCGACAGGCTGGTGCTGGTCACGGTCGGGCCGAATTCGCAGCGCTCGATGGTGATGCTGCCGGCCGGGTCGCCGGCGGCCAGCAGGTTCATCTGGTTGCCCCGGAAGCGGCAGCGCTGCAGTCGCAGATGGCCGCCCTGGTAGCGGATGCCGGCGCCGTTCTGGCTGCGCGAGGTGCTGCCGGCGAAGGACAGGCCCTCGATGGTGACGTCGGTGTCGATCACCAGGATGGCCTTGCCGTTCGGCGGCGGGGTGGTGGCGACGAACTCGGCCAGGCCGCCCACGCTGCGCAGCGTCAGGCGCCGGCCGATGGTGGCGAAGTCGTCGAGATAGGTGCCGGGCTGCAGCAGCAGCGTGTCGCCGTCGCGCGCCGCGGCCACGGCGGCGGCAAGGCTGGGGAAGCGCTGGCCGGGGCCAGTGGTCAGCGTTGCGGCCGGCAGGGCGGGAATGGGTCGCGCGGAGATCGCGGGGAGGGCAAGGACAAGGCTGTGCAGCACGACGCGGCGGGTACGGGAGGGCAGCACGGCACGTGGCGTCAGCGCCGCCGTCCGTAGCGCCCCGGGATGGTCACGGCCGAGTTCGGGCTGTGTGCGAAGTCCGCTGCGGAGGTGTAGGGTGGGCTGAGTGCGATGAGCTTGTCGTATGCGGCCTTGGCGCGCGGGTCTCCGTCGAGGAGGTAGATGCCGGCGAGGGT
>JAIEOP010000317.1 GCA_019750465.1 Acetobacteraceae bacterium | reverse complement strand
GAAGGAACGGGGGGCGGCGATGCGCACGGCGCGCGAGGCGCTGGTGGCGCGGGTGGCGGCGCGGGTGGCGGCGCGGCTGGGGTAGCGGCAGGGCCGGGGCCGGCCCGGACTGCACGAAGGACCGGCGCCGCCGCCTCTCAGTTCACCATCGCGCCGCCGCGCAGCCCGCCCTCCCGCACCCGCAGCCCGATGATGCTGCCGGGCGAGAGCGCGCCGCCGATGCCGAAGCTCGGCACCTCGGCCTCCAGCTGGCGGCCATCGGCGAGCAGTTCCAGGTCCAGGCGCACCGTCGCGCCCAGCATCGTCGCCCCCAGCACCCGGGCCGGCATGCCGAGGCCCGGGGCCACCACCTCCAGCGCCTCGGCCGGCAGCCAGAGTCCGCCTTCCGCGCCGGCCACGACGGGGGCGGGGGCGCCCACCAGCCGCGCCACCGCGGCATTGGCGGGCGACCGGGTCAGCGCCGCCGGCGTGCCGATCTGCGCCACGCGCCCCTCCACCAGCACGGCCACGCGATCGGCGAGCGCCATCGCCCCCTCCGCGGCCTGCGCGACGACGACCATGGTGAGCCCCAGCCGGCACTGCACGTCGCGCAGCCAGCGCCGCGGCGCCGGGCGATCCGGGTCGGCATGGCCGAAGCCCGCGCCCACCAGCAGCAGCCGCGGCCCGGACGCGAGCGCGCGCGCCAGCGTCAGGCGGCGGCGCTTGCCCGCCGGCAGCATGGCCGGCATCGACCCCGCATCCGCCGCCAGCCCGACCAGGCCGAGCAGCCCGTGCACGCGCGCGCCGGTCGGGCCGTCGCCATCCCCGGCTTCGGGCAGCGCCGCCGCGACGGTGTCGAACACCGTGGCGTGGCCGAACAGCGGGTCGTGCTGGAAGACATGCGCGATCGGCCGGCGCCGCGCCGGCAGGCGGGTGATGTCGCGGCCATCGAGCAGGATGCGCCCCTCATCCGGCTCCTCCAGCCCGGCGATGACGCGCAGCAGGCTGGCCCGGCCGCTGCCCTCGGCGCCGAGCAGCGCCAGGCATTCGCCCTCCGCCACCTCCAGCGTGACGCGGTCGAGCAGGCGGCGGGTCAGGGCACGGCGGGAGATGGCGTCAAGGCGCAGCAGCGGCATGGCGTCGTGCTCCGTCATCGAAGGCCACAACAGACCACAATATCCCTACTCAATCAATAGAGATTAAGGGTTCTTCATCCCCGCCCCGGCAGCCGCCCGGCGTCGCGCCGCTGCTCGAAGGCCTTGGCGTGGAGGTAGGCCGCTTCGTGCGCCTCGTCCGGCACCCCGGCCCGGCGCGCGGCGGCCAGCAGGAAGCCGAGGATGTGGTCGGCCTCGATGCGCCCGCCGGCCTCCAGGTCGCGCAGCATGGAGGTGGCGTACATCCCCTTCTCGTCGGCGAAGAGGGCGCGGAACTCCGCGATGTAGTCCGGGCGCATCGGGTGGCCGTTGGCCTCGGCGATGGCGGCGTTGCGGTCGAGCAGCCGGTGCATGAAGGCGGCGCCGCCGGGGCTGCGTGCGATCTCGCCGGTATTGGCGCGCAGCAGCACGGTGCCGATGGCGCTGGTGCCGAGATGCACCAGCTTCTCCCACATGCGGTGCAGGATGTCGGGCACCGCCTCCGCGATCACGCCCTCGGCCCGGCCGGCAAGCGCCGCCAGCGCCCCGACGCGCGGGCTCATGGTGCCATCCAGCTCGCCGAAGGTGAGCCAGCGCCAGTCGTTCAGGTGCCGCACGGTGCCGTCCGGCGCCAGCGTCGCCTGGATCTTCGCCAGCCCGCCGAGCACCCGCGCGGCGCCGAATTCGCGCTGCAGGGTCTCGATGTGCGACAGGCCGTTCAGCACGGGCAGGATGGCGGTGCGGTCATCGACCGCGGGGCGGATGGCGGCGATGGCCGCGTCCAGATCATAGGCCTTGCAGGCGAGCAGGATCAGGTCCCAGCCCGGCGCTGCCGCACCCTCCATCACCGTGGCGACGGGGCGGCGCAGCGCGCCGAAGGGGCTCTCGATGACCAGGCCGTCGGCGGCGAGCTGCGCGGCGCGGCGCGGCCGCACCAGGAAGCCGAGCTCAGCGCCGGCCTGCAGCAGCCGCCCGCCGAAATAGCCGCCGAGTGCGCCGGCCCCGAGCACCAGGATACGCATCGGCGCTTTTTCCTTCCGCCAAGCAACACGAGTGTTACATGCGATGCCTATATGGCGGGAGCAATGCGCAGAGCCTCCATCATCGCGGCGCGCCGCAGGCCGGCATGGGCAGCCCGATGCGCCGCGCGCTGATCGGCCTGGCCGTCCTGGGCCTCGGGGCCGGCGCGCTGTGGCTCGCCACGCCCGCGGCAACGGCGGTGGACCTGCCCTGGCTCGGGCGCCTCGGCGGCGAGCCCGCGGGGCCGCGCCTGCGCACCGCCACCGCCGATCGCGGCGCCATCACCGCCGCCGTCTCGGCCACGGGCACGGTGAACCCGGTGGTGACGGTGCAGGTGGGCAGCCAGCTCTCCGGCCAGATCCGCGCGCTGATGGCCGACTTCAACACCCGCGTCACGGCGGGGCAGCCGGTCGCGCGGCTCGACACCGCGCTGATCGAGGCGCGCCGCGCCGCCGCCGCCGCCGACGTGCTGGCCGCCGAGGCGCAGATCGCCGTCGCCCGCGCGGCGGCGGAGAAGGCCGAGGCCGACGCCGATACCGCGGATGCCCAGCGCGCGTCGGCCGCTGCCGGAGTGCTCAACGTGGAGGCGCAGCTGCGTGACGCCGAGTATGAGCACGGCCGCACCAGCGAATTGCGCCGCAGCGGCTCCGGCACCGCGCGCGACGCGGTGCGCGCCGGCTTCATGCTGGAACGCATGCGCGCGACGCTGACCGACGCCCGCGCCACCGTGGCGCAGCGCGAGGCGCAGCATCTCTCCGCACTGGCCGCCGCGCGCACCGCCCGCGCCCAGGTGGAGGCCGCCGATGCGGCGCGCGAGCAGAAGGCCGCCGTGCTGCGCCAGGTCGAGGTGGACCTGAACAACGCCACCATCCGCGCCCCGATCGACGGCATCGTCATCTCGCGCAACGTCGATCTCGGCCAGACCGTCGCCGCCTCCCTGCAGGCGCCGGTGCTGTTCCAGATCGCCGCCAACCTGCAGGAGATCGAGGTCTGGGCCACGGTGGACGAGGCCGATATCGGCCGCGTGCGCCCCGGCCAGGAGGTGCCCTTCACCGTGGCCGCCTGGCCCGGCGAGACGGTGACGGGGCGCGTGAAGGAGACGCGGCTGGCGGCGCAGACCGTGAGCAACGTCGTCACCTACACCGTCGTCATCTCCGTGCCCAACCCGGGCGGGCGGCTGCTGCCGGGCATGACGGCGACCATGCGCATCATCACCGACCAGCGCGAGGACGCGCTGCGCGTGCCGAACGCGGCGCTGCGCTGGCGGCCGCCG
>JAIEOP010000309.1 GCA_019750465.1 Acetobacteraceae bacterium | reverse complement strand
CCGGGCTGGGGCAGGGCGGCGCGGCGCGGCCTGGCCGAGATCGGCGGCGTGCTGCGCGGCCTGCCGCGCCGGCCGGCCATGCTGCGCTTCCTCGTCGCCCGGCTGTTCTACACCGATGGGCTGAACACGCTGTTCGCCTTCGGCGCCATCTACGCCGCCGGCGTCTTCGGCATGGGGTTCGAGGAGATCCTGATCTTCGGCATCGCGCTGAACGTCACCGCCGGGGCCGGCGCCGCCACCTTCGGGCTGATCGAGGACCGGCTCGGCTCGCGGCGGACGGTGCTGGTGGCGATCGCGGCGCTGACGCTGCTCGGCGCCGGGCTGCTGGTGGCGGAGAGCAAGGCGCAGTTCTGGGCGCTGGCACTGGCCCTCGGCCTCTTCATCGGCCCGGCCCAGGCGGCGAGCCGCACGCTGATGGCGCGGCTCGCGCCGCCCGGGGAGGTGGCGGCGCATTTCGGCCTGTTCGCGCTCTCCGGCCGGATCACCGGCTTCCTCGGCCCGGCGGCGCTGGCCGCGGCGACGGAGCTCAGCGGCAGCCAGCGCGTCGGGATGGCGACGATCCTGGCCTTCCTGCTCGCCGGCGGGGCGGTGCTGCTGACGGTGCGGGAGGCGGAGGCGCGGTGAGCGACACGGGCCGGGCGCTCGCTGCCGCGCGTACCGGTGCCGATTGGCGCCGCGCCGTCGGACGCGCCGCCCGGGTCGCCAATTCGATGCGTCGGCGTCAGGCCACGAGCTGGCGGTACAGGTGCCAGGTCGCGTGCCCCAGCACCGGCATCACCACCGCCAGGCCCACGAAGAAGGGGATGCACCCAAGCAGCAGCAGCGCTGCCACCAGAAGGCCCCAGAGTGCCATCGTCCCGGGATTGACCAGGCACGCCCGCACCGAGGTGCGCAGCGCCGTCGCCAGCGTGGTGTTGCGGTCCAGCAGCAGCGGGAAGGACACCGCCGTCAGCGCCAGCACCAGCAGCGCGAAGCCGAACCCCACCAGGTTGCCGATCGCCAGCAGCCGCCAGCCCGCCGCCGTGTCGAACACCTCGCGCAGCAGCGCGCCGAGGCTCTCCGGCCCCGTCGGCCCGAGCGTCGCCGCATAGATCGCCTGCGCCGCCGCCAGCCACGCCAGGAAGATCACCGTCAGCAGCAGGCCGAGGCCGATGATCGCCCCGATCGCCGGCGAGCGCAGCACGCCGAAGGCCTGCACCCAGCTCACCTGCTCGCCTGCCTCGCGCCGCCGGCTCAGCTCCGTCAGCCCGAGGGCCGCGACCGGTCCCATCAGCGTCAGGCCGGCGACCATCGGGTAGAGCAGCGGCAGGATGGATCCGCCCCAGGCCGCGCGCGCGGCGACGAGGCCGACCAGGGGATAGATCAGGCCGAGGATGACAAGCTGCGTCGGCACGGCGAGGAAATCGTCGATGCCGCGCCGCAGCGCCTCGCGCAGCTCGGCGATGCCGATGCGGCGGATGGTGGGCTCCGCGCCGGTCTGCGCGGCATGGGCGGGGGCAGTCCAGGCATTGCTGTCGGCCAATGGCGCCACTCCTCGTGCTGGCGTGCCGCGAGGGGCGCGCGGTTGCGGGTGGGTCGGTCCGGCACGATGCCGCAGGCGGGACCGGCGCGGCGCGTCGGCCGGATGTCGCAGGGGAGAGGCTACGCCCGGGCGGCGGGCGAGGGGTGATCACGGATGCGTGAGGTGGGCGCTGCATGAGGCGGGCCGGAGGGTGGGGGGGCCATCGGAAAGCCCCCACCCTCCCGCGCCGCGCGGGCCCCTCCCTCCCCCGCTCACGCGGGGGAGGGCGGATCAGTGCTCCCTCCCCCGCGATGCGGGGGAGGGCCGGGGTGGGGGCCTATGCCGCGCCCGATTCCGCCCCCTGCATCCCGCGTCGCGCGCGCATCAGCGGCAGCACGCGCTCCCCGAACTCGTCGAGTCCGGTCCAGTAGTCGTCGAAGGCCAGCATCACGCCGGCCAGGTCCGGGATCGCCGCCAGCCGGTCGAGCTGCGCGGCGATCGTTGCGTGCGACCCGACCAGCTTGCAGCCGCCGACCGGCGCCACTTCCGCGCCGCGATGGCGGAAGGCGGTGGAGGCGGGGTCGACCGTCACCGTGTCCGCCGCCGCCTGACCGACCCGCCGCCCGATCGCCTGCATGTCGATGCCGCGCCGGTACCTCTCCCACTTCGCCTCGGCCCCGGCATCGGTCGCGTCCGTGATCACCGTCACCCAGAGCAGCGCCTTCACGTCGCGGCCGTGTCGCGCGGCGGCCGCGCGCAGCCGCTGCACCGGCACGGCGCAGGAATCCGGGCTGTTCACCGCATCCGGCGCCGAGCAGAAATTGTAGTCCGCGTGCCGCGCCGCGAAGTCGAGCCCCTTGTCGCTGCTGCCGCCGACGACGATCGGCACCGGGTGCAGCGGCCGCGGCTCCAGCACGCAGTCCTGCATGCGGAAGAACTCGCCTTCCAGGTCGCAGCGGCCGGTGGCCCAGAGCGCGCGCATCACCGCCACGTACTCGGCGACCATGTCGTAGCGCCGCGCGAAATGCGCCTCGCCCGGCCAGAGGCCCATCTGCTCGTATTCCGCGCGCGCCCAGCCGGTGATGACGTTGATGGCGATGCGCCCGGGCGCCACCTGGTCCATGGTGGCGGCCATGCGCGCGACGACGGCGGGCGGCATGGCGAGGCTCGCCGCGGTGCTGATCAGCCGGATGCGCGACGTGATGGCGGCCAGCGCCGAGATCAGCGTGAAGGGCTCGAGCGCCGCGTCCCAGAAGCCCGAGGGGCCGCCGAAGCCGCGGAACTTCACCATGGACAGCGCGAAGCCGAAGCCGTGCCGCTCCGCGGTCTGCACCACGTGGCGGTTCAGCGCGTAGCTTGGTTCGTTGGCCGGGGCGCTGGTGGAGATGATGTAGCCGCGCGAGCCGGTGGGCAGGAATACGCCAAGCTCCATGGGCATCGGCCTCCGTTCCGCAGGAGGGCGGAGCATGCGGCGGGCGCGGCGGTGGGACAATGTCGGGGCGGTGCCGGGCGTGGCAATAGATGACCCGCGACGCCGCGAGGAATTCCTTCCGCCGTCTTCCTGCCCCGGTGCCCCCGACGTCGGCTCCCGACCTCCTGCCCGTCGCCGCACCTGCCGCAGGGCACGAGGATTATTTTCCTTGCGTTCTCGCACCAACCCTGCCATCCTCCCCGGTCCCCCGCCCCAGCCGAGCCCGCCATGCCCTCCCCCCTCCGCCCCCGCCGCTCCCGCTACTCCCCGCCTCGCCCCTGGGCGCCCATGACCGACGCCGAGTGGGAGGCGCTCGGCCCCTTCCTGCGCCCCGCCGGCAGCCGCGGCCGCCCCATCGAGGGCGGCGCCCGCGCCCGGCTCGACGCCATCTTCC
>JAIEOP010000349.1 GCA_019750465.1 Acetobacteraceae bacterium | reverse complement strand
GCCGGCCAAGCCACGCGGCATAATCCAGCACGCGGCATCATGGCCGTTATGCCGATGTCGGCATAATGTCCACTGGACCGGGCACCCGTCTCGGCTCGCGCGCGACCTGACGGGGCGCTTCGGCAGCCAAGCCTACGCGGCCGAGGAGCTGGTGGCGGAGCTCGGGGCGGCCTTCGCGCTGGCCGCTCTTGGGCTGGCGGCCGAGCCGCGGGAGGACCACGCCCGCTACGTCGCGCACTGGCTCGGGCTGCTGCGCGGCGACCGGCGGGCGGTCTTCGCCGCCGCGAGCAAGGCGCAGGCGGCGGCGGACTGGCTGATCGCGGCGGTGGGCAGGGAGGGACAAGCGGCCGCGGCCTAGGCGCAGACGTGGGCAGGGGTGGCCGAGCGCCACCCCTGTCCATCGCATCGCCCCCAGCGCCGACCAAATTCACCAGCCCATCGGTTTGTGATACCACAAACCTACAGGTTTGCAGGTTGGTTGGTTTGGAGTATTGTCGTTCGGCCGAACCGCGGTACGACAACATGGCGACGCGAACGCGAACACAAGCCCTGGAAGCCCTGCGCGGCATCGCCGCCCAGCCGCCGGCCGTCCCGACGGCGCCAGCCCAGCCGGGTGCCCCTCATCCGCCCGCCGCGCCCGCCGCGGTCCCTGCGCTGGCCCGCCCCGGCGGCGGGCGGCCGGGCCGCCCGCCGGCGCCGGAGGCGACCATGCAGATCAGCCTTCGGCTCCCCAAGGCGTGGCACGCGCGCCTCCGCCGCCGCGCGCTGGAGGCGTCGGCGGCCGAGGAGCGCACCGTGACGCCCCAGGAGATCGTGCGCCGGCTGGTCGGGCAGGGGCTCGGCGTCGATGGCTAGGGTCGTCGCCTTCGCCGGGTCGAAGGGCGGCACCGGCAAGACCACCCTCAGCCACCTGGCCGCCCACGGCGCCGGCAGCCTGCCGCGTCCGGTCCCGGCCGTGGTCGTCACCACCGACCCCGAGGACGAACTGGCCGAGGGCGAGCGCCGCTACGTCGTCGTGGACGGCCGGTCGCCGGCGCTGCTGGCCGACCAGCTGCAGCGGCTCCTCGCCATGGACCGCCTCCTCGTCCTCGTGGACGGGGTCGCCAACCGCGCCGACGTGGACCGCGTGCTCGCCGACATCGCCGACCTGGTGCTCGTGCCGTTCGGCCCGTCCGCCCAGGAGGGCGCGCGGGCCGCCGCCAACCTCGCGGCGCTGCCGGCGGCGGTGGCCGTGCCCAACCGCTGGCCGACCCACCCGGGCGTCGCCAAGCGCGCCCGCCGCTGGCTCGACATCGTGCCGGCCGCGCGGCGGCTGCCGCCGCTCCGCGCCATCCCGCGCCTCGACGGGCTGCTCGGCCCCGACGCGTACGGCGAGATCGCCTACGAGGTCGCCGCGCCGGCCCGGGGCCTCATCCTGGAGATCCTCTCGCGCGCCGGGATCGACCCCGACGACCTCGCGGCGCCGCGCTGAGCCGCACGCATTTGCGGTATTGAAAACCTCTAAACCGCCAAACCGAAAAACCGACGAACCCGCCGTACCGTACTGGGTGGCGTGTCCGACCGGCGCCCGAGTCGCGCGTCGGCGGAGGCGGCGCCATCCACAGGCGCCCGGCCTTGTCCCGTGGACTCTGCCGCGCCCGGCGTGGACTCTACCGCGGAGCGCAGAAAGCGGCGCACCTGGAATCAAGGACTTGCGGGCTTATCCCGTGGACTCTGCCGACGCACTTCTAAGAAGACTTCAAATAGGTTTTTCAAATAGCTCGCGCGGCAGAGTCCACGGCGACAACCGGCCGCGGGTGCGCGATGAAGGGCAGAGGAGGAGCGCGGGGGGGACGACGGACATGGGGACGCTGCACAGGCTGGTGCTGGACGTGGGCCGCGAGGAGGCCCTGAGGCGGGTGGACCCGGCCGAGCGCCACCTGGTCCGCATCGCGGCCGACGTGCTGGCGGACGAGGCGGACGGCATCGGCGTCACCTACAGCGGGTTCTGCCAGGCCGCGCTGCCGCACAAGCGGCTCGCGCCGGACGAGCCCTGGGTGCGGCGCAGCGAGCAGGTCACCCTGATGGTGGAGCCGGGGCGCATCCTGCGGCCCGGGGCCGCCGAGCCGGAGCTCACCGGCGTGCCCTACGGCTCCCGCGCCCGGCTGATCCTCCTCTACCTCCAGACCCGCGCCCTCCGGTCGAACACCCGCGAGGTCGAGCTCGGGCGGTCCATGCGCGAGTGGCTCCAGCGCATGGGCATCCCGCACGGCGGCAAGTCCTACGCCGAGGTCCGCGACCAGGCGGCCCGCCTCAGCACGTGCAAGCTCACGTTCTACTACGCCGCGGCGAAGGGCCGGACGGGCTTCAGCAACGAGCGGATCGTGGACGACGGCCTCATCATGCTGGACGACGAGGCGGCGGGGGGCGACGCCCGGCAGGGCTCGCTCTTCATCGAACGGGTGCGGCTCAGCGAGTCTTTCCACGCCGCCCTGCGGCGGCACCCGGTGCCGATCTGGGAGCCGGCGCTCCAGCACATCCAGAACAACAGCATGGCGCTGGACCTCTACGTGTGGCTCGCCTACCGCCTCCACGTCCTCCAGCGGCCGACCCCGGTGCGCTGGGCCGCGCTGCACACGCAGTTCGGCGGCGGCTTCAAGGCGCTGCGGCACTTCCGCCCCACCTTCCTGGGCAATCTCCACCTGGCGCTGGCCACCTACCCGGACGCCCGGGTCGAGGAGGCGGAGGACGGCGTGGTCCTCCACCCCTCGAAGCCGCCGGTGGCCAAGATCGCGTAGCCGCGCCCCGGCCGTTCCGCGCGTGGACTCTGCCGCGCGGACGGCCCGCCGGATCGGCGGGGGGGCGTGGACTCTACCGCGCCCCAGGGCGCCCCCCTCAGCCCTCGCGGTGCAGCAGGTCGTCCGGCCCCAGGCCGTGGGGCGCCGGGTCGGACGGGGCCTTGAGGGCGACCTCGGCGGTGGCGGGCGGGGTCGGGAAGCCGCCGCGGGCGCAGGCGAGCCACAGCCGGAAGCGGTACAGGCCCGGCGCGGCGAGGTCGGCGCCCAACGTCAGCGACAGGGTGCCGGGCCGGCCGAGGCCGATGCCGAGCTCGCCGCTGGCGGCGCCCGCGCGGCGCTCCTCCACCCACAGGACTGCGGCGCAGGGCACGCCCGCGATGGCGCCCCCGGCGCGGGCGAAGGCGAAGTCGGCGAACACCTGGTGGCGGCCGGCCTCGCGGGCGCGCAGCCAGCCCTGGAGCTCGACGCCGGCGGGCTCGCCGGGGCGACCACCGGTGCCGGGGCCGTAGAGCCGGAGCGGCCCGCCCGCGTGGACGGCGCTCGCGAGGCTGTCGGCGGGCGGCGCGAGGAGGGCGTCGGCGGTG
>JAIEOP010000008.1 GCA_019750465.1 Acetobacteraceae bacterium | reverse complement strand
TGCGGGCGGCGTGGCGGCAGCCGGCGCTGCGGGTGCTGCACCCGTGGCCTGCGCCCCGGGCGTTGCCGGCACGGCCACGGCGGCGGCCTGGGCCGGGGCGGGGGAGGCAGGCGCCTCCGCCTTGTCCTCCGCCTCGTCCATCCGCTCCGCCACCGTCCAGCCGGGGCGCAGCGCGATGGTGGTGGCCGCGCAGATGTCGATCTCGCGCCGCTCCTCCGCCGCATTGCCCTCGAAGACGATGCGCAGGTCGGCGCGGCAGCCGGAGATCGCCTGCGCCTCGAAGCGCCCGCCCACCGGCAGCACGGCGGAGCCCAGCACGTCCTCGCCCCAGTCGCGGCTCTCGGCCGGCGAGAGGAAGGCCTGCTGGATGGTGCGGCCATGCCGGTTGAGCAGCGCCACCCGGCGCGGCGCGGCCTCCGCGGCCACGCGGTCGCCGAACACCACGCCCTGCACCACGCAGAGGTCGATGCCGCGCTGCACCTCGTCGCTGTCGTCGTCGTAGACGGCACGGATGTCGAAGGCGCAGTCGCGCGCGCGCACCCGCATGCGGAAGCTCTCGCGCGGCGCGATCACGGCGCTGCCCAGCCGATCGGGGCCCCAGGCGCGGGCGGCCGGCAGCGGACCATCCGGCACGGCGGGTGCGGCATAGAGCTCGCGCAGCGTGCGCCGGGCCCGGTTCACCACCGGCGTCTCGCGCGTCGGCAGGCTGGGGTCGCCGAACAGGATGCGCGGCGTGCGGCAGAGATCGAGGCGCTGACGCCGCTCTTCGGAATCATCCGCGAAGACGGCGCGCAAATCCTGCAGGCATTCCCGCGCGCCATCCCCGCGGATGCGCAGCCTGAAGGTCTCGCCCGCCGGCACGGTGGAGGTGCCGAGCCGGTCGCGGCCCTGTTCCGCGGCGCCCGGCGGGAAGACGTAGAGCTCGCGCAGCTCGATGTCGGATTCGTTGGCGATCTCGATCTCACGCCGTGGGCCGGTGTCGGCCAGCGCCGTGCGCGGGGTGCGGCAGACATCGACGCGGCGGCGCATCTCCTCGCCCTCGTCGAAGACCGCGCGCACCTCCCAGTTGCAATTGGCGGTGCGGCCGAGCGGGACGCGCAGGCTTGCGCGCGGCGGCAGGACATTGGCGCCGAGCCGGTCCTCGCCCGGGCCCGGCGTGCCGGTGCGCCAGACATAGAGCTGCTGCAGCGTGCGGTCGGTGTCGTTGGCCACGGCCAGTTCGCGCGGCTGCATCCCCTGCTGGGCGCCGCCCTGCTGGGCCGTCGCCGGCCTGGGCGCGGCTGATGCGGCCAGCAGGATCATCAGGGCGGCAAGGATACGCGGCAGCATCGAGGGGGCGCCTCCGGGATGACCTGCCCCAGAATGCGCGTCGGCGGGCCGGGCCGGCAAGGCGGCCGATGGAAAGCCGGCCGGTGGAAAGGTTGGCGGTTCGCGCTAGGGTGCGCCGGACCAACCTTCCGGAGCGACCCCATGCGCCGCCGCGCACTCCTCGCCGCACCGCCTGCCGCCGCGCTGCTTTCGACAGGTCCCCTTGCCATGGCCCAGGCGCAGTCCGCGACGCTCGTCACCGAGGAGTTCATGGTGCCCTCGCGCGACGCGGGCATCGAGATCTTCGTGCGCAACAAGCGGCCGGAAGCCATGACCGGCTTCGCCCCGGGGCGGACGCTGCTGATGGTGCACGGCGCGACCTATCCCGCGCACACCGCCTTCGACCTGCCGCTCGGCGGACTGTCCTGGATGGACTACATCGCCGGGCGCGGCTTCGACGTCTGGTGCATGGACATCCGCGGCTACGGCCGCAGCACCCGCCCGGCCGAGATGGCGCAGCCGCCGGAGGCCAACCCGCCGATCGTGCGCGGCGAGACGGCGGTGGCGGATATCGGCTCGGTCGCCACCTTCATCCGGGAGCGGCGGGGGGTGCCGCGCATCATGCACCTGGGTTGGTCCTGGGGCTCGGCGCTGATGGGGCGCTTCGCCGCCGAGAACCCCGCACTGGTGGAGCGGCTGGTGCTGTTCGCTCCGGGCTGGCTGCGCGAGGGCGCGAGCCCCGCCGCCGGCGCGGCGGGCGCCGCGCTCGGCGCCTATCGCATGGTGACCCAGGCGCAGGCGCGGGAGCGCTGGCTGAACGGCGTGCCGGCCGAGAAGCGCGCGGCGCTGATCCCGCCAGGCTGGTTCGAGCACTGGGCCGGCGTGACCTGGTCCACCGACCCGGAGGGGCAGCGGCGCAACCCGCCGGTGCTGCGCGCGCCGAACGGCGTGCTGCTGGACAGCCGGGAGTACTGGCAGGCCGGCCGGCCCTGGTGGGATCCGGCGAAGGTGACGGCGCCGACGCTGCTGGTGGTGGCGGAATGGGACCGCGACACGCCGCCCGCCATGGCGAACGCGATCTTCCCGCTGCTGACGGGCAGCCCCGGCAAGCGCCTGGTGCTGCTGGGCGAGGGCACGCACACCATCGTCATGGAGCGCAACCGCGGCGCGCTGTTCCAGGCCGTGCAGGTATTCCTGGAGGAGGCGGCGGCATAGGGCGTGTCTCCCGCGCCCGCTGGCGGGGGAGGGTTGGGGCGGCGGTGCGAAGGGTGGCACGGCCGCCCCCACCCTCCGGCGCTGCGCGCCTCCTCCCTCCCCCGCCCGCTACGCGATTCACAGATGTCTCCTGAGTTTATATCCGCGTTGGATGGCCCTGAGTTGGAGCAGTCCGTTGCGGACGGTGATGGGTCCTGGCTTGCCGTAGTATCCGGTCCATCCGCCGAGCCTGGCGCAGACCCAGGTTGCGAAGGCGAGGGAGCCGGGCGGGTGGGGGTTCTTCTGCCGCTGGGTCTTGCCTTCGAGGCTGTCGGAGATGGCGGCGATGGCGGGCTGGTCGGCGGCGTCGAAGACATCGGTGATCGGCCGCTTGGCGGTGCCGTCGCGGTCGCGCACCAGCTTGAGGACGTCGATGGCGGCGATCAGCGAGGCGAGGGCGAGCTTCTCGAACGGCGCGTCGTCGGCGATGCGCACCGCCTCGATATCGAAGCCGCGGGTCTTGAGGGTGCGGAACAGCTGCTCGATGGTCCAGCGGGCGCGATAGAAGTCGATCATCTCGCAGGCATCGGCGAGATCGTCGACGGCATGGGCGGTGAGCAGCCGCCAATGCGCCGGGGTGACGCCGTCGGGCGGGTTGACCTCGCGCGCTTCGAGCAGGGTGAGCGGAACCGCGTCCGGCAGGCCGGCGGCCACGGCGCCGGGGCGGCTCCCGGGCCGCGCGATCGCCACCCGGGTGGCGCGCAGCATCACCCGTGCGACGCGGGCCGGGCGG
>JAIEOP010000378.1 GCA_019750465.1 Acetobacteraceae bacterium | reverse complement strand
CGCCCCGCCCCGCCGCCGCCCCGGCCGTGCCCGGCGCGACCCGCCGCATCCTGCTGGAGGAGGGTGCGGTCGCCGCCCCCGTGCTGCCCTTCGCCGCGCTGGCGCCGGACCAGGCGGTGGCCGGCCCCGCGATCATCGAGAGCGACACCACCACCGTGCTGCTGCGCCCTGGCGACGCGGCGCGCATGGATGGCCGCGGCTGGCTGGAGATCGCGGTGCCGCCGGGCGGTTAGGCCGGCGCCGCTGGAGCGGATTGCGTTCGCATGCGCTCACGCAACACGCTCCAGCCTTTGCCGGGTCGCGGGATTCAGCGTTTGCGGCGATTCTGCCTCAACGCGCCCCGCTCTACAGCGCGCGGAACACCGGGCGGCAGCCCATCACCCGTGCCTCCGCCTCGCGCGGCCCCTCGGCGAAGGTCGCGGCCATCAGGCGCTGCGCCGCCACCGGGCTGTCGAGCACCGAGGCGCCGCAGCCTCGTCCGGACGCTCCCCGGGCCGGCATCCCCGCCCCGCCGCCGCGGCGCACGGCAGGGGTTCCGGATCCGTCCAGGCGTTGCGGCGCGGCACCCGGCGCCACCCCCGCGACAGGCATCGGCCGCGGCGTGACGGCGCAGGCGGAAACAGCGAGCAGCAGGAGCAGCGGCAGGGTGCGATGGGGGCGCGGTCTCATGCGACGGTCCAGTCGGGCGGCTGCGCCCAGACTGCGGGACCGGGGTTAAGGAATTCCTGCTGCCGGGGCTTGTCAGCCTGCCCCTCGCGGGCTTGCCTGCGGCAGCCCCGCGCGGCAGCCCCCTGGAGGACACGCCATGACGAAGCTCGCCACCTTCTCCGATGCGAGGGGACCCCGCGTCGGCGCCGTGCTGGAAGATGGCGGCATCGTTGATCTGGTGGCCGCCGGAATCGCCGCCGCGGCCGACATGATCGGGTTGATCGAGGCCGGGCCGGCCGCCCTGGCCGCCGTGCAGCAGGCTGCCGCCAAGCCACCCGCCGGCGCCGTGCTGGCCAAGGGCGCCGCGACGCTGCTGGCGCCGATCCCCCGCCCGCGCCGCAACGTCTTCTGCGTCGGCCGCAACTACATGGACCACGTGGCGGAGGGCGACCGCACCCGCGGCATCACCCAGTCCGAACTGCCGAAATTCCCGCAATTCTTCACCAAGGCGCCGGAGGCGGTGATCGCGGATGGCGCGCCGATCCCGGCGCATGTCGGCGTCACCGAATGGCTGGACTACGAAGTGGAGCTGGTGGCCGTGATCGGCAGGGAGGGTGCCGACATCCCGCGGGAGCGCGCGCTCGATCACGTCTTCGGCTGGACCATCGGCAACGACGTGACAGGGCGCGAGCTGCAGCGCCGCTACGGCCAGTGGTTCAAGGGCAAGTCGCTCGACCGCTCCTGCCCGCTGGGCCCCTGGATCGTCCCGGCGGCGGAGCTGGACGCGCTGGCCACCGGCATCCGCTGCTTCGTGAACGGCGAGCGGCGGCAGGACAGCAACACCGCGAAGATGATCTTCGACGTGCGCGAGATCATCCACCACCTCTCGCTCGGCTTCACGCTGCGCCCGGGCGACGTGATCCTGACCGGCACGCCGGAGGGCGTCGGCTACGCCATGCAGCCGCCGCGGACGCTCAGGCCCGGCGACGTGGTGCGCTGCGAGATCGACGGCATCGGCGTGCTGGAGAACCGGGTGGCGTAGGCCGCGGCGCGGGGCGCCCTGTGCGCCGCAATGGTAGCGGCAGGCGGCGATGGTGATCCGCTGATCGTCGCCTGCCCTGCCTTCGACGCGATAGAGCAGATCGCCGCAAGGCGGGATCGCCTGGAGGCGTGAATCTGCTCTCCCATCAAGGGGCTGCAGCATCGTGCCGAACCGTGGTTTCGGCACGATGGTGCAGACCAGGCGATGCTCGCCGGTGATGCGGCGGGACCACCATCCTGCGAGCGCGCCGTCGAGGGCGGCCTCGGCCTTCTGGCGCCACTGCTCGAGCTTGAACATCGGCAGGCCGAGTTCGCGGGAAAGCAGTTCGGCGCTCTCCCCGCGCAGCAGGCGCAGGACGACCTCGCGCTTGCGCGCGACGCTCCACCGCTGGCCTGGCGCCAGGGGGCCGATCCGCGGCATCGGCATGGCGGTCGGCGCCGTAGCCGGGGCGGTCGGCGCCTGGCCTGTGGACAGCGTGGACGGGCTGCGCCCGCCCTCGCTGACCACAGGCCCATCAACGGCTGAAGGATGATCGATCGTCTTCATGCTGGACATCATCGTTCCGGTCTCTCCTCGGACAAATGGGTGTCCAGGGAAACCGGGTGCAGCTCACCCGGCTAAGCGGCGGAGTCCGTCCGCGGCGGCCATGGCCAATCCGGTCATGCCTCGCCAGGGCGTGATGCCGCGCCGGCGGCAAGGTGGTTTACCCCTCCGGCAGGATGGGGAATGGTGAGGACGCATGCCGCTGCACGCCTTAAATTTCGAGAGACGCCCCTGATATCTGGACAGCGCCCCGCCGCCGCACCACCCTGCTCCTCCGACCTACCCCCCAGCCGGAGACCGCCTTGCGTTCCCTCATCGTCGCCCTGCTCCTGCTCGCCCCTGGTCTCGCCCAGGCCTCCGGACAGCGCCCCTCCGCGCCCGCCACGGTCGAGCCCGGCGCCCTCTGCCTGCCGGCGGTGGCCGCGGCAGAGCGGGCGGAGAACATCCCCGCCGGCCTGCTGCGCAGCATCGCCCTTGTCGAGAGCGGGCGCGTCGATCCGGTCTCCGGCCGCGCCGTGCCCTGGCCCTGGACGATCAACGCCGAGGGACAGGGGCGCTACTTCGAGACCAGGGAGGCCGCCATCGCGGAGACGCGCGCGCTGCTGGCCGGGGGGATGCGCTCCATCGATGTCGGCTGCGGCCAGGTGAACCTGCTGCACCACCCGGCGGCCTTCGCCTCGCTGGAAGCGGCCTTCGACCCGGCGGCCAACACCGCCTATGCGGCGCGCTTCCTGCGCAGCCTGCACGGGGCGACCGGGTCCTGGCCCTTCGCCGCCGCCGCCTACCACTCGCAGACGCCGGAGCGGGGGCATGCCTATGCGCTGCGCGTGGCGGCGGCCTGGTCCGACGCGCACCGGCATGGCCCCTGGCCGGCGGCGCCCGCGGACCTGCCGACCGGGCTCCGCGTCGGCGCCGCAGCGGCGCGGCCGGACTATTCGCTGTTCACGCCGGCCTTCGCGGCGCAGGTGCGACGGATGGACGAGGACCGTGCCCGCAGCGCCGCGCCGGCACTGCGCACACGCCCGGCCGCGTCCGGACCGGCGCAGCGCCGCGGCGACCGAC
>JAIEOP010000090.1 GCA_019750465.1 Acetobacteraceae bacterium | reverse complement strand
CGCGAGCAGGTCGGCGCGCTCGGCCAGCCGCGCGATCCAGCCCGCGGCGCGCCCCGTCGGCGTCGCCGCGCCGCGATGCGCCAGCAGCACGGACCACAGGCTGGCCTTGCGGCCATGCGCGAGCTCGAACAATGCATCCTCGTCCAGGCCGCAGAGCGGGCTCTTGAGCAGCGCGGCCAGCTGCAGGTCGTCCTCCGGCAGCAGCAGCACGTCGCACAGCGCCAGCAGGTCCATCACCGCGATGTGCTCGACGAGCTTCAGGCGCGAGATGCCGGCGACGGCGACGTTGCGCTCCTTCAGCGCGCGCACCAGGCGCGGCACCAGCGGCACGTTGGCCAGCCGCCGCACCAGCACCAGGATGTCGCCGGCGCGGACGGGCCGGTCGCGCGCGGCCAGGCGCTCGTGGCGGATCATGTGGGCGATGCGCGCCGCCAGCGCCTCCGCCATCTGCGCCGAGGCATCGGCGGCGTCGGCGGGATCCTCGGGGATGTGCCAGTCCTCGGCCTTCGGCTTCTCCGCCGGCCGCAGCAGCGGCCAGAGCTCGACCTCCCCGGCATGGCCCTCGCGGTCGGCGCGGTGCGCCAGCACCTCCTCCGCCCCGACCACCCCGGCGCGCGCCGGACCATCGGCGAAGACGGCATCCACCAGCGCCAGCACCGGCGCGGTGGAGCGGAAGGAGGTGGTCAGCGGCACGCGGCGGAAGCCCCGTTCGTCCAGCGCCTCCACCCGGCCGCGGAAGCGCGCCTCCCACAGCCCGAAGCCGCGCGCGTCGGAGCCCTGGAAGCCGTAGATCGCCTGCTTCACGTCGCCGACGGCGAAGACGCTGCGCGCCGGCGGCTCGCCCTTCCGCTCCACGCCTTGGCCGGCGAAGAACTCCTCGCTCAGCGCCCAGGCGATCTTCCACTGCGCCGGGTTGCTGTCCTGCGCCTCGTCGAGCAGCACGTGATCGAGCCCGCCATCGAGCTTGAACAGCACCCAGGCGCTGCCCGGGTCGCGCAGCACGCGGGAGGCGATCTCGATGAGGTCGTCGTAGCCGAGCAGCCCGGCGCCGCGCTTGCGCTGCTCCACGTGGTCGAGGATGGGGTGGGCCAGCCGCAGCAGCGCCGTCGTCGCCTCCAGCTGGCGGCAGGCGGCGATGCGTTCGCGCAGCGCCACGATGCGGGCGGCCTCGGCAACGAAGGCCGTATCGCCGGCGAGCACCGCGCGCAGCGCGCCCTTGTCGGTGAGGAGATGCCCGCACCAGTCGTCCCAGCAGGCCGCGCGGGCCTCGTGGTCGCGGTCGAGCCAGTCGCGCATCCTTGCCGCCAGGTCGCGGGCGCGCTTGTCCTTGTGGTTCACCAGAGCGGCCGCGGCGCGCGGCACCGGGTCGGGGACCCGGCAGGCGTCGCGCAGCAGCGCCGGCTCGTCCATGTCGGCCTCGAGGCCGAGCAGCCCGGCCAGCCGCAGCCGCAGCCCGTCCAGCCCGTTGCTCGCGCGCAGGCATTCGGCGAGGCGCTCGCGGTTGCGCCCGTTCAGCAGCGCCCCCACCGCCCCGGCGAAGCTGCCGGCATCGACCAGCCCGGCGAGCAGCGCCAGCGCGGCGCCGGCCTCCCCCCCTGGCACGGCGCCGGACAGCACCGCCTCGCGCGCCTCGGCGTGCAGCGCGGCGGCATCGGCCTCCTCCAGCACGCGGAATTGCGGCGCCAGGCCGGCTTCCAGCGGGAAGGCGTGCAGCAGCGACTGGCAGAAGCCGTGGATCGTCGAGATGCGCATGCCGCCGGGCAGTTCCAGCACCTCGGCGAACAGGCTGCGCGCGCGCCGGCGCGTGGCGGGGTCGGCCGGGCAGCCGAGCGTCGCCAGCGCCTCCGCCAGCGCCGCCTCCTCGGCCACCGCCCAGTCGCCGAGGCGGGTGGCGATGCGGGTGCGCATCTCCGCCGCCGCGGCGCGGGTGAAGGTAAGGCAGAGGATACGTCCCGCCTTCTGGTCCTCGCGCAGCAGCAGGCGCAGCACGCGGTCGGTCAGCACCTTGGTCTTGCCCGACCCGGCCGAGGCATCCACCCAGCAGCCGAGCAGCCCGGGATCGGAGGCGGCGGCCTGCGCGAGGCGCGCGGCCTCGCGGGCGGAGACAGGGATGGTCATGGCGTGGGGAATTCCCAACTCCGGCCTTCCCCCGCTCGCGGGGGGTCGGCGGCATGCCGCCGACGGGGCTCGCGAAGCGGGAGGGTGGGGGAAGCGGAGCGACCGCCATCACACGCCCGCCTGCATTCGCATGGCTGCCACCCCGGCAACCACGGCCACCCCCACCCCGGCCCTCCCCCGCGGTGCGGGGGAGGGAGCAGGGGCGCAGCCATCATGCGCCCTCCCCCGTGGCTTCCTGCGCGCCGGCCCATTCGCCGAGGCGGGAGAGGTGGTCGTAGTCGCTGCCCGCCGGCTGCCGCCCCGGATGCGGCCGGGCGAGGAAGGGCCGGGTGCCCAGCAGGTAGTCCTTCGCCAGGCGTCGTGCCGACTCCCAGGCGATCTCCGCCTCGGCCTGGATCGCCTCGGCGGCGCTGGCCGCATGGCGGTGGCGCCGCAGCCGGTCCCCGGCGTCGGTCGCCTCGCCGGGGTCGAAGCCGCCGGTCAGGCGCCAGTAGATGGCCTGCGTGGTCGCTGCCTCCGGCACGCCGGCAAAGCCGCCGCGCGCGGCGATGGCGGCCTCCAGCGGCAACTGCGCCGCGTCCCCAGCCGCGATCCGCGGCCCGCTCGGGACCGCGCCGGTCTTGTAGTCGAGGATCGCCAGCGTGCCGTCGGCGAGGATGTCGATGCGGTCGGCCCGCGCCTCCAGCACCACCCGGTCGCGGCCGGCGCCGTGCAGCACCACCTCGCCCTTCACCTCGGCCAGGCTGCACCGCAGCCGCGCCCCATGTCGCGCGCCCTGGCGTGCCGCCGCCTCCTGCTCCAGCACGAAGCCGCCGATGCGGGCCAGGCGCGGGCGCCAGAAGGCGGCCATGCCGGGCCGCGCGCCGCACTCCGCCAGGGCCGCCTCGGCCGCCCCGTCGAACAGCGCGCGCGCCGCGTCCTGCCCCGGCCATCGCCCCTCCGGCAGGCGGCGCAGGAAGCCGGCCAGCGCCGCATGCACCAGGGTGCCGTAGTCGGCGGCGTCCGGCTCCGCATCCAGCGGATCGAGCGCGTGCAGCCGCAGCACCTGCCGCGCATAGAAGGCGTAGGGATCGGCCAGCAGCGTTGCGATGGAGGTCACCGAGAGCCGCCGCGGCCGCGCCGCGGCCGGCGGGCAGGGCCGCGGCCGCTCGCAGGGCGTGGGCGCGC
>JAIEOP010000377.1 GCA_019750465.1 Acetobacteraceae bacterium | reverse complement strand
GGGCGCCGCCGATGCCGCCGGGCGGCGCGCGCAGGGTGGGACCGGCCCTCGGTGTTCCCTGCGCAGCAGCCCCGGCGGCGCGGTTCGCCGGACCGGCTGCGCCCGGCTCGCGTGGCCGGTCCTCGGCATTGGCCACCACGGTGCGCACGCCGTCCGCCGCCTCCTCGGCCGCGGCATAGGCGATGTCGCCCCAGAATCCGTTCAGCCGTCCCGAGGGCACCTCGTTGATCTGCGCCACGCGGCCGAGATCCTCGCCATCCCGCCGGCTGACCGTCCAGACGATCTCGACGCGCTGCACCCCGCGCTCGGGCGGCGTCACGGTGACCACCGCGGAAAGCCCGTAGGTCGCCCCCTCCGCCGAATCCTGCACGACGAAGCCCTGGTTCGCCAGGAACTCGCGCATGCGCGTCGCCAGGGAGGCGTTGCCGTCGCCCGGCGCGCCGCGCACGCCGCCGAAGCGCAGGCGCGGCGGGCCGGCAGCCAGCAGCTTCGGGTCGATCTGCTTGCGCGCCGCATCGACGTTCAGCAGCACCCGCGCCAGCGCCGGCGCCGCCTGCTGGGCCATGCGGCGATAGATCGCCTCGCTCGGCTGCGCCCACTCCTGGATCGGCATGGGCGTGCCCTCGGTGGCGGCCTGCTGGCGGCGGTCGGCATCGAGCAGCCGGTAGCGTGGCCGCACATTGGGGCCCTGGCGCTCCACCACGATGTCGATGCGCCAGTCGAGCGGCCAGGGCGCGTCGGTGGCGACGGCCGGCACCTCCTCCTCCTGCAGCGCCTGGGCGAGCTGGCGCGCCAGGGCCTCGGCCTGCGCCCCGTCCAGCATGGCCTCGGCCGGCGCCGGGACGGCGATGCGGATGGCGAGCGGCGTGGCCAGCCGCGCCGCCTCGCCGCCGGGCTGGCCGCGATGCGGCTGCGGCAGGTCGCCGCAGGCGGCCAGCGCCAGCAGGGCGGTGAGAACCCCGGCGAGGACCACCCGCATCAGAGCAGCACGCAGGAGACGAGGACGGTCAGCAGCAGCAGGATCATGAACTGCATCACATAGGGCATGGCAGGGTCACGCGGCGAGCCCGATGGCCGAGAGCTGGTGGCCGATCGGGTCCGCCCCGCCGGCCAGGGTACGGCGTCGGTGGCTGAAGAAGCGCGCCTCCTCGGCCAGGGTGCAGGTGGCGGTGTCGCCGACGGCGGCCAGCCGCAGCGCGCCGAGCCGGGCGGCGCAGTAGCCGGGGAGGTCGAACTGCCAGCGCTCCTCGCGGCGGCCTGGCGCGAAGAAGCGCGCGGCACCCGGGGACTGCGCCAGGACGGCATCCCGCAGGTCGGGGCCGACCTCGTAGCCTGGCTGGGCGATGCAGGGGCCGATGGCGGCGGCGATGCGCCCGCGCACGGCGCCGAGCCGCTCCATCGCGGCGACGGTCGCCTCCAGCACGCCGGCCATGGCGCCGCGCCAGCCGGCATGGGCGGCGCCGATCACCCCGGCCTCGGGGTCGGCAAGCAGCACGGGCGCGCAGTCGCCGGTGACGATGCCGAGCGCGATGCCCGGGCGGCGCGTCACCATGGCGTCGGCTTCCGGCCCGGCGCCCTCGGCCCAGCCGGCCTCGACATCGGCGACCGCGATGCCGTGCACCTGCGTCAGGCCGTGCAGTGCGGCGGGTGGCAGGTCGAGCGCGGCCATGGCGCGGCGGCGGTTCTCCCGCACCCGGTCAGGACTGTCGCGCGAGGAGAGCGAGCAGTTCAGCGCCGCATAGGGTCCTTCGGAGACGCCGCCGCGGCGGGTGAAGAAGCCGTGGCGCACCCCGCCCAGGGCGGCCAGCGCCGGCGCGGTCAGGAACTCGGCGGGCTGCGTCACGTGGGCTCGAATCCGGGCGGCGGGGGCAGGGCGGGATGGCACAGGCAGAGCGCCTTGAACAGCCGCCCCATGCCCTCGGGCGCAACGAGCCGCTCGGCACCGGAGAGGATGTGCCCGGCCCCATCGCGCCGGCCGGCCAGGGCGGCGGTGCGGGCCAGCATGGCGGCGCGGCTCATCAGCCCGAGGCGCTGGAGGAAGAGGCCCTGCGGCAGCGGCCCATGCACGGCGGCGCCGCCTTCGCGCCCGGCGGCGGCGATGGCGGCGAAATCCACATGGGCGGTGAGGTCGGCGCTGCCGGGCGCGGCCAGCGGCTCGGCGCGGCGATGGCCGGCCACCGCCTGGAGGGTGTCGCCGAAGCCGCCCGCGGCGGGGCCGTAGTCGAGCAGGAGCGCCGCGCCGCCCCCGGTGGCGAGGCGCGCCGCGAGGGTCCGTGACAGGGCGCGGGCCGGTTCGGAGACTTCCTGGATGGCGCCCTCCGGCGCGTCGCCGGGCAGCGGCGGAGGCGCTTCGGCAGCGGCCTCGACGAAGGCGCCGGCCTGGACGAAGCGTTCCCGCCAGGTGCCGCCGCGACGGATGAACTGGCGGATCGGCAGGGCATCGAGGAACTCGTTCGCCAGGACGATCGCCGGCCCCGGCGGCACGGTCGTCAGGTCATCGTGCCAGGCGGCGTCATCGTACCCCCACCCTCCCGCTTCGCGGGTCCCTCCCTCCCCCGCAGGGCGGGGGAGGGCTGGGGTGGGGGGGTGCCCTGTCGCGACCACACTCGCCAACGTTCGCGCCTGCACCGCGCGCAGCGCCGGCGAGGCCTCCACCAGATGCACGCGCAGCGCCGCGCGGAAGCCCGGCGCCACCTGGCCGACCGCGCGCAGCGCATCGGCCATCAGCGTGCCGCGGCCGGGACCGAGTTCCACCAGCAGCACGGGGTCCGGCGCGCCCATCGCCCCCCAGGTCACCGCGGCCCAGAGGCCGAGGCATTCGCCGAAGGCCTGCGAGATCTCGGGCGCCGTGGTGAAGTCGCCGGCGCGACCGAAGGGGTCGGGCCGGGTCGCGTAGTAGGCGGCGACGGCGCGCGCCATGAAGCGGTCCAGCCGTTCCGGCGCCGCGGGGTCCTGCTGGCGGGGCATGCGGCGGCGGGTATGGCCCGCGCGCGGCCGAATTACATCCCCTCCAGCCCTGCCAGCAGCCGCTCCAGCTCCCGCAGGTTGGCGGCGCCGGCCTTGTCCAGGATGGCGCGGACCTGGGTGCGCACCGTGGTCTCCTTCAGCCCGCGCGCATCGGCCACGGCGACCTTGCTCGCACCGCTGGCCAGTGCCTGGGCCACCTCGGCCTCGCTGCGGGTAAGGCCGAACAGCTCCCGCAGCAGCCCGCGCGGGGCGGCACGCCGCGCGCCAGCGGCCGCAGCAGCACCATGGCACGGCCGGGCACGCGGCCGCCGCCGGTGC
>JAIEOP010000330.1 GCA_019750465.1 Acetobacteraceae bacterium | reverse complement strand
CGGCCGCGCGTCACCATCGAGCAGCCCTGCGCCTGCATCTGGGGCGTCACCGTCCCGGGCCCGCTGTGGACGGCGCTGGAAGGTGGCGCGTTGGCGGACGGCTCCATCGCGCGCTTCCTGGTGTTCCTGACCGACGACGATTACCCCGAGCGCAACGAGACGCCGGCGCCAATGGACCCGCCGGCGGCGCTGGTGTCCGCACTGCAGGGGATCGCTCGCGGCGTGCCCGGCCACAGCCATGGCGGGAACATCGCCGACGCCATGGAATCCTCGGCGCCGATCCACGCCTACACCGTGCCGCTGACCGCGGACGCCGAGGCGGCCATGGCTCGCGTGCGGCGCGAAGCCACCGATCTCCTGCGGTCGCACCGTGGCACCTACGCCACCGCCCTGTTCGGTCGATACGCCGAGAACGCGGCGAAGCTGGCGATGATCGCCGCGGTCAGTCGTGATCCCGCCCGGCCCATCACCGAGGCCCGCGACGTCACCTGGGCCTCGGCGCTGGTCGATCACTGCATCGGCACGCTGCTGCGCGAAGCCGAGCGTCTCGTCGCCGACACGCCGGCGCATTCCCGCATCAAGAAGGTCCTCGAGGTCATCCGCAAGGCCGGCCGGATCAGCCGCAGCGCCTTCGTCCGGAAGACGCAGTTCCTCTCGAAGGCCGAGCGGGAGGACGCCATCGCGACGCTGCTCGACAGCAAGCAGATCGCGATTGAGGTCACGCAGAACGCGTCGGGTCCGGGCACCAGCTGGATCATCGCCACCGAACCGCAGGAGGGCTTGAAGAGTGATGCTGCATGACGCGCGCAGACCCGCAGAAAACGGGACTCTTCAACAATTCAACTTTTCACGCGGGCGTATGCAGACACACCGGCGGGGGTGCGGGGGAGAGAGATCCGTTGAAGAGTTTGAAGAATTGAATAGTTATATTGATCAGACAGGTAGACCTCTCCTACCCCCTCGACTCTTCATCACTCTTCAAGAGATCGATCGGGGGAGGCAGGCATGAGCATGCCTGGCGCGCCCTTGCCGCCCCGCTCGTCCCTCGACCGCGGAAGCCGCAGCGCAACCACCGTGCCCGAGATGGAGATGCTGCGCCGCCGCGTCTGGCTGCAGCAGGGCGTCGTCTCGCTGCACCTCGAGGACATCACCGATCCCTGGCTGCGCCAGGCAATCCAGAACGAAGCCGTGCGCCGCTGGGGCCCACGGCAGCAGGAGAAGACTCATGGCCGGTAAGCGGAAGGCGAAGACCACGAAGCAGAAGGAAGCGATGGGCCCCTCGAAGTGGCGGCTCCAGCATGGCGACTTCGGTGAGGCGATCCGAGACGCGGATCCGGAGACGGGCGTGCCGGTCGCCCATCGCCGTGCCGTGGACACGCTGGGCGCCATGCAGGCCAACGGCACCATCACCGCCGAGATGTTCGAGGCGGGCGGCATCTTCCGGCGGCAGTTCCGGTCAGCGATGCTCGACGGCCTGCGTGCCGTGCCACTGATCCGGATCGTAGGCGGCGGAGGCGACTGCATCACGGAGCAGCAGATCGCGGCCAGGGACAGGGTGGCATGCGCCATGGAGGTGCTCGGCGGCTCGGATAGCGCGGCCGGGAGCTGCGTCTGGCATGTCGTCGGCCTGGAATGCTCGGTGCGGGAATGGGCGATGCGGCAGGGCTGGGGTGGCCGGACGGTGCCGGCGACGCAGGCGCAGGGGATGCTGGTCGCGGCCCTCAGCGTGCTGGCGGCCCACTACGGCTTGGTTGGACGGGGGGAAGTGGCGAGGCGGAGGGAGCCGACACCGGCGATTCCAGTTTGAAGGGCCCTATGCTAGAGTCGGAGGTGAGGAGGAGCTTTTGAACGCCATTTCGGCATCCCTCGGCATTTACAGCGTCCCTGACGCGGCTCGCCTCACGCGCGTGCCGCCGCGGCAGATCCGCGGGTGGCTTCAGGGATACGCCCAGCGGAAGGGGAAGGCCCAGGCCGCCCCGGTGCTGCGTAGGCAGCATGCGCTGCGTGATGGTGAGCTTGCCCTTGGTTTCCTCGATCTTCTCGAGGTCGCTTTCCTGGGAAGAATCGTCCAGGCTGCTGAACGGCAGGGCCGCTCTCCCAGCTGGAAAGCCATCCGAACGGCCGCAGAGACCGCCAGACGCGTCCTGAAAACCGACCATCCCTTTGCCGTGCGGCGCATCCATACCGATGGCCGCAGGATATTCGCCGAAGCGCAGCAGGAGACCGGGGACCCGGCGCTCTACGATCTGGTTGGCGATAACTTCGCGATCTACAACGTGCTCGTCGATAGCTTTATCGCGAGCGTTGAGTATGAAGATGACGCGCCTCGCCGCTGGGTCCCGGATGCCCGCTTCCAGCGAATCGTTGTGGATCCCCGCCGTGCATTCGGGCGCCCTGTCGAGGACACCAGTGGCGCGCCGGCCGAGGCTCTGTTCGATGCTTGGCGCGCCGAGAAGGGTAATGCGGCCAAGGTCGCAGCCTTCTATGGAACCGACGCTTCCGGGGTCGAGCAGGCTGTCCGGTTCACACTTGGCGTCGACGCGGCGCTGCCTCTCGCCGCGTGAGGCTGGTCTTCGACGAGAACACGCCGCGTGTAGTCGCGCATGCGGTCAAGCTGATCGCCGAAGCGGAAACAGCCGGTTCACCAGATCCGCTCGAAGTGCTGCATGCGCTGGACCTCGTCGGCAGGGGCACACATGACGTCCCGCTCATCCAGAAGGTTGCTGACGGATCACACCCTCGGGCAGCACTGATCACCAGCGACAAATCGATGCGCACAAAGCTGCATGAGCGTGCCGCCTTTACTGACACAGGTTGCATCGGCGTCGTCCTCCGCGGCAACTGGAGTCACGCCTCCATGTGGGATCGGGCCCATATGTCACTGCTCTGGTGGAGCGTGTGGGTCACCACTGTCTCAGCGTCAGCACCAGGGTTGTTGTGGCAGTGCCCCTGGTCCACGAAGCCCAAGCCTTTGAAGCTGTTTTGAGTCGGGAAGCGAAAACATACGTAGGGCAGCGAAAGAATGTCGCGTTGAGGCCTGAAACTCACATCGGGTAATCTCTCGACAGTCGTTGAATTGCGGCTGCGGCCAGTGGCTCCCGAGCCACTCGCCAGCTGATCAGCCACTGCGGCTCTCGAGCCGATGGTTCCTTCCGGGCCCCGCTGTATGCGGGGGGCGGAAGCGCGCAACATCGCTAGCCCGCATTTCTCACACAGAGTAGGTGCATCGGGGTTCTGAATCGGCGAAAGTTCTTCTGCAACAAAGCCT
>JAIEOP010000222.1 GCA_019750465.1 Acetobacteraceae bacterium | reverse complement strand
CGGGCGCCCGACGCCGCGCCGGCACCGCTCGCGGAGCCGCCGGAGCAGGCGGCGGCGCGCTGCTATCCCGCGATCAGCGACGCGTCCGGCCCGCGCTTCGTGCCGGCCGACCCGGCAGCGGCGAAGACGGTCGCCGTCGCGCGCGAGGCCTGGATCGACGCGCCGGGGGCGATCGCCGCCGCCGCGCTGGCAGCGGCGCAGGCCGGGGCGCGCGTGCTGGTGCTGCGCAACACCGTCGCCGGCGCGCTGGCGGTGCAGCGGGCGATCGAGGACGCGGCGCCCGACCCTGCGCTGCTGTTTGCCGTGGGCGGCGTCGTGGCGCCGCATCACGGCCGCTTCGCCGCGCCCGACCGGCGGCTGCTCGATGCGGAGGTGGAGCGGCGTTTCGGCAAGCAGGCGGCGCGCGACGGGCGCGGCTGCGTGCTGGTCGGCACGCAGACGCTGGAGATGTCGCTCGACATCGACGCCGACCTGATGCTGACCGATCTCTGCCCGATGGACGTGCTGCTGCAGCGGCTGGGTCGGCTGCACCGCCATCGGGACGTGGTGCGACCGGCGGGGTTCGAGGCGGCGCGCGCGACGGTGCTGGTGCCGGAAGCGCGCGACCTGCTGCCCTTCCTGGCGCGGCACGGTGGCGGCCGCACGCGGCACGGGCTGGGGCGCGTCTACGAGAACGTGCTGTCCATCGAGGCGACCTGGCGGCAGCTGGAGCAGCGCGCGGCGCTCACCGTGCCGGACGACAACCGCGCGCTGGTCGAGGCGGCGACGCATCCGGACACTCTGCGTGCGCTGGCGACAGGCCTGGGAGAGGTGTGGGACGCGCATCTGCGCCACGTCACCGGCGCGCGAAGCGCCGAGCGGGGCCAGGCCGGCAGCGCGGCGCTGCGCTGGGATCGGGAACCGCCGAGCGACACGGCCTTCCCGTTCGACGAGCGCCTGCCGACACGGCTCGGCGGGGACGACCGCCGCTTCCGGCTGGAGCCGGCGGCGGTGAGCCCGTTCGGGCAGGCGCTGGACGAGATCGTCGTGCCGGGATGGATGGCGCGGGACGTGCCGGTCGAGTGCGAGTGCCTGGCGGTCAAGCCGGGAGAGACTCCCTATTTCGTTGCGAAGGACGGCGCGGTTCAATACACTTACGGACGGTTGGGGTTGGAACGACCCGGCGCGTAAGTGGTGCTGGGCGGCCCCTGGTCGGATCGGCGTCAGCGCCTCGGGACTCGTCGATGACCGGGTGCCCCGCCCGCGCACGGGGTGGAAGAGTGACGTACAACCTACTCACCGACCCGGTCATCACCGTCCGCACGGCCAGCGGTACCGAACGCGTCAGCCTGCCACGTCTGTTCGTGCTGCTCATGGGCGACGCGGTGCGGGACTTCCCGGCGCTGCGGCCGCACCAGGCGCCGGCGTGGCACGCCTTCCCCGTGCAGCTCGCCGCCCTCGCGACCGAGGGCGGCGCGGTGCCGGAGGACGCGGCGGGCTGGGCGGCGGCGCTGCGCCGCCTCACGCCGGACTGGCCGGCAGACGAGCCCTGGTCGCTGGTCGCCAGGCCTGATGCGCCGGCGCTGCTGCAGCCCGCCATTCCGGCCGGCGGGCTGAAGGCGTATGGCAACACCTTCGCCTCCCCCGACGAGCTCGACACGCTCGTCACCGCCAAGAATCACGACCTCAAGAGCGCGCGCATGCGTGCCGCCGCGCCCGAGGAATGGCTGTTCGCGCTCGCCACGGTGCAGGCGACCGAGGGTTATGGCGGCAAATCGAATTACGGCGTCATGCGCATGAATGGCGGCTATGGCAGCCGGACGTTTCTCGGCATCGCGCCCGCCGGCGGCTCGGGCGCGCGCTTCCGCCGCGACCTCGACGCGCTGCGGCGCCACGGCAGCCGGATCTTCGAGGATGCGACGGGCTTCGGCGAGCGCCGCAAGGCCAAGCTGCTCTGGCTGGAGCCGTGGGACGGCAAGACGCCGCTCGATGTCGATTGCCTGCACCCGCTCTGCCTCGAAATCTGCCGACGGTTGCGGCTGGAGATGGCCGCGGACGGCGCACTTCTCGCCCGCGGCACCGGGACCACCGCGGCGCGGGTCGCCGCCGACCAGCTCAAGGGCCTCGCCGGCGACCCCTGGACGCCGGTGGAGGCCGGCAAATCCGGCGAGCGCAAGGCGCTCTCCATCACCGGCGATGGCTTCGGCTGGCGGCGCATGGCGGAGCTGATCTTCGGCGCCGGCCGCGACCGTACCTTCCGGAAGCCGCTGCTGGCCAGGGTCAACCAGGCCGACGGCGCGGCGGAGATCGTCGCCGCCGCGCTGGCCCGTGGCCAGGGCAAGACCGAGGGCTTCCACAGCCGCCGAATCCCGGTGACCGAGGATCGCGCCCTGCGCGCGCTGGCCGAGGAAGACGCGGCACTGCGCGATCTCGCCGCCAGGATGACCACGGCCGCCGGCACCGCCGCCTCGCGCTGCCTCAGGCCGGCGCTGTTCCTGCTGTTCCAGAAGGGGCCGGAGCGCGTGCAGCTCGATCGGCGCAGCACCGTGCAGCAGGTCGAGCCCTGGATGCAGCGCCTCGACGCGCGCATCGACGCGGCGTTCTTCGCACATCTGTGGCGCGGCGCCGGGGATGCGGACGCCGCGCTGGCGGCCGAACGCATCTGGTCCGCCTTCCTGCACACGGCCGCAAGCGCCGTATTCGAGCAGGCCGCCGAAGCCGCCCCCAGCACCGAGCAGCGCCGTCTGCTCGCGGCGCAGAAGGCGCGCGACCTGCTGCGCTTCGCCCTGCGCAAGAACCTGCCGCTTGACCTCGAGGAAACCGCCGATGGGTGACCAGCCCTCGTCCGCAGACAAGCCCGGATTGCACCCGACGCTCGCGCTGCTGCGCGAAGTGAACCGCGACCCGGAGAAGGGCGGGCTCTCCATCGGCGAAGCCGCCGCGTTGCGCCGCATCGATCCGACGCGCCCCGATGCGCGCCACCTGCTGCCGCTCGCGCGCCTGCTGGCGCGCGCCGGGCTCGAACTCATGCCGGGCGCGCCGGAATGGGATCGCGCCGCCGTCATCGTCAACGCCATGGCGCTGGCGCGCGGCCACCACGCACGGCAGCCGAGCACCGGCGCCGGCCTGCACGCGATCGGCCTCTCCGAGGAGCGCCTGATGGCCCTGCTGACGGCGGAGTTCGAGGAGCTGCGCGACCTGCTGCCCCGCATCGCCCGCCGCGCCGCCGCCTCGGCGCAACCGATGGACTGGGCGCCGCTCGCACGCCTCGCCTGGCAC
>JAIEOP010000263.1 GCA_019750465.1 Acetobacteraceae bacterium | reverse complement strand
CAGAGCATGGGCGGCGTTCAAGGTCGGGACGATTATGGTCAACATTTGTTCGCCGGAGGGTTTAACCAAAAGTTCCCTCCTTGTTCTTGACTCGCCCGGAATTCGCTGGCAGGGTCGGCACTGAACAGACAGGGAACACGTCATGCCGGATGGTCTTCCCGCCGTCGCCCGGGGCGTTGCGGAGGCCTGTCGCGCCAAGCCGCCGGTCGCCGGCACGCCGGATCGGCCGGAGAGCCTGGCCGTCGCCCGCAAGGGCCGGGGCGCCGCCTCCAACCCGGCGGTGCGGTTCGAGAGCACCTCCCGCCACGTGGTCGATGACGGCTGGGGCTCGCTCGACGACCTGCTCGACCTGCCACCGCTGCCGACGACCCTGATCCGCGATGCCGCGCGCTCCGCCATGGCGTGGAACGAGAGCCCGGATATCGGCTTCGACCGGTCGATCAACCCCTATCGCGGCTGCGAGCATGGCTGCGTCTACTGCTACGCCCGGCCGAGCCACGCCTATCTCGGCCATTCGCCGGGCCTCGACTTCGAGACCCAGCTCTACTTCAAGCCGGAGCTGCCGGCACTGCTGGAGAAGGAGCTGCGCGCCAGGGCCTACCAGCCGAAGCCGGTGGCGCTCGGCGCCAATACCGATCCCTACCAGCCGGTCGAGCGCACGCTCGGCATCACCCGTGCGGTGCTGGAGGTGCTGGAGCGCTTCGCGCATCCCGTGACCATCGTGACGAAGTCGGCGCTGGTGCTGCGCGACCTCGACATCCTGCGGCGCCTGGCGGCGCGCAACCTGGTGCATGTCTGCCTCTCCGTCACCACCCTGGATGCCGCGTTGGCGCGCACCATGGAACCCCGCGCCGCGACCCCGCCGCGCCGCATCGAGGCGATCCGCCAGCTTGCCGGGGCCGGCATCCCGGTGGGCGTGCTGGCGGCGCCGATGATCCCGGGCGTGAACGACATGGAGCTGGATCGCATCCTGGAAGCCTGCGCGCGCGCCGGCGCGACGCGCGGCGGCTACGTGCTGCTGCGCCTGCCGCTGGAGATCGCGCAGCTCTTCGAGGAATGGCTGAACCTCCACATGCCGGACCGTGCGAAGCGGGTGCTGGCGCTGGTGCGGGAGACCCGCGGCGGGCGGCTCTATGACAGTCGCTTCGGCAAGCGGCAGAGCGGAACGGGTCCCTACGCGGACATGCTGGCGCAGCGCTTCAGGGTGGCGGCGGCGCGGGTGGGGATGAACGGCACGGGGATTCGCGGGCAGGGGCTGGATTGCACGCAGTTCCGCGTGCCGGCGGCGGAGGCGCGGCAGCTGGAGCTGCTGTAGGCGCCGCGGGCCTTGTGGAATGTAGTGCTTATGCCTACATCTACCCTATGGACCAGACCATCTCGTCGGCCGACGCCAACCGGAGCTTCTCCCGCATCCTGCGCGAGGTGCGAGAAGGGCAGAGCTTCGTTGTGACCTCGCACGGCAGGCCGGTGGCGCGGATTGCGCCGTGCGAGGAGGAAGGGGATGGTGCGCGCGAGGAAGCGTGGCGGAAACTGATGGAACACCTGGACAATCAGACGCCCATCGAGAACCCCAGCCCCCGATGGAGCCGCGAAGAGCTGTACGAGCGCGACTGAGGTGCGCGTCGTGCTCGACACCAGCATCCTCGCCTATGCCGAGGGCGTGAACGGCGAGCCGCGCTGGAGCGAAGCCCGCAGAATGATCCGCGCATTGCCCAGGCGTGATGTGCGCATTCCCGCGCAGGTGCTCGGCGAGCTGTTTGTCGTGCTGCTGCGGCGCGGACAGCGCACCCGCAACGAGGCGCGCACCGCGGTTATGCTCTGGGCCAATGGCTACGACCTGGTTGGGACGGAACCGGGCACGACCCTTGAGGCTCTCGACCTGGCCGCCAATCATCGCCTGTCCTTCTGGGACTCGGTCATTCTCGCCGCCGCCGCCAAGGCTGGGTGCGAGCAACTGCTCTCCGAGGACATGCAGGACGGCTTCACCTGGCGCGGCGTGACGGTGCGCAACCCCTTCGCACCGGGCACGGCGCCGTAGCCCCTACGCCGCCGCCCGCTGCGCAGCACTCGCCCGCGCCCGCTCGCGCAGGAAGCCGAAGAACTCCACCCCCTCCCGCAGGCGGCGCACCAGCATCTGCCGGTCGCGCACCATCTCGCCGCAGACCGCGGCGATCTTCGGCGCGCGGAAGTAGAAGCGCCGGTAGAAGGTCTCGACGCCGTCGAAGATCTCGGTGTGCGACAGGTGCGGGTAGCCGATGAAGTACTTCGCGTAGTCGAGGTCGCGGCGGTAGACCGGGGAGACGAAGGGCAGCGCGTCCATGTCCTCCAGCACCGGGCGGTCGGCATTGTGCACGATCGCGCCCGCGGCGTTGCGGAAGGACAGGCCCTTCACCGCGGCCAGGTCGCGACCCTCGGCGACCTCCCGCACCGTGAAGTCGAATTAATTCCGCGCCACCCAGTCGATCGCCGGCGCGCCGCGCAGCGATGCCTCGGCCTGAACGGCGGCCTTGGCGCCGATCAGGCCGACCTTCAGCCCCGGATTCTCCGCCTTCAGCCGCTCCGCCACCTTCACGTCCGACGCGAAGCTCGGCGTGGAGGCGTGCAGCACCGCCAGGTCGACGTCGCGCGCCATCGGCGCCACATCGGTCAGCGTCTGCCGGTGCGGCGCCACCACCACCCGCAGCCCCAGCCGCCGCACCGCCGCGCCCAGCGCATGGTCGTCCGCCAGCAGCCCGGCCAGTGCCCGGAAGCCGCCGATCCGCTCCAGCGTCTCGGCGCGCAGCGCCATGGTCGCGCCGTAGCAGCCGCGCGCCCGGCCGAGCGATTCGCCGAGGATGGCATTGGGCAGGAACTGCCAGTCCAGCCCGAGCGCCCCGAGCCGCGACCACGGCCCGTCATCGCCCGCCGCGCCGCGATAGAGGCAGGTCACCAACCCCACCGCCGGATCGGCCAGCGGTGCCGTCACCGCCGTCGGCCAGTGCGGCGGCACGGCGACGTCGTCATCCACCGCCACCAGCACCTTGTGCCGCGGCCGCCGCGCCAGGTTCTCGAGCTGGGAGGCCTTGCGGTTCGGCCCGTGCAGCGTCGGGTCGCGCAGCACGGCCCCTCCTGGCCCGATCACCCGCTCGGCCAGCGCCGCCGCGGGGTCGGCCGGGTCGCGCACGGCGCAGAGCACCTCGAAGGGCGCGGCGTGGTCCTGGGCGGCGGTGCTGCGCAGCGCCGCCTCCAGCCCCGGCGCCAGCCCGTGCAGCGG
>JAIEOP010000265.1 GCA_019750465.1 Acetobacteraceae bacterium | reverse complement strand
CGGCGCCGGCCATGTGCGCCGCGCCCTTCAGCCGGTGCGCCGCCGCCGCCACGCCCGCGAGGTCACCCGCCGCCATCGCCTGGCCGATCGCCGACGCATCGGCCGCGGCGCTGTCGGCGAAGCGTGTCAGCAGCCCGTCCAGCCGCGCCGGGTCGCCGCCGAACAGGTCGCCCAGCGCCGCCGGATTGAACAGCGCCTCGCGCGCCGGGGCGCCGTCCTACGGCGGCACCGCGTCCGCCGCCGGCAGGAAGGGGTCGAGCGCCCGGCCCAGCGCTTCGAGCGCCGCCGGCTTGGGCACGAAACCGTCCATGCCGGCGGCACGGCAACGCTCCGCCTCGCCCTTCAGCGCATTGGCGGTCACCGCGACCAGTGCCGTGCGCGGCCGGCCGGTCGCCGCCTCCTCGCGCCGGATCGCGCGCGCCAGGTCGAGTCCGTCCAGCACCGGCATGTGCAGGTCGATCAGCGCGACGCGGTGCCTGCCCTCGCGCCACAGCGCCAGCGCCGCCGCGCCATCGGCGGCCATGTCGGCTTCGCACCCCAGCAGCTCCAGCATGCGGCCCAGCACCTCGCGGTTCACCGGGTGGTCCTCGGCCACCAGCAGGCGGGGTCGGGGAAGCTGCGCGCCATGGTGGTGGTCGGCGCCGGCTTGCCGGCTGCGATGGCCTCCGTCGCCGCGGGCAGGCGCAAGGTCGCGGTGAAGCGGCTGCCCAGGCCCGGCGCGCTCTCCACCGTGACGCTGCCGCCCATCAGCTCCGCCAGCCGCCGGGTGATCGAAAGCCCGAGGCCGGAGCCGCCATAGCGCCGCGTGGTGGAGCTGTCGGCCTGCGCGAAGGGCCGGAACAGCCGCGCCATCGCCGTCTCGGTCATGCCGATGCCGGTGTCTGTGACGGTCAGCGTCACCGCCACCTGCTCGGCCTCGGCCCGCGTCGCGGCGGCGATGCGCACCTCGCCGGCCTCGGTGACCTTCACCGCGTTGCCGAGCAGGTTCAGCAGGATCTGCCGCACCCGGACCGCGTCGCCCGGCAGCAGGTCCGGCCCGCCCGGCGCCGGCTCGACAACCAGCCGCAGGCCCTTGGCGCGGGCCGCGACCGCCAGCGTATCGGCGGTGGCTGAGACCAGCTCGGGGTGAAGCTGACTCACCTGTGTCTTTCCGGCGCGTTGGCGGGCTGATTCGATTGGCCCGGTGTCGATTCGCACGGCGGGGAGGGCAGGATGGGCAAGGCGGTAGCGGTGACGCGGCTGGAGCTTGCGCCGGCGCAACTGCGCTCGGCGGCGGCTGATGCGCGTGCGGCGGAGCCGGCGCAGGTTCGCCGTCTGCTGGCGATCGCGCTGGTCCTGGAGGGTGTGCCGCGCCAGCAGGCGGCGGCCCAGTGCGGCATGGATCGGCAGACCCTGCGGTCAAACGTATACGTTTGACGGGTGCACCGCTACAACGAGGCCGGTATTGCCGGCCTGCGCTCGCGCACCAGCCCTGGCCGAGCCCCGCTGCTGACAGCGGAGCAGAAGGCCGAGCTGCGGGCGCTGGTGGTGGCGGGGCCCGATCCGGAACGGGACGCGGTGGTGCGCTGGCGCTGTGTGGACCTGCGCACCGAGATCGCCCGCCGGTTCGCCGTCAGGGTGCACGTGAGCACGGTCAGCGCCTGGCTGCATCAGCTCGGCCTGACGCGGCTGCAGCCGCGGCCCTATCATCCCAGGAAGGACGCCGCGGCGCAGGAGGCATGTAAAAAAACTTCCCCGCCCTGCTGAAGGCTGCGCTGCTGGGTTGCACTGCTGGCACGCCGGTCGAGATCTGGTTCCAGGATGAGGCCCGCGTCGGCCAGAAGGGCAGCCTCACCTACATCTGGGCGCCGGTCGGCTCGCGCCCGGCGATGGTGCGCGACAACCGGCACAGCTCTGCCTACCTGTTCGGTGCGATCTGCCCGGCGCGTGGCGTCGGCGCCGCGGTGATCACACCGGCCGCCAACGCCGCGGCGATGAACGCGCACCTGGCCGAGATCAGCACCCAGGTTGCGCTTGGCGCACAGGCCGTCGTGCTGCTGGATCGCGCCGGCTGGTATCAGCGAGGCAAACGGCTGCGCGTGCCGGAGAACATCACCCTGCTCGCCCTGCCCTCCTACAGCCCCGAGTTGAACTCCATGGAGAACGTCTGGGCGTTTCTGCGCGCCAACACGCTCTCCGCCTTGGTCTGGGACAGCTACGACGCCATCGTCGAGGCCTGTGTCAGGGCTTGGCGCTTTCTCACCGACAACCCAGAGCAAATCCGATCCATCGGCTCCCGGAGCTGGGCATGTGTCAGCCATTAGGCGAGCTGGTATAAGTCGGCGGTCCGCATCAAGACAAAGGCCCGAGGTGTTGCGAATGTTCGCGGTGGTCGCGGCACCGCAACGCGCACTGTGGGGCTTCTCGGGGCGATCTTCGGCTATGCGGTTCGACAGGGCCTTCGCGTCGATAATCCCGTGCACGGTGTGACTCGCTTCGCGGATGGCAAGCGGCAGCGGCGTCTCACTAGTGCCGAATACGCGCTGGTCGGCAAAGCTCTGTCGCGGGCAGTCGAGCAGCAAATCTGGCAGCCCGCAGTCGATGCAATACGCGCTCTTGCCCTCACAGGGTGGCGTCGCGGCGAGGTGCTGGCGCTGAGGTGGTCCGAGCTAGACCTTGCTCGTCGCACCGCGTGTCTGGGCGATACGAAGACCGGCGCATCGATGCGGCCGCTGGCCAGACCGGTCATCGCAATCCTGGATGCCCGCGAGCGGGACCGCGAACTTGTGTTTCCCGCATCGAGGGGTGACGGGTCGCTGACCGGTTTCACCGCTTTTTGGGAACGAGTCATGAAGCTCGGCGATGTGCCGCGAGACGTCACGCCGCACGTGCTTCGCCACTCGTTCGCGTCGATAGCGGCCGATCTCGGTTACGCTGAATCGACGATTGCCGCGCTGATCGGCCATCGCAGCGGTTCGATCACGGCACGGTACATCCATTCGGCGGACGCTGTCCTTCTCGGCGCAGCCGATAGGATTGCGGCCCATATCCAACAGCTGATGAAACCTGTCGGCCCCAAGCGGGCCCGACGTCGGCGCATTGAGTTTCAGGGGCTCGCCGTTCCAAGCGTTCCGCTCAGCTCGGCGGCCCTCGCAGATTCCTCGTAGGGACGCGTGTCTCGTTCACGCTGGTCCTAACCCGGATTATTCACCAGGGTTGGCGGGCATGGTGCAAACCCTTGATCAGCCATAGGATTCGGTTGCGACACCC
>JAIEOP010000329.1 GCA_019750465.1 Acetobacteraceae bacterium | reverse complement strand
CCGCCGCCGCGCCGGTGCCGACCGGCCGGCCCGCCACCCCGGCCCCCGCGACGCCGGCGCCCCCGCCCTTCACCGACCGCGGCCTGCCTAACGCGGAGGAGCTGGAGCTGCAGCGCAGGCTGCAGGGCGGCCGGATCGAGGGGCGCGTCACCATCCCCGATCGGCAGGCGGCCTCGCTGATCCAGCCCGCCGGGCGGGACTGGCGGGAATTCCACAACGTGACCCTGGCCTGGATCGGCGGCGTCGCCGTGCTCGGCATGCTGGCGGTGCTCGCGCTGTTCTACGCCACGAAGGGCCGCATGCGCGTCGACGGCGGCCCCTCCGGCCGCACCCTGTTGCGCTTCAACGCGCTGGAGCGGGCGAACCACTGGATGGTGGCCAGCAGCTTCATCGTGCTGGCGCTGACCGGGTTGAACCTCACTTTCGGGCGCCACCTGCTGCTGCCGATCATCGGGCCGGAGGCATTCACCGCGGTCAGCCTCTGGGGCAAGGTCGCGCACAACTACCTGTCCTTCGCCTTCACCCTCGGCATCGTCGTGATGCTGGTGCTCTGGGTGCGGGACAACATCCCGGGCCGGGTGGATTGGGCCTGGATCCGCGCCGGCGGCGGCTTCCTCGATGGCAGCCATCCGGAGGCGGGGCGGTTCAACGCGGGCCAGAAGCTGGTGTTCTGGATCACCGTGCTGGGCGGCGGGCTGGTCGCCGCCTCGGGCTACGTGCTGCTGTTCCCCTTCGCGGTCACCGACGTCGCCGGCATGCAGCTCGCGCACATCATCCATGGCGCGCTGGCGGTGCTGATGATCGGCGCGATGCTGGCGCACATCTACATCGGCTCCATCGGCATGGAAGGCGCCTTCGACGCCATGGGCAGCGGCCGCGTGGACTATGCCTGGGCGCGCGCGCACCACAGCCTCTGGGTCGACGAGGAACTGGCCCGGGCGCGCGAGAGCGTCGGCGTGGCGGGGGATGCGCGGGCCGTCGGGGCGGACTAAACCGTTCCTCCCCGGCCCGCGGGCCGCAACCCAAGCCTCGGTGCCAGCTGCATGCGCATGATCGGCCTCTCCGGCTGGAGCGGGGCCGGCAAGACCACCCTGCTCACCCGGCTGCTTCCCTGCCTGGCCGCGCGCGGCGTCTCCGTCTCCACCATCAAGCACGCGCACCACGCCTTCGACGTGGACGTGCCCGGCAAGGATTCCTGGGAGCACCGCCGCGCCGGCGCCCGGCAGGTGCTGGTCTCCTCCTCGCAGCGCTGGGCGCTGATGACGGAGCTGCGCGGCGCGCCGGAGCCCGCCCTGCCGGCGCTGCTGGCGCAGCTTGCCCCGGTGGACCTGGTGATCGTCGAGGGCTTCAAGTTCGACCCCCACCCGAAGATCGAGGTCCACCGCGCCGCCAATGGCAAGCCCTGGCGGC
Source organism: Acetobacteraceae bacterium (assembly GCA_019750465.1). Classification (GTDB taxonomy): domain Bacteria; phylum Pseudomonadota; class Alphaproteobacteria; order Acetobacterales; family Acetobacteraceae; genus JAIEOP01. Next base: position 1,832 of record JAIEOP010000329.1, on the reverse strand, counting down.
ATCCGGAGGATCCGGCGATCCGGGCGGTCGCCAGCGACATCGCCCCGCCCGCCAGGTGCGCCCTGCCCTGGGCGCACCTGGATGACGTGGAACGGATCGCCGGGCTGCTGCTGGAACACGCTGCGTCGCCGTAGGCGGGCGTCGCCGCCGGCCCTACATCCGCCGTGGGGAAAGGGCACGGGAGCACCGGCATGGCGCAACTCTCGGACGACTGCTTCGCCTTCGGCGGTGCGCTGCTCTCGGTCGAGGCCGCGGAGGCGCTGATCGCCGAGCGCGTGGCGCCGATCGGGGGCGAGGAGAGCGTTCCGCTTGCCGCCGCGCGCGGCCGGGTGCTGGCGCGCGACCTGGTGGCGCCGGTGCCGCTTCCGCCCTTCCGCAACGCCGCCGTCGATGGCTACGCGTTCCGCCACGCCGACCTCGATGCGGCCGCGGCGGAGACGGCGCTGGCGCTCGGCGGCCGGCTGGCGGCGGGGCAGGATGCGCGCGACGCAGCACTGGCGCCGGGCGGCGCGGTACGCATCTTCACCGGCGCACCGATGCCCGACGGCGCCGACACCGTGCTGATGCAGGAGGATGCGCGGCTCGATGCCGACACCGTGCTGGTGCCGCGCGGCCTGACGCCCGGCTCCAATGCCCGCCCGGCGGGGGAGGACGTGGCCCAGGGCGCCCGTGCCCTGCCGGCCGCGCGGCGCCTGCGCGCGCCGGAGATCGGGCTGGCCGCGGCGCTGGGCTGCGCGGTGCTGCCGGTGCGGCCGCTGCTGCGCGTCGGCGTCTTCTCCACCGGCGACGAGCTGGCGGTGCCGGGTGCGCCGCTCGGCCCGGCGCAGACCTATGACAGCAACCGCTTCACCCTGCTGGCGCTGCTCGCCGCCCTGCCGGTAGCGGCGTGCGACCTCGGCATCCTGCCTGACAGCGCCGCCGCCACCGCCGCCGCGCTGGCCGAGGCGGCGACCGCGCACGACCTGCTGCTGACCTCGGGGGGGGTCTCCACGGGGGAGGAGGATCATGTGCGCGCCGCCATCGAATCCGGTGGGCGGCTGGTGTTCTGGCGGCTGGCGGTGAAGCCGGGGCGGCCGGCGGCGATGGGGGTCGTGCGGACGGCGCGCGGGAATGGTGCGGCGGGCGTCCCGGTGATCGGCCTCCCGGGCAACCCGGTGGCCGCCGTGGTGACCTTCCTGCACCTGGCGCGGCCGCTGGTGCTGCGGCTGGCCGGCGCCGCGCCGGAGCCGCTGCCGCGCTTTCCGGCGCGCGCGGCGTTCGCGTACCGCAAGAAGGCTGGCCGGCGGGAATACGTGCGGGTGCGGCTCGGCGCCGGCGATCCGCTGCCGGTGGCGGAGAAGTTCGGCCGCGAGGGCGCCGGGCTGCTGACCTCGCTGACCGAGAGCGACGCCTTCGCCGAGCTGCCGGAGGAGGTCACCGCCGTGGCCCTCGGCGACACCGTGCGCGTGCTGCCCTTCGCTGCACTGTTCTGAAATCACGTTTCCGAGTGATCGCGGGATGGTCAAACTCGGCCCGGAGCGGACGCTCGCGCCTGCGGACCCAAGGATCGCCGGGCAGCATGCCTTGCGGTTGCAGACCCGTTTCAGCTCGCCTTGATCTCCCTCCATCGGAACCCATCGCGAGACTCCTCAGCCCGTCCCGGCGCTCAGTGTCCATCCGGAAACAGCTTGAATCATTGGAATCGCTTGTGATTCGATGGCGCCTGTCCGATTCGCGGGAGCTGCTGGATGTGGACCTTCGAGAAGCGCGGTCGGTATGACCGAAGCAAGCTGCGGTACCCGAGCGACCTGACGGACGCCGAGTGGGGGTTGATTGCCCCGCTGATCCCACCC
>JAIEOP010000234.1 GCA_019750465.1 Acetobacteraceae bacterium | reverse complement strand
GCCGCCGCCGCCTCAGCCGCGCCGCAGAGCGCCGCCAGTGCCAGCCGCCCGCCGAGGCCGCGCTGCGCGCGGGCCAGGATCAGCGGGTCGGGCTCCAGCACGATCCAGCGCGCAGCCTGCGCCGCGGCCCGGCCGTAGCGCAGCGTGAAGTCGAGCGGCTTGCCCAGCAGCAGGATCAGGTCCGCCTCCGCCAGCACCTCCGCGAAGGCACCGAGCGAGGGGTCATTCACCCCGCGCGGGCTTTCCATTGGCACGACGGGCACGCCGAGCGCCGCGCGCAGCGCCGCCATCAGCCGTCGCCCGCCCGGCGTGCAGAGCGCGGGCGGAGCGAGCACCAGCGGCCGCCGGGCCGTGGCGATCTCCGCCAGCACGGCGGCCGCCATCCCGGGCGGCAGCGGCATCGGCTCGGGCGCGAAATCCGCGGCGTCCGGCCAGGCGATGGCCGCGGGGTCGAGCCTTGCCTCGATCACGTCGGTCGGCAGGGAGAGGTGCACGGGGCCGGGCCGGCCGCTGCGGGCGAGGCGCACCGCGCGCGCCAGCTCCGCGGCGAGTCCCTCGGCGGAATGCGCCGCCCAGGCGGCCTTGGCCACCGGCTCGGCCAGCGCGGCATTGTCCAGCTCCTGGAAGGCGCCGAGCCCGATCTCGGCCAGCGGCGCATGGCCGGAAAGCAGCACCAGCGGCACCTCCCCGCACTGCGCCGTGGCCAGCCCCGCCACCGCGTTGGTGTGACCCTGCCCCCCGGTGACCAGGGCGATCCCGGCCTCGCCGGTGAGGCGCCCCCAGGCATCGGCCATGTGCACCGCCGCCGCCTCGTGCCGCGTGTGGATCAGGCCGATGCCGCTGTCGAGCAGCGCGTCGTAGACCGGCATGATGTGGTTGCCGGAGAGCGAGAACAGCCTGCGCGTGCCGCCCCGCGCCAGTGCCTGGATCAGCGCGTCGGCGCCGCGGATCGTCTCTGCCATGTGGCTCTCCTCGCGTCGATGGGGTTACCGGCTGGTTGCGGCGCTCCGATCATGCCGCAGCGTCGCCGTCCACAGCCTTCTGCCATGTTCCGGGGACGGTGAAGAGAGGTGGCTCGGTTTTTCGCTACAGCGTTTCGGTTCCGCTAAGTGGAGTTCCTGCCGGTTGATACGCGCCTCTTGCCGATGCCGTGGTGCCGCGCAGGGAGGGCGTAGCCCGACCGGAGCGGCACCACGGCATCGGCGCCTTCCTCATGCTGCCATCCGCTGCGGCAGGTGGTCGAGATAGGCCTGCTCCGGCGTCCTCGCCCCCAGGCTCGAATGCGGCCGTCGACGATTGTAGAAATCCAGGTACCTGCCCAGCGACGCGCGTGCGTCGCTGACGCTGTCATAGGCGCGCAAGTAGGCCCCCTCGTACTTCACCGTCCGCCACAGCCGCTCCACGAACACGTTGTCCCGCCACGCGCCGCGGCCATCCATGCTGATCGAAATCGCCTGCTCCTGCAGCATCGCCGTGAAAGCCGTGCTGGTGAATTGGCTGCCCTGGTCGGTGTTGAAGATCTCCGGCTTGCCGTGGCGGGCCAGCGCCTCCTGCACCGCGTCGAGGCAGAACTCGGTCTCCAGCGTGATCGACAGCCGCCACGCCAGCACCCGCCGGCTGAACCAATCCACCACCGCCGCCAGATAGACGAAGCCGCGCGCCATCGGAATGGAGGTGATGTCCATCGCCCAGACCTGGTTCGGCCGATCGACAACCAGCTTGCGCAGCAGATACGGGAAGATCTTGTGGCCCGGTGCGGGCTTGGACGTGCTCGGCCGGCGATACAGCGCCTCGATGCCCATCCGCCGCATCAGCGTCGCCACCGCCAGGCGGCCGATCACCACGCCCTCGGCGCGCAGCATGTCGCGCAGCATCCGGCTGCCCGCAAAAGGGTGCTCGAGGTGCAGCGCGTCGATCCGATGCATGATCGCCAGCCGCGCCGGCGGCACCGGTCGGGGCAGCGCGTAGAGGCCGCTCCGGCTCAGCCGCAGCAGGGCCGCCTGCCGCGTCAGCGGCAGGACATTGGCGCGGTCGATCATCGCTTTGCGCTCAGCAGGCCGGCTTTGCCGAGCGCGCCGGATAAAAAATCCTTCTCCAGCGTCAGCTCCCCGATCTTCGCATGCAACGCCTTCAGATCGACTGCCGGCGCCGCCTCGGTGGCAGTCACGCCAAGCCCGAACACGCCAGCCGCACCGTCCTGGAGCTGACCCTTCCAGGCCGTGATCTGCCCCGGGTGCACGTCGAACAGCTTGGCCAACTCGGCAAGCGTCTTCTCGCCCTTGATGGCCGCCAGCGCCACCTTATACCAACGCGCGTTAATGTTGACACATCAACGCCCTCAGACGCCGGGCGCCGCGCATCCGCGCGGCTTGGCTTCGCGCCATTGGGCGCGGGCCGCGTCCGCGGCCTCGGCGCGCCATCTGGCGCGCCGCATGGATCAGCCTTTGACCGAGTTGGTATTAGCCTTGAAGCCGGGACTGTGGGTCCGTCTCGTGCGCTTCGTCATGCTCTCTCCTGATCCGCGGCAGCTTCGCCGCTGTCAGGCAGAAAATCCACTTATCGGCCTGTCCGAAATTCCCGAGCCACCTCTGCAACGGGCGACTGGCCCGGGAGCATTTTCAGATGAGGCGATACGCCAACCATCCTGACTGTCGCTGTGCAGGCCGAAGTGCTGCGCTCGCTGACCGAGCGCATCGTGCTGACGCCGGAGGACGGCGAACTCAAGATCGACGTGGTCGGCGACCTCGCCGGCATCCTGACGATCGCCGTCAAAGCAAAAGCCCCGGCCGCTGGGGCCGGGGCTTCGCAAGTCGAGCTGGATGCGGGGACCTCACGAATCCCCTCATTTTTTTCTGACGTTGGTATAGGCCCGATTCGGAGGCGCTCCGTAGAACCTCGGTGTGATCGAGGGATGGACTTGGAGCATGGCCGAGGCGGCGCGTTTGGCGGAGGTTCGTGGCTTCATCGGGGGGCTGTACGGGCCTGACCTGCATGCCAAGCGGATCGATGCACTGGCGGGTGCCACGCTTGGCGTGATGACCGGTGCGTCGCTGGCGGTAGCCATGATCGGCCAGGCACTGGCGCTGGCGCGCGGCTTGGTGACCAAGCATGCGGTCAAGCAGGTGGACCGTCTGATGAGCAATGCCGGCATCGACGTCTGGGACAGCTTCGCCCGCTGGGTGCCGCGGCAGGTCGGCGAGCGGCGCGACATCCTGGTGGC
>JAIEOP010000475.1 GCA_019750465.1 Acetobacteraceae bacterium | reverse complement strand
AAGGCTTTGTTGCAGAAGAACTTTCGCCGATTCAGAACCCCGATGCACCTACTCTGTGTGAGAAATGCGGGCTAGGCCAATCAAGCCGACTCCGAGCAGGGCGAGGGACGCAGGCTCCGGGACCGACGTCGTGGTGCCGAGGAAGGTGCGATAGTTGCTCAGGGTGGTCGGCGCGGTCCCGTTGAGGCTCGTGAAGGTGAAGGAGGTCACCGCGTTGGTGAGCTTCAGGATGATCTCGCCCTGCGCCTGGTGGATAGCGATGTAGTTGAAGAGGCTCGGGCCGGTGACGTTGACCGTGCTCCCGCCGATGTTCGCGTTGCTCACCGCGGTCAGCGTGTCCGGCTGGCCGACATTGCTCAGAGCCGACTGCGTACCCATCAGCACCGTGGCAGGGCTCTGGTTTGGGAACCAGGTGCTGTACTGCGGGTCCGTCACCACGATCGCGAAGGAGACGCTGCCGGTCCAGCTTAGCGACGTGACCCCGCTGATGCCGGAAACGGCCAATGGGCTGCTGGCCGGGTTGGTGAACACCACGGCCGCCTGTGCCGCGCCGGTCAGTCCGGCGATCCAAAGGACTGCGGCTACCGCCAGGCTACGCACGATGTTCATTCATCTATCCTTTTCGGTTGTGCAGCGGACCGCACTTGCAGTACTGTCACGCAAATCCCGTTCCATTGAGCTCTAGCAAGATATTTCAGTAGCTTACCCAATGGGAATGGAAACCGGACCTGATACTGTAAAGGCTTCCGACAGGTCACCCGCCTCCGTTCAGAGACACCCTTTTAGCGCTTCACCATTTGCGCCGATGTAGCAGGGTGTGCTGCTGCTCGCTGAGGATCACTCTGCCAACAGCGATGCTGTCGAGCTCGGCAATCAGGTCGCGGAATTGCTCAATGGTTTTCCGCGTGCTGTCCTCGAACTGGCCGTCCCGAAGCTCGCGGGTGTGCATCTGCCCAGTTTCCATCAAGGCCAGGGTCGGCCGGAGGCGCTCCCTCTGCTTCTCAGCCCAGGACTGCAGCCAATCCATTGCGTGGTCTCCAAAAAGAGAGGCCGCACCGGGGGGACGGTACCGCCTCGGAAGCGACACAACAGGGGGAGGTGCCGCTTAGTTTGACGATCGGAAACAGCGTCTTGATACCGTCGATAAGCCCAAAAATCACCGCTGGCAGAGGCTCTGCTTGCTGAGCCTTATGGCGGCTGTCATCGCGCCGACCACTTCCTGATCTATCAGGCCCGCGTCAGAACCGCATTCACCCGGGCGGCTCTCTGAGCTCCTCCGCGCGGCGTGCGGATTCCCTTCTACGACAGCGTAGCGGCAATCTGGCGAAGGCTGAGAGCGTGGTGCACGGATCGCGCCTGGTCGGTGCGGGCTGTAGGCTCTGCGGGGCGGTAGCGCCTTCGGCAGGGGGCGGGCATGCCGTTCAAGGCGAACTGGGATCGGCGGCATCGGATCCCGCGGCACCGGCATCGGATGACGAACTGGCCGGAGTACGATGCGGCCCTGCAGGCCTGCGGTAACCTGACGGTCTGGTTCACCGCCGAGGCGATCGCGGCGTGGCGGGCTGAGCCGCGGACTACCCGTGGTGGGCAGCCGCACTACTCGGAGCTGGCGATCGCCACGGCGCTGACCCTGCGCGCGGTGTTCCGCCTGGCGCTACGGCAGACCGAGGGCCTGATCCGTTCCATCCTACACTTGCTCGGCCTCGATCTCGCCGTGCCGGACCACAGCACGATGAGCCGGCGAGCGAGGGGGCTCGCGCTGCCACCGATGTGGCGCGGCAGGCGGGCCGTTCATCTGCTGGTCGACAGTACTGGTTTGCGGCTGTGCGGACCTGGAGAGTGGCTGGTCGAGCGGCACGACAGCAGGACGCGCCGACTGTGGCGCAAGCTGCACCTCGCCACGGATGCCGACACGGGCGAGATCGTCGCGGCCGAGCTGACAGGACATGACGTTGATGACGGCGGGCAAGTCGAGGCCTTGCTCGAGGGCTACGGCGGCCCGATTGCGTCCTTCACCGCTGACGGTGCGTACGACCGCGATGATGTCTATGCCGTGGTCACTGCGCGAAGTCCGCGCGCTGCCGTGGTCATCCCGCCGCGCTCGAGCGCGGTGCTCAGCGCGGCGGGCAATACTGAGCGCACGCAGCGTGACGCTCATATCGCAGCCATTGCGACGCATGCCGCATGGGCTGGCAGCGACGATCCGGCTACAACTGGCGTGCTCTGGTCGAGGCGGATATGTCACGGTGGAAGCGCGCCATCGGCGACGGGCTACGGTCCCGCACCGACGATCGCCGGGCCACCGAGGTCGCCATCGCAGCTCGCGCACTCAACCGAATGCTGAAGCTGGGGCGGCCAGAGTACGTGCGAACCGCATGATCCGCATCAGCGATAAGCAGCATCCCGGTCCGCCATCGATCCCTGCAACACGGCGGCCCGAGGCATTCATCTGTTGCAGGGCGGGCAGCCCGAGTGCGGAGCGTGAACTCGCCCGGCATGTGCAGAGTGGGTAATGGCGTACGAGAAGATCCTGCACGACGCGCCGGTGCGAAACGAGACATTCTTTCACGATCTCGGCCGCGATTGACGCTTACTGGACAGCCCCTCGGCGGCAAACCACGCGTTCGCCAAAGCACCGGGGCCATGTGCCTGGGCGGCTATCACGGCGTCACGTCTCCGTCCGGCTCGCCAGCAGCAATCTCCGGGCGTCGTGCGTGACACTTTGTGCCGCGTCGTCTGCCTGATCTGGCAAAGCCGCCGCGGCCCGCAGCAGGATCCTATCCCGCTCTGCTCGGCTGATGATCCCCTGCGCGATCAGGGTGCCCAAGAGCGCCTTGATGGTGGCCCAGCTCGCAAGAGCCAGGGCGGGCGGGCTAAAACCGCCTTCCTGGTAGGTCATGGTTCCCCCTCAGCACGTTAGACGACTCAGCATGCATGGCCACGATCAGGACTCGGCATCTTCGTCCTCGTCCTCGTCCTCGGGGTCGGGCCAGAGCAGCGCAGCGGGCGCTTCCGCGTCGGGCGCCGGCTTCGGCGCGACGGGTGCCGGGGCCTGGCCCTGCAGCTGGCGTCGGGTGCGGCGGATGGCGTCGTCGACCGCGGCCATGGCGGCGGTGAGGTCGCTGTAGTCAAAGGCCGGCCGGAGCAGGGGCGCCGGCGGCGGCGCGGGTGGCGGCGGCGGCGCCTCGATCGTTGCGGGCAGCAGGCGCGGCCGCCC
>JAIEOP010000175.1 GCA_019750465.1 Acetobacteraceae bacterium | reverse complement strand
CCGCCGCGGCCGGAGGCGCCCCGCCCCGCCCCAGCCGCGCCGGCGACCGATCCCGTGGCCGATCCCGTGGCCGACCCCGGTGATGCGGCCGCGCAGCGCGAGGCGATCGTCGCCACCCTGCGGCATATGCTGGAGGCGGCGCCGCAGCCGCTGCACCTGCCGCCGCTCGGCAAGCGCGTGCACGAGGCGCTCGGCGGCTGGGTGCGCCGCGGCCGCTTCGGCGGCGCCGGCACGCTGGTGAAGCTCATCGAGAACACGCCGGACCTGGCGCTGGAGGCGGGACCGGGCGGCGGCTGGCTGTACGACCCGGCGCGGCATGCGCGGCCCTCGCTGGAGCAGCCCGACATCGCGGGCGAGGCGCTGGCACCGGAGGAGGCCGGGGCGCTGGCGCCGCTGCGCGCGGCGCTGGGTCCGGGCCTGGCACCGCCGCGCCTGGCCCCCGAGGCGCTGGATTTCGCCCTGCGCGGCATCGCCGCCCTGCTGCCCCTGACGGCGGCGCCGGACGGGACGCAGCGCGCCGCGCTCGCCGCCGAGGCCGCCGCCACCGGCCTCGACCTGCCGCCGCGGGAGGTGGATGCGGTGGTGGCCTGGCTGGGCCGGGCGCGGCTCGACTGGACGGCGCCGCCGGGCGAGGTGCCGCGCGAACGGCTGGCGCGGGCGATCTTCGCGGAGATCACCCGCCAGGTGGCAGCGGCCGGCGCGCGGCTGGCACCGGACGAGGTGGCGGCGCTGCGCGAATGGGCGGGGCTGGCGCCGCGCGCGGACGCGCCACGGGATGCCGACACGCCGCTGCCCGCGCCCCTCGCGGAGGTATCGGAAGCGGCGACGTCCGGATCCGCCGGGACGTCCCGGCCGGGTTGAGGATGCCTGGCGCCGTGGCAGCGGCGCGGGTCAACCCGCGCGCAGCCCCGCCAATGCCACCCGCACCTCCTCCACCCCCAGTTCCGCCAGCGGCGCATGCCGCAGCACCGCCACGCGCTGGCCGCGCGGCGCACAGAGGGCGGGGTCGCTCTCGTCCCCGAACAGCGCCAGGGTCGGGCAGCCGAGGGCGGCCAGCAGATGGGTCGGCCCGGTGTCGTTGCCGACGGCAAAGGCCGCGTGCCGCGCCACCGCGCCGAGCTGACCGAAGTCCGTGCGGCCCGTCAGGTCCACCGCCGCTGGCGCGGCCGCCTGGATCGCCCGCGCCAGCCCGGCCTCCGCCGCGCCGCCCGCAACCGCCACCGGCAGGTCCAGCCCGGCGGCCAGCGCGGCGTAGCGCTCCACCGGCCAGCGCTTGCCCGGCCGCCCCGGGGAGGCGCCGGGGACCAGCAGGGCGAAGCTCTGCGGCAGGCCGAGGCCGGTGACGTCGCCATCGAGGAACGTCAGGTCGGGCACCGGGAAACGGGTGATTCCGGCGGTCGCCAGCTGCTCGCGCTGGCGTTCCACCGTATGCATCGCATCGCGCTGCGGATTGGCGTGCGGGTGGCTGGCGCCGCGGGCGATGCCGGACCACTCGGCCCCGCGGCCGACCAGGAGCCGGTAACGCGAGGACCGCGCCGAGGTCTGCAGGTCATAGACCCGCGCGAAACCGGCTCCGCGCAGTCGCCGCGCCAGCCGCCACAGCCCGGGCAGGCTGGCCCATCCTGGCCGCCCATCCGCCCAGATGCGGTCGAACCAGGGCGCGCCGCGCAGCAACGTGGCGTAGGGCGGCGTGGTGAGCAGGGTGATCTCGGCCTCCGGATGGTGCGCGCGGATGGCCGCGAAGGGCCCGAAGGCCTGCACCACGTCGCCGAGCGAGGCGAGCTTGATGACGAGGATCCGCCTCACAGCAACTCCCGGTAGACGGCGAGCGTGGCGTCCTGCATCGCGCGCACCGTGTTGTGCGCCAGCACCGCCGCCCGGGCGCACGCCCCGACCGCCGCGCGCTCCCCGGCCGGCATGCTCAGCACCCAGTGGATCGCCGTGGCGAGCGCGGCGGGGTCGCCGGGCGGGACGCGCCACCCGGTGACCGCCTCCTCCACCGTCTCGCGCGGCCCGCCGAGATCGGAGGCGATGACGGCGCGGCGCATGGCCTGGGCCTCGATGACGGTGCGGCCGAAGGCCTCCGGGTCGGTGGAGGCGTGCACCACCACGTCGGCCAGCAGCAGCGCCGCCGGCATGTCGGCGCAATGCCCGGCGAGGCGCACGCGCCCGCCGAGGCCGCGGGCCGCGACCAGCGCCTCCAGCTGGGCGCGATACCCCTCGCGCTTCGGCTCCGCGCCGCCGACGAGCACCGCGATGGCCTCGCCCGGCAGGCGCGCCATGGCCTCGACCAGGACCATGCCGCCCTTCCAGCGCGTCAGGCGGGCGGGGAGCATGACGACGGGCGGCCCGTCCTCGGGCAGGTCCCAGGCCTGGCGCAGCGCGGCGAGGCGCGCGGGGGCCACCGCGTCCGGATCGAACAGCGCCGGATCGACGCCGCGCGGGATGATGCGGATGCGCGCCGGATCGGTGCCGTGGCGCGCCCGGAGGTGCTCGGCGATGAAGCGGCTGATGGCGATCACCCGCTCGCCGCGCGCCATGACGGAATTGTAGAGGCGCTTGCCGGGCAGCCCCTCGTTGTAGGTGCCGTGGTAGGTCGTGACGAGTCGCGCCCCGCTGCGCCGCGCCGCCAGCAGCGCCGACCAGGCCGGCGCGCGGGACCGGGCGTGCAGGATGGCGATGCGCTCCCCGCGCACCAGCGCCGCGAGCGACGCGGCGTTGCGCAGGATGCCGAGCGGCGACTTGGTGGCCAGCGGCAGCGTGACGTGGCGCGCTCCCAGCGCCTCCAGCGCCGGCACCAGCGCCCCGCCGGAGGAGGCGACGAAGGCACGCATGCCGGCCGCGACCTGCGCCGCGGCGATCTCCAGCGTGCCGCGCTCGACGCCACCGGCTGCCAGCGCCGGCAGCAGCTGCAGCACGGCGGGCGCGTCAGGGGTCTCGGTCGTCATGCGCGGCGGGCTTATCCCGGGGTCCCGGGCGCGTCTATTCCGCGGCGGCGGGCAGCGCCGGCGGCGCGATGCCGGCGCGCGGCCCGAGTTGTGCGAGGTCGCGCGCACCTGCCGCGGTCAGCCTGTAGCGGTCGCGCCCGACCGGTTCGAACCAGCCATAGACATTGCGGTAGAGGATGCGTCCGGCCTCCTCGGCCGCGGCGGCCTCGCGCACGGCGCGCACCGGCAGCGGCCCGCCGCCGGCATCGCGCA
>JAIEOP010000244.1 GCA_019750465.1 Acetobacteraceae bacterium | reverse complement strand
TGTGCCCCGCCACCGGCATCTTCGGCCCCGCCACCGCGCTGCCGATGCTGCCGCAGGGCGCCTTCGCCGCCATGCGCGGCGCCGGCACCGCCGAGCTTGCCGACCGCGCCGGCGTGCTGCTGGCCGACCTGCGGCGCGACAACCCGGGCGTCAGCGACGCCGCGCTGACCGACGCGCTGCTGACCGCCTATTGCCCGGTGGTGGCCAATGACCCCGGCTATGCCGATGACGTCGCGCGCCAGGCCGCGCTGGACCGGTTCCGCGCCATCCTGACGAATGCACTGGCGCAGCCCCAGGTCAGCGCCATCGACATCACCGTGCCGATCCCGCCGGCCGACCTGGACCGCATGCAGGCGGCGGCGCGCGCCGCGCGCATGCCGCTCGAGGCCTGGATCGGCCGGGCGGCGCGGGAGGCGGCGGGCCCCGGGGCACGCTGAGCAGGAGCACGCCGGGCGGGGGCATGCCGGGCGGGCGCATGCCGGGCGGGGAGGCTCCGGGCGGGGGCCCACGCGACAGCGCCCGGCGGGCCTGCTAAAGCGGGTCCGGAAGGTTTTCGCGCGCAATGACCCCCGCTCCCGACACGGATGGCGCCACATCGGCGTCCTCGCCCCTCGCCGCGATCCGCGCCGAGATCGACACGCTGGACGACGCCATGCACGAGCTGCTGCGGCGCCGCGCCGCCGTGGTCGCCCGCATGGCCGAGAGCCAGGCCAAGGCCGGTGGCTCCGCGCTGCGGCCGGGGCGCGAGGCGCAGGTGCTGCGCCGGCTGCTGGCGCGGCATGACGGCCGGCTGCCGGCACGCGCCGTGGTGCGGCTTTGGCGCGACATCTTCGCCGCCTGCACCGGGCTGCAGGGTGCCTTCACCATCGCCGTGCACGCCCTGCCCGGCGGCGAGACGCAGCGCCTGGCGCGCGAGCATTTCGGCGCGCTGACGCCGCTGCGCAGCCAGCCGACACCGGCCAGTGCGCTGGCCCTCGTCGCCAGCGGCGAGGCGGCGGCCGCGGTGCTCGCCCTGCCGCGGGACGAGGAGCCGCCGGACGCCGCCTGGTGGACCGGCCTCGACAGCCCGCGCCTGCAGATCGGCGCGCGCCTGCCCTTCCTCGCCCCAGCCGCGGCGGATGGCGGTGCCGAGGCGCTGGTGGTGATGCCCGGCGCGCCGGATGCCTCGGGCGAGGATCGCTCCCTGCTGCGCATCGAGGCGCGCGGGCCGGAGCAGAGCCGCACTGCGCTGATCGCCGCGCTCGCCGCCGCGGGGCTGCCGCCACGCGGGCTGATCCTGCGCCGCGATCCGGCCGGCGCCACGGCGCTGGTGGAAGTGGAGGGTGCCGTCGCCGGCGACGACCCGCGGCTGGCGGCGCTGCCGGTGGAGCGTGCCCTGCCGCTCGGCTTCTACGCCGTGCCGCTCCGGCGCGGCTGACCGTCGCAACTGGGAACTGCCGCGCGCGGCGACGCCGCCCTGCGCCGGATTCGTGAGGACCATCGCCATGCCGACCCTGCCGCAGCCGCGCCCCTCCATCCTCTCGATCGAGCCCTATGTGGGCGGCGAATCGACGGTGCCGGGGGTGAACCGCATCGTGAAGCTCTCCTCCAACGAGGGCGCCTTCGGCCCGCCGCCCTCCGCCATCGAGGCCATGGCGGTGGCGGCGCGGGAGATGCACCGGTACCCGGACGGCCACGCGACCGCGCTGCGCGAGGCGATCGGGCGCCGCTTCGGCCTCGATCCCGCGCGCATCGTCTGCGGCAACGGGTCGGACGAGATCATCCAGCACCTGATCCTCGCCTACGGGGGCGAGGGGACGGAGCTGGTGATGAGCGCGCATGGCTTCGTCATGTACGACATCTCCGGCCGCTATGCCGGCTGCCGCGTGATCAAGGTGCCGGAGCGCAACCTGGTGGCCGACGTGGACGCGATGCTGGCCGCGGCCGGGCCGCGCACGAAGCTCGTCTTCCTGGCCAACCCGAACAATCCCACGGGATCGATGCTGCCGGCCGCGGAGGTGGCGCGGCTGCGGGCCGGCCTGCGCGAGGACATCCTGCTGGTGCTCGACGCGGCCTATGCCGAATACGTCACCGACCCGGACTACGATGCGGGGGCGGGGCTGGTGGATTCGGGCGGGGGGGCGACGGTGATGACGCGCACCTTCAGCAAGATCTTCGGCCTGGGCGGCGCACGGCTCGGCTGGGCCTATGCACCGGCGGCGGTGATCGACGTGCTGAACCGCGTGCGCGGCCCGTTCAACGTGAACGCCGCGGCGATCGCCGCCGGCATCGCCGCGGTGACCGAGGCCGGCTGGGTGGAACGGTGCATCGCGCACAACACCGAATGGCGCGGCAGGCTGGCGGAGGGGCTGCGCAAGGCGGGGCTGGTGGTGCACCCGAGCGAGGGCAATTTCCTGCTGGTGGATTTCGGCACGGCGGAGCGCGCCACGGCCGCCGATGCCGCCCTGCGCGCGCGCGGCGTGATCGCGCGCGGCGTCGGCGCCTACAGCCTGCCGCAGTGCCTGCGCGTCACGGTGGGCACCGCCGAGGAATGCGGCATGGTCATCGAGGCGCTGGCGGAGTTCGCCCGTGGGTGAACCCCTGTTCGAACGCCTCTGCCTCATCGGCGCCGGGCTGATCGGCGGCTCCATCGCGCGCGTCGCGCGGGAGCGGGGCGACATCGCGCGCAGCGTGGTGGCGCACAGCCGCCGGCCGGAGACCCTGGCGCGCATCCGCGAGCTCGGCTTCGCCGACGTGGTGGAGGCGGATCCGGCGCGCGCGGTGCGGGGCGCCGATGGCGTCATCCTCTGCGTGCCGGTCGGCGCCTATGCGCGGGTGATGGAGAGCATCGCGCCGCGCCTGATGCCGGGCGCGGTGCTGACCGATGTCGGCTCCACCAAGGGCAGCGTGATCCGCGACCTGGCGCCGCTGCTGCCCGCGGGCGTGCACCTGGTCCCCGCCCACCCGATGGCGGGGACGGAGCACAGCGGCCCGGATGCCGGCTTCGCCACGCTGTTCCAGGGCCGCTACTGCATCCTGACGCCGGAGCCGGGCACCGATGCGGCGGCGGTGGAGCGCGTGGCCGAGCTGTGGCGGCGCTGCGGGTCCATGGTGGAGACGATGGATGCGGCGACGCATGACAAGGTGGTGGCGATCGTCTCCCACCTGCCGCACCTGATCGC
>JAIEOP010000279.1 GCA_019750465.1 Acetobacteraceae bacterium | reverse complement strand
GGCGAATGGCAGGGCCTGGCGCATGAGGCGCTGGTCGAGCGCCTGCGCCACCCGCCGCACCCGTTCTGGCCGCACGCCGCGGAGGAGGTGCCGCCCGGCGGCGAGAGCTTCGCCGCGCTGCGCGCCCGCGTCGCGCCGGTGCTGGAACGGCTGGTCGCCACCCATGCCGGCGGGGACATCGTGATCGTCGCGCATGGCGGCTCGATCCGCGCGGCGCTGGCGCATGCGCTGGACCTGACGGCGCACCAGGCGCTGATCTTCTCCATCCGCAACCTCGGCCTGACGCGGCTGGAGCGGCACGGCGCCGACTGGCGCGTCGCCGCGGTGAACGAGGAGCCCTGGGCCGGCCCGCCGGACGTGGAGTAGCCGCCAACCGTCCGGCACCGTGTCCGGCACCGTGCAGGTCGGGCGCTACTCCTCCCCCCGCACCGCGATCAGGTGCAGCCATTGCGGCAGCAGCGCGCGGACCACCGGGTCCACCACCGCGTCGATCGCCGCCGCGTCGCCCAGCCGGTCCTCGCGCTCCGGCCAGGCCACCGGCGGCAGGAAGGTCGTCAGGAAGCGCGCCCGCGCGCCCGGCAGCCGCGTGACGTAGCCCGGCACCACCGCCGCCCCGCTGAGCCGCGCCAGCCGCGCCGCCAGCGCCATGTTGCCGTTGCGCGGCAGCGCCCCGCGCCCAAGCGAGGGCCCGCGCACGGTGCCGCCGACATGCTCGTCCATCCAGAACAGCAGCGTCTCCCCGGCGCCCGCACGCAGTACGGAGAGCGCCGGGCGCATGGCGTCGCGGTCGGCGAGGATCATCCGCCCGCCGCCCCTGGTGCGGATGTCGGTGATCACCCGCTCGCGGAACGCCGTGGGCTGGCGCACGGCGATGCCGACCGGCCGCGTCCCCAGCCGCGCCAGGGTCAGCCCCAGCACCTCCGGGTTTGCCGTGTGCAGCCCGGCGCAGATCACCGGCCCTCCCTGCCGGTGCGCTTCCAGCAGGTGCGCCTCGCCGGCCACGGCGACACGCCCCTCCTCCCAGAAGCGCAGGATGCGGGGCATCTCGGCGAAGCTGGCGGCGATATTCGCCCAGGCCTCGGCCAGCGCCGCCCCGGTGTCGAGGTCGGGGCGCAGCCGCGCCAGCGCCGCCCGCGCCCGCGCCGTCGCCACCGGATGGAGCCCGGGCACCACGCGCCGCCCCAGCCAGGCCCCGAGCGCGCTGCCGGCACCGCTCGGCAGGACGCGCAGCGGGTGGTGCAGGCCGCGTTCCAGCCCGGCGGAGACCGCGTCGCGCCAGGTCACGTCGCCCGCTCCAGCAGCATCGGCAGCACCTCCCCCGGCCGCAGCGAGAGCCGGCAGCGCGGCGTCACCACCGTGCCGGGCACCAGGCGCGGCGCCACGTCCTGCGCCAGCGTCGCCAGCGCCAGCATGGCCTCGGCCATGGCGAAATGCGCGCCCGTGCAGACCCGCGGGCCAAGGCTGAAGGGGATGAAGCCGTGCAGCGGCCGCGGCGGCGCGCCGGGCAGGAAGCGCTCCGGGCGGAACTCGTCCGGCGCCGCCCACAGCGCGCGGTGCCGGTGCAGCAGGAAGGGCAGCGTCAGCACCAGGTCGCCGCGGCGGACGCGATGTCCGGCCAGTTCGGTGTCCTGCACCGCCTGCCGCGCCAGCACCGCCACCGGCGGGTAGAGGCGCAGCGACTCCTCGAGCACGGCGCGGGTGAAGGGCAGGCGCGGCAGGTCCTCGATGCCCGCGACGCCCCCGCCGAGCGCCGCCCGCGCCTCAGCCCGCAGCCCCGCCGCCGCCGCCGCGTCCTGGCTGAGCAGGAACCAGGCCCAGGCCAGCAGGTTGGCGGTGGTCTCGTGCCCGGCCAGGATCAGCGTCGCCGCCTCGTTGCGCAGCGCCTCGCCCTCCAGCCCGCCCTCCGCCGCCATGGCGCCCACCAGGGAGATCCCCGCCCCCGGCCGCACCGCCGCCGCGACCAGCCGGTCCAGCACGGCATGGATGCGCCGCACCTCCTCGCCGACGCGCAGGCCCTGGAAGCGCGGCACCCAGTCCGGCAGCCCGAGCAGGGAGGGCAGGTCCTCGCCGGCGACGCGCGCCAGGTAGCGCGAGAAGGCGGCCGCCACCTCGGCTGGCGCGCCCGGCTCCGGGGCACCGAACAGCACGCGGCAGATGACCTCGGCCGCCAGCCCGCCCATCTCGGCCAGCATGTCCACGGCGGCACCGGGTCGGCGCGCCGCCCAGGCGGCCCGGCGCTCCGCCACGACCGCCGCCATCGCCGGCGCGAATTCGGCCAGCCGCCTGCGGTGCGTGACGCCGGCGACGACCGGCCGGCGCGCGCGCCAGGCGAGGCCGTCGGCGATGAACACGCCGTCGCCGATCAGCGGCTCGAGGGCGTGGCGCAGCTGCGGGCTCTTGCGCTCGAAGGCGGCGTGCCGCGCGACGAAGGCGGCGTGCACCGTCGCCGGGCTGTTGCAGACAAGGGCGCGGCGCGCGAGCAGCCGGGTGGCGAAGAACCGCTCCTCGAAATGCCGCTCGTGCCAGACCGAGAGCATGTCCTGGCGGAACCGTCGCAACAACTCGAGCGGCGGCAGGCGCCGGGTCAGCCGCTCCGGAAAGGGAGGTGTGAGGCGCGCCTCGGTCGTGTCCCCCATGCTCAGGATCGGCTCCCACGGCGACCGGCGGCGGGCGCGATCATGCGGGGTTTCCCTTATCCAACGGCTTCACGGCAACGTGCTGCGCACGGGCAAGGACTGCGTAACCCGAGGGCGCAGCGCAGGGAAACGGTCCGTGCGCCGGGACGGCAGACCTGGCAAGGCACGTGACGGCCGGCTTGAAACGGGTTACCCGTTGGCCATGTTTGCTCGCGATGGCCGGCGCTGCAGACCGCCCCAAGGCGGTACGTCCCCACGGCAAGCCGGGGACCTGTTGAGCCATCCGCATCCCATCGGATGTGCGATGCTGGTTGCGGGCGCTGAGCCATGCGTCCGCCCGTGACCGGACTTCGTCCAGGGGGATTCACCGTGCAACACGCATCGGGCAGCCGATGGGGAGCGATGCTCGTCGCTTCACTCCTGGCCATCCTGCCGCTGCCCGCGGCCGCCCAGACAGCCGCGCCCGGGGCGGCCGCGCCGCGGCCGGGCGCGACCGGCACGGCCGCACCGCAG
>JAIEOP010000025.1 GCA_019750465.1 Acetobacteraceae bacterium | reverse complement strand
GTCATCGGCGGCACCTCGCTCGGCTGCCTCGCCGGCGCGCAGGCGCTGCCGCCCGAGGGGCCGGGCTGGCAGGCGGTGCGGCTCTCGCGCAACCGGCACTGGGGCCACCCGGCGCTGCTCGAGTTCGTGCGCGGCCTGGCCAGGCGGGCGGGCGACAAGGGCCTTCCCATCCTCTGGATCGGCGACATGGCGCAGCCGCGCGGCGGGCCGATGCCCTATGGCCATGCAAGCCACCAGACCGGCATCGACGTGGACATCTGGCTCGACCTCACGCCGAAGCCGGCAAACCTCCCGGCCGCCGCCCGCGAGGCCATCGAGGTGCCCTCCCTCGTGCTGCCCGGCGAGGCCGACGTGGACCCGCGGCGCTTCACCCCGCGCCACGCCGCGCTGATCCGCCTCGCCGCCGAGATGCCGGGGGTGGACCGCGTGCTGGTGAACCACGCCATCAAGCGCGCGCTCTGCCGCGACCATCGCGGCGAGTCCTGGCTGCGCCTGGTGCGGCCCTGGCGTGGCCATGACAGTCACATCCACGTCCGCCTGCGCTGCCCGCCCGGCCAGGGGGAGTGCCGCGACATCGCCTCGCCGCCGGCAGGCGATGGCTGCGATGCCTCACTGGACTGGTGGCTGAGCGAGGAGGCGCGCCGCCCGCCACCGCGCCCGCCCGGCCCGCCGCCGGCTCTTCCTGCCGCCTGCGCGGCGGTGCTGCGCGGCGGACCCGCCTGAGCCCGGCGGGCACAAATCCTTCAATGTCCGCCGCTCATGCCTCGGCACCGGGCATCCGCCGGAAGGACCATGTCGCGACGCGTGGAGATCCTGGCACCGATGGTGCTCCTCGGGCCCGCCTTGCTCGGGATGGCGGCCATCTTGTGCTCGACGCGCGGCACGAATTCACCCGGGTGCGGGCCTGGGCGGCCCGGACGGACCTACATCCGCTGGGCACGGCCGATCGCCGTGTCAGCCGCCGTGCCTTCCGCGAGCACATCCGGACGCTCGGCGCCCGGCCCGCCATCCGGCCCACGCGCAAGGAGCCCCCCGTCGCCTGGCCGGCCCGGAACGGGCCTTCGTTCCCACCATCGCAGCCACGCTCGATTGGCTCGGGGAATAGCGGGCCTTAATGGCTGAACAGCACGAAGGCGAGCTCCGCCGCACCCCAGGCAAAGCCGAGGGTCGCCATGCCGACCAGGCTGGCCTCCCCCAGGGCGCCGAGCAGCGTCTGCCCCGTCCGGCGCAACGATGGCAGCGGTGGCCGGCAAGGCCGGGCCGGCGGCGGGGGGATGTGGATGAACTCGGGGTCGGTGATGCGGGTCGCTCTCATGCGACGAGAAGAACATAAGGCGATCATGAACACAAGAGGAACACGCAAGGAGGGGCATCCCGTCTGACTTGGTCAGCGACGCGGCGATAGCCTCTTCGTCGCCCGGTCCGTCGTCCCCTCCGGACCGCGCAGCACCAGCCTCTCCGGCTCCGGCACTCCGCGGGTTCGGCTCGTAGGGAAGTGCGGTTGGAGCCGTCGTGGCCGGTCGCGAGCATCGCCCGCACATGGGCGGCGCGGGTCAGACCGCGCGCCATTGCCAAGCACCGGCCGAGTGGAGCCCCCCGGCGCTCGCCGCGGAGACAGGGTCGGCTGGCCGACCAGCCCGGCGGACGCGCAGCCCGCCGCGTCCGCATGGGGCTTGCCCATCGTCTCCGGCGCCACTCCGGCGATGCCGACAGCCGGCAAGGCCGTGACGTTCGGAGTCTGCCAGAAGGCGAGTTCCTCCAGCACGAGGATGGCGACCTTCGTGTCGAGCATGCAGTCCTACCCCTCCTCCCCCGGCAACCTGATGCCCGACAGCGCCTGGTAGGCGCGGATGACGAAGGCATCATCCACCCCGCCATGGCCCATAGCCCGCGCCGCGATGAAGAGCTGGTGCGCCTGGGTCGCAAGCGGCGCCGGAAAGGCCACGCTGCGCGCCAGCTCGCCCACCAGGCCGAGGTCCTTGACAAAGATATCCACGGCCGAGCGCGGCGTCTCGTCGGCGTCCAGCACATGCGGCATCCGGTTCTCGAACATCCATGAATTGCCGGCTGCCGTGATGACGATGTCGTAGAGGGTCCGCGCCTCGATACCGGCCTTGATGCCGAGTGCCATGGCCTCTGCCGCAGCGGCGATGTGCACCCCGGCGAGCAGCTGGTGCACCACCTTCATGGTCATCCCGAGGCCCGGTTCCGCGCCGAGATTCCAGACCCGTTTCGCCGTCGCGTCCAGCACCGGCTTCGCCCTGGCGAAGGCGGCCCCGCTGCCGGCGGCCATGACGGTCAGCGCCCCGGCCCGAGACCCGGCCACACCGCCGGAGACGGGCGCGTCCAGATAGAGCAGGCCGCGCCTCGCCGCCTCGGTGGCGAGGCCGCGCGCCTCCTCCGGCGCCATGGTGGCGGAGACGATCAGCACCGCCCCGGGTGCCAGGCGCGGCGCGCAGCCGTCGGGGCCGAAGACTGCCGCCTCCACCTGCTTCGCGTCGACCACGAGGATCAGCGCCGCCTCGGTCCCCGCGGGCAGGTCGGCGGCGCGGGTGACGGCGGTGCCGCCGGCGGCGGCGAATTCGCTGCGGGCGGCGCCGCGCGGGTCGCAGCCGGCGGTCTCCAGGCCAGGGGCCCGCAGCAGGTTGAGGGCTGCGCCCATGCCCATGGCCCCGAGGCCGATGACGGCGACGCGCATGCCGGATTTCCTTCCTGGTGCATCATGCAGCTTCGGGATGGCCGGGATGCTGTCAAGCGACCGGGGGCGCCGGTAGTGTCGCTGCCTGAGTTGCGGTTTTCGACCCTTGGCAGACTTCGCCGTTTCAAATCGAGAAAGCGGGAACCCAGGAGCGTCGCCTCGTCCCCAACCCCGCCCCGGCATCGGAGATGAAGCTTGCCGGAATGTTCTCCACGCCGGGCGGCGGGATCTCTGACCAGCGCTTCGGCGAGGGCGGTCCCTCCTGGTGGACCGATTCAATGCTTGGTGGTGCGTGGCAGACGGTATCACCCCCCGCCACACCACTAGGCCGGGACAGCTCGTGTCAAAAGACCAGATGTCCCCCTGAGGCGGTGACCCGCCTCACAGTGTGCTGGTTCGAGGGTTGCGCCGGGTGGTCTGGC
>JAIEOP010000049.1 GCA_019750465.1 Acetobacteraceae bacterium | reverse complement strand
GGAGAAGAACTGCACGCCCTCATCGACCGTCATCTCCAGCACGTCGGAGATCGACTTGCCGCGGAACTTCACCTCCAAGGTCTCGCGGTTGTAGCGCTTGCCCTTGCAGGTGTCGCAGGTGACGTAGACATCGGGCAGGAAATGCATCTCGATCTTGATCAGCCCGTCGCCCTGGCAGGCCTCGCAGCGGCCGCCCTTCACGTTGAAGGAGAAGCGGCCAGGCTTGTAGCCGCGGGCGCGGCTCTCCGGCAGCTCGGCGAACCAGTCGCGGATCGGCGCGAAGAGGCCGGTGTAGGTGGCGGGGTTCGATCTCGGCGTGCGGCCGATCGGCGACTGGTCGATGTCGATGATCTTGTCGAGCGCGTCGAGGCCCTCGATGCGCTCATGCGGCGCGGGCACGGTGCCGGCGCCCATCAGGCGGCGCGCGGCGGCCTTGTACAGCGTCTCGATGACAAGGGTGGACTTGCCGCCGCCGGAGACGCCGGTGACGCAGGTGAAGGTGCCGAGCGGGAACTCGGCCGAAACCCCCTTCAGGTTGTTGCCCGTCGCGCCGACGACGCGGACCATGCGCTTGCGGTCCACCTTGCGCCGCGTCGCGGGCAGGGGGATGCGCCGGCGGCCGGCCAGGTAGTCGCCGGTGAGGCTGGCCGGGTTGGCGATCACCTCCTCCGGCGTGCCCTGCGCCACCACGCGGCCGCCGCCCGCCCCGGCGGCGGGGCCGATATCCACCAGGTGGTCGGCGGCGCGGATCGCGTCCTCGTCATGCTCCACCACCAGCACCGTGTTGCCGAGGTCGCGCAGGCGCCGCAGCGTCGCCAGCAGCCGCGCATTGTCGCGCTGGTGCAGCCCGATGGAGGGCTCGTCCAGCACGTAGAGCACGCCGGTCAGGCCCGAACCGATCTGCGAGGCGAGGCGGATGCGCTGGCTCTCGCCGCCCGAGAGCGTGGCCGAGGACCGCCCGAGCGAGAGGTAGTCGAGGCCGACATCGACCAGGAATTGCAGGCGCTCCTCGATCTCGCGCAGGATGCGGCGGGCGATCTCGCGCCGCTGCGGCGTCAGCGTCTCCGACACGGTCGCGAACCAGGCGCGGCAGCGGCGGATGGAAAGCTCCGAGGCCTCGCCGATATGGCTGCCGGCGACCCTTACGCTCAGCGCCTCGGGCTTCAGGCGGAAGCCCTTGCAGGCCGGGCAGGGGCGCTCGGCCTGGTAGCGGCTCAGGTCCTCGCGGACCCAGGGGTTGTCGGTCTCGCGGTAGCGGCGCTCGAGGTTGGGCAGCACGCCCTCGAAGGGCTTCTTCACGTCGTAGGCGCGCAGGCCATCCTTGTAGCGCAGCGTCACCACCTCCTCGCCGGTGCCGTGCAGGATGGCGCGGCGCACCGGATCGGGCAGGTCGCCCCACGGGGTGGTCATGGTGACCTTGTAGTGCCGTGCCAGGCTCTCCAGGGTCTGGTCGTAATAGGGCGATTGGGCACCGGCCCAGGGGGCGACGGCGCCCTCGGACAGCGCGCGCAGCTCGTCCGGCACCACCAGCCGCGGGTCGAAGACGCTCTCATGCCCGAGCCCGTCGCATTTCGGGCAGGCGCCCTGCGGGCTGTTGAAGCTGAACAGCCGGGGCTCGATCTCCTCGATGGTGAAGCCGGATTCCGGACAGGCGAATTTCGCGCTGAACACGGTACGGTCGCCGCCATCGGCGTTCTCCGCGTAGGCGATGCCTTCAGCCAGCGCGAGCGCGGTCTCGAAGCTGTCGGCGAGGCGCGGCGCGATGCCGTCGCGCACGACGATGCGGTCGACCACCACCTCGATGTCGTGCTTGAATTTCTTGTCGAGCTTCGGCGCCTCGCTGATCAGGTGCAGCGTGCCGTTGACCTTCACCCGCTCGAAGCCGCGGCGCTGCCACTCGGCCAGCTCCTTGCGGTACTCGCCCTTCTTGCCGCGCACCACCGGGGCGAGGATCAGCAGCCGCGTGCCCTCCGGCATGGCCAGGACGCGATCGACCATCTGGCTGACCGTCTGCGCCTCGATCGGCAGACCGGTCGCCGGCGAATAGGGCACGCCGACGCGGGCCCAGAGCAGGCGCATGTAGTCGTGGATCTCGGTGACGGTGCCGACGGTGGAGCGCGGGTTGTGGCTGGTGGTCTTCTGCTCGATGGAGATCGCCGGGCTCAGCCCCTCGATGCTGTCCACGTCGGGCTTCTGCATGAGCTGGAGGAATTGCCGCGCATAGGCCGAGAGCGATTCGACGTAGCGGCGCTGGCCCTCCGCATAGATCGTGTCGAAGGCGAGGCTCGACTTGCCCGACCCCGAGAGGCCGGTGATCACCGTCAGCGTCCCGCGCGGGATGTCGAGATCGAGGTCCTTCAGGTTGTGCGTGCGCGCGCCGCGGACCCGCAGCATGCCGGCGCCGGCGAGGCCACTCTCGGGCCGCGGGGGGGGCTGGGAACCATCCATGCGGGGTCGCTCCACGGGCCCGGCGACCGAGGGCGGCGCCGCACGCGTTCACATTGTGTTCTGGAAGCAATGCCATCATAGTGGGGGCGCGGGAAGGGGGCCTTCGGACCCTCCCTTGCCGCCTTCGCCCATGTGGCCGCAAGCCGGCCGGGTCGCTAGTGTGCGAGTCCGAAACACGAAGGCAGTCCCGCCATGGCAGGCAGCGTCAACAAGGTCATCCTGATCGGCAACCTGGGGAAGGATCCGGAGGTCCGGAACACCCAGGACGGCACGAAGATCGTCAACCTCACCCTCGCCACCAGCGAGACCTGGAACGACCGCGCCAGCGGCGAGCGCAAGGAGCGCACGGAGTGGCACCGGGTGGTCATCTTCAATGACCGCGTGGCCGACGTGGCGGAGCGGTTCCTGAAGAAGGGCCAGAAGGTCTATGTCGAGGGCAGCCTGCAGACCCGCAAGTGGACCGACAAGGACGGGCAGGAGCGCTACACGACGGAGGTGGTGATCGGCCGCTTCAACGGCAACCTCACCATGCTCTCCGGCCGCGGCGAGGGTGGCGGCGACGACGCGGGGATGGGCGGCGGCTATGGCGGCGATGCGCCGCGTGGTGGCTTCGGCGGCGACTCGCCGCGTGGCGGCGGCCAGCGCTCCG
>JAIEOP010000372.1 GCA_019750465.1 Acetobacteraceae bacterium | reverse complement strand
GGCGCTGGCGGGGGCGCGCGCGCTGATCCTGCGCGACAGCCTTCCGGTCGATGCGGCGCTGCTCGCCCAGGCGCCGCGCCTGGCCGTGATCGGCCGGCTCGGCGCCGGCCTCGGCGGCATCGACCTCGGCGCCTGCCGCGCCCGCGGGCTGGAGGTGATCTCCGCCACCGGAGCCAATGCGGATTCGGTCGCCGAATACGTGATGCTGGCGATCGGCCAGCTGCTGCGCGGCGGCGCCTTCGGCGCGACGGCGGAAGTGGCTGCAGGCGGCTGGCCGCGGGCGCGGCTCGGCCAGGGGCGCGAGATCCGCGGCAAGACGCTCGGCATCGTCGGCTTCGGCGATATCGGCCGGCGCGTGGCGAAGCTGGCGCGCGCCTTCGGCATGGCGATCGTCGCGCACGACCCGGTCCTGCCGGAGGGTCATGCCGGCTGGAGCGAGACGCCGACCGAACGGCTGGAGCTGGCCGCGCTGCTGGCGCGCGCCGATGCGGTGACGCTGCACGTGCCGCCGGTGCCGGCGACGCGCGGGCTGATCGCCGCCCCGCAGCTCGCGCTGATGAAGCCCGGCGCGGTGCTGGTGAACACCGCCGGCGGCGGCGTGGTGGAGGAGGCGGCGCTGGCGGCCGCGCTGCGGGGCGGGCAGCTGGCCGGCGCGGCGCTCGATGTCTTCGGCGAGGAACCCTTGCCGCCGGGCTCGCCGCTGGCGGGATGCCCGAACCTGATCCTCTCCCCGCACGTGGCCGGCATGACGCTGGAAAGCGACGCCCGGGTCTCGACCTTGATTGCGGAACGGGTGCTGGTGGCACTGGCCATGGGGTGAGCGGCGTGACGCCCGAAGCACTGGGCGCCGTGCTGCCGCGCTGCTGGTCGGCGGAGACCAGTTCGGGGTGGCGGCCCGACGATCCGGCGCGCGGGCAGTGCGATGTGACGGCGCTGGTGGTGCAGGCGCTGCTTGGCGGGGAGATCCTGAAGACCCCGCTGCACGAGGGCTGGCATTTCTACAACCGCATCGCGGGCATCCGGCACGACCTGACAGCAGGCCAGTTCGCCACCCCGCCGGACTACCAAGACCTGCCGAGCAGCCGCGCCCAGGTGCTGGCGAGCGTGCAGCCCGAACAGCTGCGCATCCTGACGGAGCGGGTCAGCGCCGCGCTGGAGGCAGCGCGGGGCTGAGCGCGACGGGCGGGGCTGTGGTAAGCCCCCGCCATGCCCCGCCTCTCCACTGCCGATGCCGAAACCCTCGCCCGCCGCGCGCTGACGGCCGCCGGCGCCAGCCCTGCCACGGCCGCCGCCGCGGCCCGCACCCTCGTCGCCGCGGAGGCGCAGGGGCAGGCCGGGCACGGGCTCTCGCGCGTGCCGCAGTACTGCGCCTTCCTGCGCAACGGCCGGGCGGACGGCGCGGCGGTGCCCGCCATCATCGCCGAGCGCGGCGGCGCGGCGCTGGTGGATGCGCGGCACGGCCTGGCCTACCCGGCGCTCGACCTGGCGGTGGCGGAGGCGGCGCGGCGGGCGGCGGCGCAGGGCGTCGCCTTCATCGGCATCACCAACAGCCACCATGCCGGCGCCATGGGCATCCCCGTCGCGGCGCTGGCGCGGGACCACGGCCTTGTGGCGCTGGCCTTCACCAATTCCCCCGCCGCCATGCCGGTGCCGGGTGGTC
The DNA here is from genome assembly GCA_019750465.1 of Acetobacteraceae bacterium. Taxonomy (GTDB): domain Bacteria; phylum Pseudomonadota; class Alphaproteobacteria; order Acetobacterales; family Acetobacteraceae; genus JAIEOP01. The sequence continues at coordinate 1,411 of JAIEOP010000372.1, read as the reverse complement.
GGCGGCCGCTGCTCGGCACCAACCCGGTCGCCGCCGCCTTCCCCCGGCGGCAAGACGATCCGATGTTGATCGACATGGCGCTGTCGGAGGTCGCCCGCGGCAAGGTCATGCTGGCGGCGAAGGAAGGCCGGCCGATCCCCGAGGGCTGGGCGATCGACGCCGAGGGTCGCCCGACCACCGACCCCGAGGCGGCGCTGGCCGGCGCCATGCTGGCGATGGGCGGCACCAAGGGCGCGCTGCTGGCGCTGGTGGTCGAGCTGCTCTGCTGTGCCCTGACCGGCGCCGCCTTCGGCTACGAGGCCGACAGCTTCTTCGTCGATGCGGGCAACCGGCCGCGGCTCGGCCAGGCCATCCTGGCCATCGACCCCGGCGCGCTCGCCGGGCGCGAGGCCGTGCTGGACCGGATCGAGGCGCTGGTCGCGGCGATGCTGGCCGATGCCGGGGTGCGCCTGCCCGGCGCCCGCCGCGCCGCGCTGGAGGCCATGGCCGCCACGGACGGCATCGAGGTGCCGGAGGCCCTGTTCGGCCGGCTGCACGCCCTCGTCGATGCCGCCTGATCCGATGGACCCGGGGCTGCCGCGGCCGCCGGACCCGAACCGCATCTGCGGCGCGGCGCCGGTGCGGGCGCTGTTCCTGCGCCGGCCGCAGGCGGTGCTGCGGCTGTTCTTCACGCCCGACCTGGCCGAATTCGCGCGCCCGCTGGCCGGCTACATGGCGCGCCAGCGCCGCCCCTACCGGGAGGTGCCGCCGGACGAACTGGCCCGGATCGCCGGCACGACGCATCACGGCGGCGTGGTCGCGGTCGCCCAGGCCCGCTTCGCGGAACCCCTGCCGGGGCATGCCCTGCCGGCCGAGCTGGCGCAGGCGCCGTTGATCCTGGTGCTGGATGGCATCGGCAATCCGCACAATCTGGGAGCGATCGCCCGCTCCGCCGCCTTCTTCGGCTGCCGCGCGTTGATCCTGTCGGATGACCCGCGCCAGGCCGACCTTTCCGATGCCGCCTTCCGCACCGCCGAAGGGGGTCTGGAGCACCTTCGCGTGCTCCGGGCGCGCAACCTGCCGGTGCTGCTGAAGGGCATGCGCGGGCGGTTCCTGACCGTGGCTGCGGTCGCGTCGGGCGGTCCGGCGCCGGGCGCCGTGGCGCGCGACCGTCCAATCGCCCTGGTGCTCGGCAACGAGGAGGACGGCCTGCCGGCGCCGACGCGGGAGGCCTGCGAGGCGACGGTGACGCTGCCCGGATCGGGGCTGGTGGAGAGCCTGAACGTCGCGGCCGCCGCGGCGGTGCTGCTGCATGCCTTGGGTGGGGCGCGGTGACGGCGGTGGCCGACGGTCGGGTGGAGGCGCCCCCACCCCGGCCCTCCCCCGCAGGCGGGGGAGGGAGGTCGCGGCCCGCCCCGCCGGCGGGGGAGGG
>JAIEOP010000009.1 GCA_019750465.1 Acetobacteraceae bacterium | reverse complement strand
GGCGCCCGCGCCGCCCGCCGCGCTGCCCCCCGGGCCGCCGGCCTCGCCGGACTGCGCCGCGGACTCGGCCTGCTGCGCCTTGTAGAGCGCCTCGCCCATCTTCATGGCGACCTGGCTGAGCTTCTCGCCGGCCGCCGCGATGGCCTCGGCGTCCTGGCCCTCCATGGCGGCGCGCGCCGCGGCCATGGCGGCCTCGACCTCCGCCCGGGTGTCGGCGGGGATCTTCGCCTCGTTCTCCTTCAGCGTGCGGTCGGTGGAGTGCACCAGCGCATCGAGCTGGTTGCGCGCCTCCACCGCCTCGCGGCGCTTCCGGTCGGCCTCGGCGTTCGCCTCGGCTTCCTTCACCATGCGCTCGATGTCGGCGTCGGAGAGGCCGGACTTGGCCTGGATGCGGATCTGCTGCTCCTTGTTGGTGGCCTTGTCCTTCGCTGACACGCTCACGATGCCGTTGGCGTCGATGTCGAAGGTCACCTCCACCTGCGGCACGCCGCGCGGCGCCGGCGGGATGCCCATCAGGTCGAACTGGCCGAGCAGCTTGTTGTCGGCCGCCATCTCGCGCTCGCCCTGGTAGACCTTGATGGTGACCGCCGTCTGGTTGTCGTCCGCCGTGGAGAAGACCTGCGACTTCTTGGTCGGGATGGTGGTGTTGCGGTCGATCAGCCGGGTGAACACGCCGCCCAGCGTCTCGATGCCGAGCGACAGCGGCGTCACGTCCAGCAGCAGGACGTCCTTCACCTCGCCCTTCAGCACGCCGCCCTGGATGGCGGCGCCGATGGCGACGACCTCGTCCGGGTTGACGTTGCGCGCCGGCTCGCGGCCGAAGAAGCCCTTCACCGCCTCGATGACCTTGGGCATGCGGGTCATGCCACCGACCAGGATGACCTCCTCGATCTCGCCCGCCTGCAGGCCGGCGTCCTTCAGCGCCTGGCGGCAGGGCTCCAGCGTGCGCTGGATGAGGTCGTCGACCAGAGCCTCCAGCTTCGAGCGCGTCAGCTGCATCACCAGGTGCTTCGGCCCCGAGGCGTCGGCGGTGATGAAGGGCAGGTTGATCTCGGTCTGCTTCGAGGACGAGAGTTCGATCTTCGCCTTCTCGGCGGCCTCCTTCAGCCGCTGCAGGGCAAGCTTGTCGCCGCGCAGGTCGATCCCCTGCTCCTTCCTGAACTCGTCGGCCAGGTAGTCGATGATCCGCGCGTCGAAATCCTCGCCGCCCAGGAAGGTGTCGCCGTTGGTGGACTTCACCTCGAAGACGCCGTCGCCGATCTCGAGCACCGAGATGTCGAAGGTGCCGCCGCCGAGGTCATAGACCGCGATGATGCCGCCCTTCTTCTGGTCCATCCCATACGCCAGCGCGGCCGCGGTCGGCTCGTTGATGATGCGCAGGACTTCCAGGCCGGCGATCGCGCCGGCTTCCTTCGTCGCCTGGCGCTGGGCGTCGTTGAAGTAGGCGGGGACGGTGATGACGGCCTGCGCCACCTTCTCGCCGAGGTAGGCCTCGGCCGTCTCCTTCATCTTGGTCAGGATGTTCGCACTGATCTGCTGCGGCGCGTACTTCTGCCCGTCCACCTCGACCCAGGCGTCGCCATTGTCGGCGCGCACGATCTTGTAGGGAACGAGGCCGATGTCCTTCTTCACCATCGGGTCGTCGAAGCGGCGGCCGATCAGGCGCTTGACGGCATAGAGCGTGTTGGACGGGTTGGTGACGGCCTGGCGCTTCGCGCTCTGCCCGACCAGGCGCTCGCCGTTCTTCGCGAAGGCAACCATGGAGGGGGTGGTGCGGGCGCCCTCGGCGTTCTCGATGACCCGCGTCTCCTTGCCTTCCATGATGGCGACGCAGGAATTGGTGGTGCCGAGGTCGATGCCGATGACTTTGCTCATCCGTGTTCTCTCCTATGCGGCGGGCGGGGGCGGCCCAGGGCAAGGCACCGCGCCCGTCCCCTTGAGTGGACGGTCGATATGGGCTGGATGGTGGCTGGCGGGGCTGCCTTGGTCAGGCGACCTCCGCCGTCCCCGATGTATTGAGCAGGCCCGGCCCGAACAAGTGCCGCTGCCTGCAACCTGTGCATTATTGCCCTGCGGCGGACGCGGCTGGGGCGCCCGCCACCACCACCATTGCCGGCTTCAGCAGCCGCCCGTGCAGCGTCCAGGCCGGCGTCCAGGCCTGCAGCACGGTGCCGGGCGGCACGCCCTCCGGCGCCGGCTGCTCGGCCATCGCCTGGTGGTGCTCCGGGTCGAAGGGCTCGCCGGCCACGTCCTTGCGGGCGATGCCGTTGCGCTCCAGCAGGGAGAGGAAGCTGCGCTCCACCCCCTCGAAGCCATCGCGGAGTTTCGCCAGCAACTCGGGCTCGTCCTCCGCCGCCGCGGGCAGGGCATCGAGGCCGCGGCGGAGGTTTTCGGCCGCCTCCACCACGTCGCGGGCGAATTTCTGGATGGCGTAGTTGCGCGCATCGGCGATCTCGCGCGCGGTGCGGGTGCGGAGATTCTGCATCTCCGCCTCGGCGCGCAGCCAGCGGTCGCGCATCTCCTGCGCCTCCGCTTCGAGGGCGGCGATGCGCTCCTCCGGCGTCTGCGGGGTCTCGGGCGCCGCGGCGTCGAAGCCGGCGGCACTGATGCCCGGGTCCGCGGCGGGCTCGCCCGCGTGCGGCGTGGTGTTCTGGTCGCTCATGGGTTGGGTCTGTGTCTGGCCTGAAGGGGGCTTGGCGGCAGCGCGGCCGCCTGTCGGCGGTTCAGGTAGTGGCTGGCGTGTCCCGCGGCAACCGCCCCGGCGGCCGCTACAGCAGCACCAGCCCCGCCCGCGCGCCGCGCGCCACCGCATCCGCCCGGCTCGCCGCGCCCAGCTTGTGCAGCACCGCCGCCACATGCGCCTTCGCCGTGTGGAAGGACATGCCCAGCCGCCGCGCGATCACCTTGTTGGACGCACCAGCCGCGAGCAGCGCCAGCACCTCCCGCTCGCGCGGGGTCAGGCCCCCCGTCGCGGGCGCGGCCTCGCCCTCCGCCTGCGCCACGCGGCGGCCCGCCAGCGCACC
>JAIEOP010000292.1 GCA_019750465.1 Acetobacteraceae bacterium | reverse complement strand
CCGCGCCGCCTCGGCGGCCGCGAACTGCGCCGCCGCCGCCTCCACCTCCTCGCGCCGCGGGCCGAGCTCGGCGAGGCGCAGCCCCTCCTGCGCGGAGCGGAGGTGCGCCTGGGCGGCGGCAAGCGCGGCGCGGATCTCGTCGTGGCGCTGGTGGGTGGCGAAGCCGCGGTCGGCCAGCTGCTCCTGCCGGCCGAGGGTGACGCGGGCGAGCTCCACCTCCGCTTGGCGCGCGGCCACGGCGGCGCGGGCCTGCGCGACCTCCTCCGGCCGGCTGCCGGCGCGCAGCCGCTCCAGCGCCGAGCGGACGGCGTCGGCGCGGGCCTGCGCCTCGCGCAGCTCGTCGCGGAACGGGTCCGTCTCCAGCGCCGCCACGACTTGGCCCGCTTCGGTCGCGGCACCTTCCTCGAGCCGCATGGCGGCGACACGCCCGCCCACCTGGAAGGCGAGCTCCACCTGGCGCAGGTCCACGTTGCCGGAGAGCGTCAGCGAGCCGGTCGCCGCGCGGTCCGCCCCGCCGAGGCGCCACCAGGCGCCGGCCAACGCCGCCGCTGCCAGCAGGAGAAGCAGCAGGGCCACGCGGCTCCGCGGCACGATCCAATTCCCTCTAATCGAAGCAGCATCATGGCTATCTGGACCCGGCCAGCCGCCATGGCGCTGCGGGGTATTGCCGGGCTTCCGGCCAGGGGCAAGTGCGAACCCCGCCGGGACGGGCACCGGCAGGCGCAGGGAGAGCGGGACCCAGGCGGGCGGGAGCCCGCGTCGGAGCCGCCGCGCCGCCGGCCTGTGTCCGGCGTAGCGACGGCAGAGGGTCGGTGGCATCATCCGGCATTCGGGAACAGATGGACGAAGGACCGATCTGGTGAGGGGAATCCTGGTGCTGGTGCTGTCCCTCCCGCCGCGGGCCGCAGCCCAGACGCGGCTGGCCGCCTAGGCGGTCAAGGCCATGTCCGAGCCCCCGTCTGCGCCGCCGCGCCGCGGCGGCCCGCCCGAGCCCTGCGCCCTCGTCCTGTTCGGCGCGGGGGGCGACCTGACGCGGCGCCTGATCGTGCCCTCGCTCCACAACCTCGCCCGGGCCGGGCTGCTGCCGGAGGGGTTTGCGCTGGTCGGCGTCGCCCGAGCCGAGATGGACGACGACGGCTTCCGCCACGCCATGCGCGAAGCTGCCCAGGCCTCCGCCGCCGTGCCGGACGAGGCCGCCTGGGAGCGGCTGGCGCGCGGCATGCGCTACCTGCGGGGCGACATCACCGACCCCGGCCTCTACGCGCAGCTTGGCCGGCAGCTGGAGGAGGTGGAGCGCGATGGCGCCACGGGGGGCAACCGGCTGTTCTACCTCGCGGTTGCCGACCACCTCTTCGCGACCGTCGTCGGCCGGCTCGGCGCGGCCGGGCTGGTGCGGGAGGCCGCCGGGGGCGCTCCCTGGCGGCGCGTGGTGATCGAGAAGCCCTTCGGCCACGACCTCCCCTCCGCGCGGGCGCTCGACCGCGAGGTGCTCTCGGTGCTTTCGGAGCGGCAGATCTTCCGCATGGACCACTTCCTCGGGAAGGAGACGGTCCAGAACATCATGGTGCTGCGCTTCGCGAACGGCCTGTTCGAGCCGATCTGGAACCGCGACCACATCGACCACGTGCAGATCACCGTCGCCGAGGCAGTCGGAGTGGAGCATCGCGCCGCCTTCTACGAGCGCACCGGCGCACTGCGCGACATGGTGCCGAACCACGTCTTCCAGCTGCTCGCCCTCACCGCGATGGAGCCGCCCAACTCCTTCGACGCCGACGCGGTGCGCACGGAAAAGGCGAAGGCGCTGGACGCGATCCGCCCGCTCACGCCGGAGGACGTGGCCCGGAACGTCGTGCGCGGCCAGTACGGCGCAGGCGCGCTTCAGGGCGCAGCCGTGACCGCCTATCGCGGGGAGCCCGGTGTGGCGGGCCGCAGCGGAACCGAGACCTTCGTGGCGATGCGCCTCATGCTCGACAACTGGCGCTGGGCGGGCGTGCCCTTCTACCTGCGCACCGGCAAGCGGCTGGCAGCACGGCGGAGCGAGATCGCGGCGCGCTTCAGGCAGGCGCCCTTCGCCCTGTTCCGCGGCACGCCGGCGGAGCGCCTGACCTCCAACTTCCTCGTCCTGCACATCCAGCCCGACGAGGGCATCAGCCTGCAGTTCAACGCCAAGGTCCCTGGGCCCCAGCTGCACATCGACGGGGTCCGGATGGACTTCCGCTACTGCGACTGGTTCGACGCGGCGCCCAGCACCGGCTACGAGACGCTGCTCCACGACGTGATGGCCGGCGACGGCACGCTGTTCCAGCGCGCCGACACCATCGAGGCCGGCTGGCGGGTGGTACAGCCGATTCTCGACGCCTGGCGCGACGGCGGGGGCGCCCCCGCGCCCTACGAGGCTGGCGGCCAGGGGCCCGAGGCGGCGGAGGAACTGCTGGCGCGCGACGGGCGGCGCTGGCGGCCCGTGCGGTAGGACGAGGATCGGCGGCAGCAGGACATCGACACGGAGCAGACGGCATGGAAGCTCCGGGCGCGCCCGGCTTTCCAGCGACCTGGACCAGCAGCGACAAGGGCATGGCGGGTGCGAGCCTCGGCCTGCCCGCCGTGGACCTGCCGACCGACCGCGCCGGAGGCCGGTCGGGCCGTCGGGATCGCTTCCGACGGCTGGGCTGGGCGGCATGGCACCTAGAGATCGCCGCGCCGGAGGAGGCCTGACCCGAACCGGGTGCCCGGACCCCGGGACGGCGGCTGGCCCCGATCCCGGGGCGGCGGCCCGCACTCCACCCGCGGAGAGACACGCCGGTCCCGATCAGGGGCGGGGACCTCCCGCGCACGATCGGAACGGCCGCACCGCCACTTCACATGGCGCTCGCCTGCTGCGCCCCGGGGCCTCGCAGGCCGCGCGCGTGTCAATCGGCATGGAAATGGGACCCCGGATCGGCGTCCAAAAGGGACCCCCTTGGTGCGTGCTGAGGCACCGGCTG
>JAIEOP010000095.1 GCA_019750465.1 Acetobacteraceae bacterium | reverse complement strand
GGGGGCCGCGGGCGGTGCGGCGGGGGCGCAGGCGGGCTGGACGGCGGAGGCGGAGGCGGCGATGGCGCACCGGCCCGCCGCCTGGGAGGCGCTGCGCAACGCGGCCGACCCTATCCACCCCGTGGCGCTCTGCGCCGCCATCCAGCCCTTCCTGGCGCGCCACCCGGACACGGTTCTGGTCTCCGACGGCGGCGAGATCGGGCAATGGGCGCAGGCGCTGCTGGAGGCGCCGACCCGCATCATCAACGGCGTCGCCGGTGCGATCGGCGCGGCGCTGCCCTTCGCGCTGGCCGCGAAGGCAGCCCGCCCCGGCGCGCCCGTGCTGGCGGTGATGGGCGACGGCACCTTCGGCTTCCACATGGCGGAATTCGACACCGCGCACCGCCACGGCCTGCCCCTGGTCTGCGTCGTCGGCAACGATGCACGGTGGAATGCGGAGTACCAGATCCAGATCCGTGACTACGGCGCCCGGCGCACCCATGGCTGCGAGCTGGCGCCGGGGACGCGCTACGACCTGGTCGCCGCCGCGCTCGGCGGGCATGGCGAGTTCGTGGAGCGTGCCGTGGACCTGCCGGGGGCGCTCGAGCGTGCCTTCGCCTCCGGCAGGGCGGCCTGTGTGAACGTGATGATCGCCGGCCAGCCGGCGCCGGTCGTGAAGCGGGGCGGCTGAGGAACGCGGGCCTACCCTGAACGTTAGGGGAACGCGCGGGCGCCCGATGCCCGTGCCCGACCCATTGGACAGGGAAACCCGGCATGGCCAGGACGCCACGGCACGCCAATGACGAGCAGCACGGCGCGCGCCGGCCGCACGACGAACAGGGCGCGCGTCGGCCGCACGACGGACAGGGCGCGCGCCGGCCGCACGACGAACAGGGCGCGCCCCGGCCGCACGACGAACAGGGCGCGCCCCCGCTGCACGACGACCATGGGTCCGGGAATCCGAAGCGCGACCCGGAGCCGGGCTCCAACACGATCAAGGATCCCGAGGACTGGACAACGGGCGACGAGCGCATGACCGGTGCCCAGGCCAGCTACCTCAAGACGCTGTGCGAGGAGGCGGGCGAGGAATTCGACCCCGACCTCACCAAGGCCGAGGCGTCGCAGCGGATCGATGCGCTGCAGGAGAAGACCGGACGGGGACGGTAGCGCCGGCGCCGTCCGCGTCGACATGCGAAGGCGGCGGCACCTGCGCGGCGGATGAGCGTCTGGCGCACCGTCAGGCATCGATCCGGTGGGGCGACGCGGGCGGCTGATCGCACCAGGTGGCCAGCGCGGTCACGGCGTCCGCGCCACCATCCATGCCTCCTGACCCGCATCACCTTGCCGCAGGCGGCCCGCCGCTCAGTTCAGCCCGAGCCGCCGCGCCAGGTCGCGATAGAGCGCCACCTGCTCCGCAACGAAGGCGCGCGTCTCCACCGGCCCGAGCAGACGCGGGATCGACCCTACGCGCTGCGTCGCCGCGAGCCAGCCCTGGTCGCTGCCCAGCGCCGCCAGCGCGCGCGTCCAGGCATCCACCACCGCCTCCGGCAGTGCCGGCGGGCCGAACAGCGCGTTCCAGCCGGTGACCTGCGCCAGGTCCGGCACCTCCGCCTCGGTCGCGGTGGGCACCTGCGGCAGCTCCGGCAGTCGCTCCGCCGTGCCCACCACCAGCGCCCGCAACTGCCCGCCGGCCAGGGCGCCGATCGTGTCGCTCAGATTGTTGCCGATGAACTGCGCCTGGCCGCCGAGCACCGCCGCCACCGCCTCGCCGCCGCCGCGGAACGGCACCGCGAGCCCGGCATCCAGCGGCAGGCCGGTCGCCGCGAAGAGCTGCCGCACGCCGAGATCGAGGATCGTCGCCGGCCCGGTGGTGGCGAAATTCAGCGCGCCTGGCCGCTCGCGCAGCGCGGTCACCAGCTCGCGCAGCGTCCGCCACGGCGCGTCGGCACGCACGGCGATGACGTAGGGGTTCTCGTCCAGCAGGCCGAGCATGGTGAACTCGTCCCAGCCATAGGGCGTGCGCGGGTCGGTCGCCGGCAGGATCGCGGCCGAGGCGATGCGCGCCAGCAGCAGTGTCTGGCCGTCCGGCCGCGCCCGCTGCACGTACTGCGTGCCGACCGCACCCGAGGCGCCGGTGCGGTTCTCGACAACCAGCGTCGCGGCCGGGTTGGGCAGATGGCGCCCGGCATGGGCGGCCAGGATGCGCGCGGCGATGTCGGCGGCGCCGCCGGCGGAGAAGGGCGCCACGATCGCGACCGGCTTGTGCGGGTAGGGCGCGCCGCCGGGCCCGGTGACGCCCGTCTGGGCGGCGAGGCTGCGGGCGCCAAGGGGCATGGCAAGCGCCGGCGCTGCGGCAAGCAGGGCGCGACGGGGCAGGCGGGTCTGGGCCGCTGGCATCGGGATCCTCCCGGCGGGAACGGGTCGAAGGACATCCTGCGGCCATGGCCACGCCGGCGCTACCCCTCCCGGCGTGGCGAGCCGTCGTCGCGGCGCCATTTGGACCGGACCGCTCCTACCCGGTATCTGCCCAGGAACGGCCAGAATATGCCTTCTTCCGGGAAGTATAACGCACGTCCGGCCCAGTAAAATCCCGAAATATTCGAGTAATTATTCTCGAGCGGGTTGTCTCATCCTGGGCGACGATCCGCGGGAAATCCGCCAAGTCTATGAGGCCAAGTCTATGAGGAATGACGACCCCGGCTTGCACCTCATCGAAATGGATGATAGCGGCATTCTCATGACCGCCGCGAATGGAACGCCGCTGCCCCCGCAGTGGCGACACCAGGCGGCGTTCCGCAGCATCGTTGCGCGGGGCGCCCCTCCCTCCGGATCCCCGGCGCGCCGCGCCGCGCCGCTGTCCGCCGCCCTCGCCGCGATCGGCGCGCTGGTGCTCGCCCTTCCCGCGCCGGCCGGTGCGGCACAGGAGCCGCGTCCGGCCTCGTTGGT
>JAIEOP010000097.1 GCA_019750465.1 Acetobacteraceae bacterium | reverse complement strand
CACACCCGACTTGCCGAGCAAACGCCGATCCCACAGCCATTCCGGCCGTCACGCTGGCAGCGTGTGAGAAATGCGGGTTAGAGCGTGATGCGGTCAGTTCGAGTCGATTTTGCTATGCGACGCGGAGCGCTTTCTGATTCAAGATGCTGGCTGGGATGGGAGGCCAGCATCGGTCGTGTCCCCGCCGGTGGGCGGCCACCGCGGTGTTCCCTGGCAGGGTTGGGTTGCTGAGACCCTCGACCTGGACCTGGGAGCCACCACGATGACCGACGACGCCATGGCCCTGCGCGGGCTCTTGGAGAAGTCTTCCGGCGCCGACCTGCTGCGCGGGATGATCGGCTTCGCCGCCGAGCCGCTGATGGCGCTGGAGGTGGGCAGCCTCACCGGCGCTGCCCATGGCGGGCGCAGCGAGAGCCGGATGAACCAGCGCAACGGCTGCCGCGAGCGCGACTGGCAGACCCGCGCCGGCACGGTCGAGTTGCGCATCCCCGAGCTGCGGAAGGGCAGCTACTTCCCGGCCTTCCTGGAGCCCCGTCGCACGGCGGAGAAGGCGCTGACCGCCGTCATCCAGGAGGCCTCCATCCAGGGCATCCCCACCGTCCGGTGGACGACCTGGTGCGCGCCCTGGGCATGGACGGCGTCAGCAAGAGCCAGGTCTCCCGGCTCTGCGCCGAGATCGATGAGACACCCTGTGTCCACCGCTGAAGTGTCAGGCGGTGATCTTGCCGGCCGCGTGCTGTCGGGCGGGGCGGACCGCCAACTGGTGCGGCGCGACGGCGTGCGCCGGCTGGACGCGCTGCACGAGATGGAGGCCGATGACGGCGCGGTGATCACCGTGCGCAACAGCGTCGTCATCGCGCCGGGCGACGCCGCCGGGGAGTACCGCTTCTCGACGCTGGAGGTGACCGCGCCGGCGGGGCCGCATGGCTGGCTGAACCGCCGCGCCTTCGTCGGCACGCTGACCCCGCTGCGGCCGGCGCGGGAGGCCGTGCTGGTGCGGGTGTTCGCGTTGGGATGACGCGCCGCGGGGGCGCCACCGCCTATGCCGCCGCCGCGGCCGCGCCGCGCCGCGCCCAGTAGGCGCCGCCTCCCGTTCCCGCCTGCCCGAACAGCGCCGCATGGTTCCAGAGCGGCGACAGCAGCCCATGCAGCTGCGGCTGCGCCGCCGCCCAGTTCACCGGCAGCAGCACCTGGTCCCTGCCGCCACCGCCGAGCATGTAGGTCATCAGCAGGTATTGCTCGTTGTAGAAGCGTCCGTTCCAGTCCGTCGGGTAGTCGTGCGGCAGGAAGATGTCGTGGATGCCGTAGATCACGCCGGGCGGCAGCGCCGGCATCACTTCGGCGAAGAACACCGTGACGCCGGAGCCGGGGAAGCTGCGGTGGCTGTTGTCGATGAACACGATGTCGTCGGGGGCGAGGCCGGCCCAGAAATCGGCCGGCATGTCCTCCATCCGGCGGACGATCGTCTCGTCGCACAGCCCCGCCACGGCGGTATGCGGATGCGGGTCGATGGAGACGATCCGCGTCGGCAGGCCGAGATCCGCCACCGCCTGGCGCGCGAATCGCGTGGAATGGCCCGACCCCACCTCGACAAGGCGGCGCGGCCGGGTTTCCGCGATCGGGCCATAGAGCGCAGCGCCGTCGAAGGGCGGGAACCAGTCGTTCTCCCAGTGTGGGCGAAGCGGCCCGTCCTGCTGGCGCGGGATGCGGGCCAGGTTCTCGGCATGGCGGGCGATGCCGGCGATGGTGGCCGCGATCGCCGGCTCCGCGCGGCGGAACAGCGCCGCGATCTGGCGCCCGCCGGCGGCGATCTCGATCGGGCGGGCGGCGGGGAAGTAGGCGGATTCGGTCACGAAGAGGCGGTTCTGGTCCCGGGCCTGGCGCAACCCGGCCGTGTCCTGCTCCAGCGCCCGGTGGGCGGCACGCTCGGCCTCGAGTTCGGCAAGCAGGCGGTCACGATGCTCGACGAGGCGCCGGATGGAAGGCACCTGCAGCGCCGCGGATCGAAGCAGGGGCATGGCGAAATCCTCGGCACGATGTGGGGCCCGTCAGGAGGCGCCGGATGCGGCCCCCGCGTTGAGTGTAGTCTGCATCGGGTAGCATGCCCGCGCGAATCGTGGACGTGTCAGGGAGGCTGGCGCCGTTCCGTGCACGGCCAGCCGCCAGGATTGGGCAGTCCGCATGGGCAAGACCGGGGAAATGGTAGCGGCGAGCGGACTTGAACCGCTGACCCCGGCATTATGAGTGCCGTGCTCTAACCAGCTGAGCTACGCCGCCAGATCCGTCGCGGGCAGGGCGGCGAGTTAAGCCGTCGCCCAGGCGCTGTCAACGAAATCGGCGCCAGCCCGGCGGATGAAGCCGCCGCCCAGCACCCGTTCGCGGCCGTAGAACACCGCCGCCTGACCGGGCGCGGCGATGGCGGGCAGGCCCAGGCGCACCACGGCCATGGTGCCGTTCCAGGTCACGCTGGCCGGTTGTGGCGCCTCCCGCGCACGCAACTTCACCGTGCAACGCAGCGTTGCGCCCGGCGCGGGGGGCGCGGCCAGCCAGTTCACCTCGCCCACCGCCACCGCGGCCTGTGCCAGCGCGCCGCGCGGCGCCACCACCACGCGGCGGCGCGGTGCATCGAGGGCGGCGACGAACAGCGCCTCCTCCCCGTCCCGGCGCGCCAGGCCGAGGCCCTTGCCCTGCCCCACCGTGTACCGCGCGAGGCCCGCGTGGCGGCCCAGCACGCGGCCCGTGCGGTCCACGATCTCGCCCGGCTCCGCCGCCTCGGGGCGCAGCCGCGCCACCACCGCGTCGTAGCGGCCCTTCGGCACGAAGCAGATGTCCTGGCTGTCCGGCTTCTCCGCCACCGCCAGGCCGAGCCGCGCCGCCTCCGCCCGCACCGCCGCCTTGTCCGGCATGTCGCC
>JAIEOP010000123.1 GCA_019750465.1 Acetobacteraceae bacterium | reverse complement strand
GGGCGCGCGAGGCGCTGGTGCGCTCGCCCATCCCGGGCGCGCCGGCGATCGGCGGCAGCTGGCGCACCGACCTGCGCGGGCCCCGCACGGCGCGCGAAGGTGATCTCGAAATCGCCGCCCCGGTCTGGCTGCCGGGCCAGCGGAGCGCGCTCGGCGCCACGGTGGAGACCGGGATCGCCGAGGCCGAGCGCCGCTTCGCGCTGCGCCGGCTGGAAGTGGCGGGGCTGCTGCGCGATGCCTACTGGGCGGTGGGGGCGGCGGAATCCGACCGCCGCGTGGCGCTGGACCGCTTGGCGACGGCGCGCGACATCGCCCGGGATTTCGAGCGCCGCGCGCATTTCGGCGACATCTCCGGGATCGAAGCGCTGCTCGGCCGCAACGAGGTGCTGACCGCAGAATTGGCAGCGGCGCGCGCGAGCGCCGCCGTGGACCTGGCGCGGACGGCCTATCGCACGCTGACCGGCGGACCGGCCTTCGCCCTGGCGGCGCCGCAGGCCTTCGCGGGCGGCATGGCCGGGGTGCGGCCCGAGCCGATCCCCGGTCCCGCGGCGCGCATCAGCCACCCGGCGCTGGCCGCGGCCGAGGCGGCGCTGGAGGCGGCGGAGGCGCGGGCGCGCCTCGTCGCCGCCACGCCGCGCGAGAACCCGGAGATCGGCATCTTCGGCCGCGCCCAGTACGGCTCGGTGACCGAGCAGGGCGTCTCCGTCGGCCTGCGCTTCCGGCTGCCGCTGGCGACCGAGGCCCGCAACGCGCCGCGCCGGGCCGAGGCCGAGGCCGAGCGCACCCGCGCGCTGGCGGAGCTGGAACAGGTCCGCCGCGTGCTGGAGGGCGAGATCGCGCAGGCGCGCGTCCGCCTCGCCGCGGCACAGCAGGCGCGCCGCCTCGCGGCGGAACGGCGCGGCATCGCCGAGCAGCAGCTCGCCGCCGCGCGGACCTCCTTCGCCAACGGCGAGATCGGCGCCTTCGACCTGTTCCGCGTGCGCCAGCTGCAGCTGGAGGCGCAGGCGGCGGAGGCGCAGGCGGCGATCGCCCTGGGACGCGCCCGGTCGCAGCTCAACCAGGCGGAGGGCGTGGTGCCCGGCGGCTAAGCAAACCTCTGGAGGTTTGCGCCCGAACAGGAGCCTAAGCAGGCTTGCATTTCAGGCGCTTGGACCGCACGAAGTGTGGGCCAAGCCACGAAAGCCTGCTTATACCAACTCGGTCAAAGGCTGACCCATGCGGCGCGCCCAATGGCGCGAAGCCAAGCCGCGCGGATGCGCGGCGCCCGGCGTCTGAGGGGCGTTGATGTGTCAACATCAACGCGCGTTGGTATTAGAGCAGCCTCCGATCGGGTGGTGCGCATGCGCGCTCCACCCGGTCGGATATTGCTCTGACGGCGGCGGTCAGGCCGCCGCGGCGACCAGGCGCTGCGGCCGCTCCGTGCGCAGGCGCCGCACGCCGATCACCTGCCCGAGATTGCCCTCGACGAGGTGCACCATGCCATCGGGCATGGCGTGCAGCAGGATCTCGGCCTGCATGCTGCAGGCGGCGGCGTCATGCGTCGCGCGTACCATGTCGGGGATCAGGTCACGCCTGGCGAGCGGCTCCAGCAGGCGGCTCAACAGGCCGGGCGAGGCATCGGCCAGCACCAGGAAGCGCACGGCGACGCGGGCTTCGGCGGGATCATCGGACATGGCGGGAAGGCTCCGGACGGCGGGGCGAGGCAGGGGGCGAAGGACCCGGGCGCGCGGCACGCACCCCCTCGCGGCGGCGCGGCTCAGGCGGCCGGGCGGCTAATTCGCGCGATGCTCGCAGTCCGGAACGGGCGCATCGGCCCAGCATAGACCAATCCCGGCGCCGGGGGAAACACCCGATCGCGGCTCACCGGACGCCGGTGGGCCACGCCAGGCCGGGCAGGCGCAGCAGCGTCAGCCCGGCCAGGACCAGCGTGCGCTGCTCCAGCACCAGCGGCACCTCAAGGCCCGGCGGCCCGCCCTCCGGCGGCACGCGCTGCATCATCGCCAGCAGCATCTGCGCCGTCGCCACCTCGCGCCGGCCGATCATGCCGGCCTCGCGCGCCGCCTCCAGCACCGCCGCGCCGCCGGCCAGGCGCAACGTCCCGGCGCCCGCCGGCTGCAGCGCCGCATCAAGGGCGAAGGTGGCCGTGGCGCTCGCATTGGCCGCGCCCCAGCCGAACGCCAGGCCGCGCAGCTCCAGCGTGCCACCGCCGTCGCGCCAGCGCGCCGCGCGCGCCGACGGCGACCCGGAGAGGCCGGGCCAAGGTCCGCTGACCGCCACGTCCAGGCTGAGCCGATCAAGGCGCGGCCCCAGCACCGCAAGGCCCGGCAGGGCCGCCAGCGCCGGCGGCAGGGTCAGGCTGGCCGCCATGCCGCGCAGCGCCGCCAGGGGATCGCCCGGCCGCAGCCCATCGCCGGCGGCAAGGTCGAGGCGCAGCGCCGCCAGCGCGACCGGCCCCGCCGGCAGATCGAGGCTGAGACGCTCCGCCCGCAGCGCCGCATCGCGCGGCAGGCCGGCGATGCCGAGCGCATCCCGGCCGAGCGGGAGGTCCGCCACCAGCCCCTCGGCCGCCATCGGCATCACCGTCCCGTCCAGCTCCAGCGCCTGGCGGCCGGCAGGCGCCACGCGCAGCCGGTCGAGACCCGGCCAGGCGAGGGTGAGCGCGACCGTCTCGGCCTGCCAGCCCGTGCCGGCCCGGCGCAGTGCCACATCGGGCACGGTCAAGGCCACGGCGAAGGGCCAGCCGCCACGTGCCGGCGGCCCGTGGCCCACCTGCCAGCCCTCGGCGCGGCGCAGCGCCGCCCAGGCCGCCACGCCGTCGCGCAGCTCTCCGGTCAGCCAGATCCAGGCCGCGGCGTGCGTGGCGGCCAGCGCC
>JAIEOP010000087.1 GCA_019750465.1 Acetobacteraceae bacterium | reverse complement strand
CGCGCCTTCCGCCGGCGCGAGAAGATCCTGAAATTCGAGGGCGGCTACCACGGCATGAGCGACTACGGGCTGATGTCGCTGGCGCCGAAGCGCCAGTCGAATTTCCCCCGCCCCGTCCCGGATTCCGCCGGCATCCCGCGCGCCATCGAGGAGGAGGTGCTGGTCGCCCCCTACAACGACCTGGACGCGGTGCAGCGCCTGGTGGCCGCGCATGGCGAGGAGATCGCCGGCATCATCGTCGAGCCCTTCCAGCGGCTGATCCCGCCGGCGCCGGGATTCCTCGCCGGGCTGCGCGACCTCTGCACCCGCACCGGGATCGTGCTGATCTTCGACGAGGTCGTCACGGGCTTCCGCTTCTCCTACGCCGGGGCGCAGGGCTACTACGGCGTGACCCCCGACCTCTGCTCGCTCGGCAAGATCATCGGCGGCGGCTTCCCGCTGGCGGCGATCGCCGGCCGGACCGAGATCATGTCCCACTTCGACCGCGCCCTGGTGCCGGAGGACGCGTTCCTGACGCAGATCGGTACCCTCTCCGGCAATCCCGTGGCCGCCGTGGCGGGGCTGAAGACGCTGGAGATCCTGCGCCGCCCCGGCATGTACGAGCGCGCCTTCGCCACCGGCCGCGCGCTGTGGGAGGGCATCGCGGAGCGCCTGGCGCGCTCCGGCCTGCCGGCCCAGGCGGTGGGCGAGCCGCCGCTGTTCGACGTGGTCTTCGCCGAGGGCGAGATGCGCGACTACCGCGCGGTGGCGCGCGGCGACAGGGACATGGCGGCGCATTTCAACCGCCACCTGCGCGCGGGCGGCATCCTCAAGGGCGAGAGCAAGTACTACCTCTCCACGGCGCATGAGGCGCGCGACGTGGAGCAGACCCTGGCTGCCTGGGACGCGGCGATCGCCGCGCTGCCGGCGCGCAGGGCGGCCTGAGGCGCGTGCGGCCATGCCGATGATCCTGGCCGCCAACGCCAATGCCCAGGGCAGCCATGTCGGCGAATGGCGGCATCCGGATGCCTGGGACCGGCCGGCGGCGAACATCGGCAATGCGGTGCGGCTCGCGCGCATCGCCGAGGCGGGGAAATTCGACCTGCTCTTCCTCGCCGATGGCAACGGCGTCCGCAACATGGACAAGCCGGACCTCTTCGCCGCCACCAGCCCCTCCGACCGGCCCGGCGTGTTCGAACCCGTGACGCTGCTCTCGGCGCTGGCGATGGTGACGACGCATATCGGCCTCGTCGCAACCGCGACCACGACCTGTGACGAGCCGTACCACGTGGCGCGGCGCTTCGCCTCGCTCGACCACATCAGCGGGGGCCGGGCGGGGTGGAACCTGGTGACCACGTCCAATCCCGGCGATGCGCTGAACTTCAACCACGACGCCCATGTGCCGCGCGAGCAGCGCTACGGCCGCGCCATGGAATTCGCCACGGTGGTGAAGGGGCTCTGGGATTCCTGGGCCGACGACGCCTTCCCGCAGGACCGGGCGAGCGGGCGCTTCCTCGATCCCGCGCGGGTGCGTGCGCTGAACCACAAGGGCGCGCACTTCACCGTCGCCGGGCCGATGAACGCGCCGCGCCCGGTGCAGGGACATCCGGTGATCTTCAACGCCGGCCAGTCCGAGGCGGGCAGGGAATTGTCGGCCGCGCACGCCGATTGCGTCTTCGCCATCGAGGGCACGATCGGCCGCGCGAAGCTGCTCTACGCCGACCTCAGGGCGCGCCTCGCGCGCCATGGCCGGCAGCCCGACGATCTCAAGATCCTCAGCGGCGTGACCATCTGCGCCGCCGAGACCGATGGCGATGCCGAGGCCCTGATGCGCGACCTCGATGCGCTGGTGCCCGATGCCGTGGCGCTCGACTACCTCGCGAAGATGACCGGCATGCGGGTGCCCGGTCTCGCGCCGGACCAGCCGATGCCGGCGCCCGCCGAGGAGCATCTCGGGCCGACCGGCATCGGCAAGGCGATCGTCGCCATGGCGCAGTCCGAGGGGCTGACGGTGCGGCAGACCGCGCGGCGCATCCTGCCGCAGATGGCCGGCAACATGATCGTCGGCAGCGCGCGGCGCGTCGCGGACGTGACGGAGGAATGGTACCGCGGCGGGGCCTGCGACGGCTTCATGATCGCCGCGCCGGTGGCGCCGACGGGGCTCGAACGCTTCATCCGCCTGGTGGTGCCGGAACTGCGGCGGCGCGGGCTGGTGCGCGCGGACTACGCGGGGACGACGCTGCGGGAGAACCTGGGGCTGACGCGCCCGTCGAACCGGCACTTCGCGTGAGCGCCGAAGGCGCTAACCCCGCCGCACCAGCCGGAAGCGCACCGGCCGGTCCGGCTGCGTCGTCACGCGCCCCAGCGGCACCACCGTCGGGTCGCCGGCGAATTCCAGCCGGAACTCCCTGAGCAGCCGCGCCAGCACGATCACCCCCTCGGCCAGGGCGAAGCGCGCGCCGACGCAGATCCGCGGCCCCGCGCCGAAGGGCATGTAGGCGAAGCGGTCCGGCGGCGGCGCGCCGGGCAGGAAGCGCGCGGGGTCGAAGCGTTCCGGGTCAGTCCACAGCGTGCGGTGGCGGTGCAGCACCCAGGGCGCCATGCTGATCAGCGCACCCTCCTCCACCCGCGTCCCCAGGCCCGGCAGCGTGTCCGCCTTCCTTGCCATGCGCACCACCAGATAGGCCGGCGGATAGAGCCGCATCGCCTCGTCCAGGTGCGCCCGCGCCTCGGGCAGCGCCTCGAAGGCCGCGCCGGCCGCTTCGGGCGAGAGGTCCGCCCGCGCCGCCTCCGCCGCGATGCGCTCCTGGCTCTCGGGGAACAGCACCGCCAGGTAGCAGGACCAGAACAGCGCCAC
>JAIEOP010000206.1 GCA_019750465.1 Acetobacteraceae bacterium | reverse complement strand
GCCACCAGGATGTCGCGCCGCTCGCCGACCTGCCGCGGCACCCAGCGGGCGAAGCTGTCCCAGACGTCGATGCCGGCGTTGCTCAGCAGACGGTCCACCTGCTTGACCGCGTGCCTGGTCACCAGGCCGCGCGCCTGCGCCAGCGCCTGGCCGATCACGGCCACCGCCAGCGACGCGCCGGTCATGACGCCGAGGGTGGCACCCGCCAGCGCATCAACCCGCTTGGCGTGCAGGTCGGGACCGTAGAGACCGCCGATGAAGCCGCGCACCTCACCAAGACGCGCCGTCCTGACCATGCTCCCACCCCATCCCCAATACCATCGGGTGTCTACGGGGTGCGGACGAATCGGGGCTATACCAGCGGACGCGGAAATGAGGGGATTCGTGAGCCGGCATGGATCATTCGCGCATGGGGCCGGGACAGCAGATGATGCGGGAGCACGCTCCGGGTCAGCCCGGCGGTCAACAACGCCGTTGATGGGCATGGGCGGAGGCGCGGTCGCGAAGCCTATGCTGTATGTAAGAAGATGAGGCCTCCAGCGTCATTTGGCTGGAGACCAGAGATGTGACGACGCGGAGAAAGCCGTCATTGAGGTGGAGTGACCTCCGCCGGGGGACATCTCGGGCGGCCGAGTACGCCAGCTTCGAGGAGGTCGCCGCCGACCTGCTCGCCAGCGGTCGTGCGCCGGTGGTGTCCTATCATCCGCCGCCGCATGCGGGGCACCGGCCGACGACGGCCACGGCTCGATCCCGCCCTCGGCCGGGCCGCGCCGCGCCGGTGGCTTCGACGCGGACGGTGGCGTCCGGGAGCACCAGGCGCATGGCCTCGATCCGGGTTGGGGGGAGCCAGTATGGCGGCGCCGGCTACGGCACCGGCGCCTACGGCCCCGTCCGGTGACCGCCTCGGCGCTGAGCGGCGCCTGCGGTCATGCCGGGCAAGACCGGGCCGGAAGGGGAGAAGGAGCCGCGATGTCCAGTTCTGTCACGCGAAGGGGCTGCACCCTGGCGCTCGCCGCGGTTCTTGCCGGCTGTACCGGCGCGCCGACGGCCCGCAAATACCGCTTCGACCTCCTGAGCCCGCATGTCCCGCCGAGCTAGAACGCCGAGGTACGGGTGCGCCTGCTGCACCTGCCGGACAACCGACCGGTCTCCGGCGCGACAATACACGAGCACGCCTCCAACATGCCGCACCGGGCCGATGCGGCGGCGGGTGGGTATGCCGGCGCCCCGGCCCGTGTGGCCCCCGGCCCCGGGGCGATGCCTGAGACTGTGTTCCCCTCGCCGATGGCGGAAGGACCCAACCCGCCCCCGGTGCCGACGGTGGAGGAGAGCAATGGCGTCTATCGGGTCCACGCTGCCCTGCCGATGGCCGGGGACTGGACGCTGACGCTGGTCGCGCGCGTCCCGGGGGAGACCGAGCCGGTGCGCGGCCAGTTCAACATCAGAGTGCGCTAGGCGGCACTGCCGGGCTTTACCGTATGGAGTGAAATGGGATGCGCGGATCTACGGACCAGTGGCGATTGCCGGCCTTGAGGACCGTCATCGTGGCCGGCGTGACCCTGCTGGTGGCGGGTTGCACGACGGCTCCTGCCACGCGGCAGAGCGCCGGAACCGGCACTCCTCCTGGACCGGCTGTGGTGACCGGCGCGCCGCGCGGGCAGCAGACCGACACACCCCCCGTGAGCCCACATGAGCGCATGGACCACCGGGATACCGAACAGCTGTGCCACGACTTGCTTCATCGCGGAAACCGTCCTTCGGACGCCGCGCGCGATCCAGGAAGGTGCCTGTAGCGACGACGCGGTGGCGGGCGCCTTGCGCGCCCCGCGGCCGCACCACGTTCGGGTCGCGGCCGCCGCATGGCAAGGCGGCGCTCTTCTCTCGGTCCGTCGCTGAGCATGGCTCGTGGTGGCCTCCTGCAGCAGGGAGGACGACTAAGGAGCACAACGTCAGGATCGGGCCTCGCTGGAACTTTCTAAGCAGAGATTCGCCGCTTGGCCAACGAATGGAGCTGACGCTCTTGGTTGCGGTCTTGGACGGCCTTGTGGATGGCCTGGGCGAGAGCGTCGGCGTCCCGGAAGGTCTGGTGGGCGAGGTGATTGGCCTTGATGTCGCGCCAAACGGGTTCGATGTCGTTGAGTTCGGGCGCATATTTCGGCAGCCACTCGACGGTGAGCCAGTGCGCGCGAGTTGCCAGGGCAGCGCGGGAAAGCTTGCTGGTATGGATCGGCCCGTTGTCCTCAACCAATACGACCGGCTTGACCGGACGGCTCGGCTTGGGGCCGTAGGCCTCGTCGTGTACCGCACCCGGCTCTCTGGACACGGGACTGCACTATGCGGCGCGCCTGAAGTTCGTGTCGAGCCATGCGGCGCGTGCGCCGAGCGGGCTGCGGTAGCCGTTCTTCTCGATCAGCCACTCGGCGTTGTAGAGGGCGACGAAGTCGCTGCTGCGCTTGGTTGGGCTGGTGTGCACGATCACTTGCCGGCTGACGTGATCCAGCGAGCCGAGCAGGGCCATCTTCTTGGCCTGGCCGGGCGCCGGCACCCGCAGGTCGGCACCGGACTGCGCCCAAGCCCGGGCCAGATAGGGATGCGTCAGCGCCTCGCTCTCGTCGCCATACAGCAGCACGATGTCGCCCGCTTCGGCCTGCTGCTTGCGCAGTTGCAGGCGCAGCCCGACCCGCTCGACCTCGCCCGGGGTCTGACGGCCCTTCAGCGTGTGCCGCGGCCGCCGCCAGCGGAACTTTTTTTCTAGGCCGGCAAAGCTTGCTGGCGTGCCTGTTGTTCGAGTGCGGCGAGATATCGAGCGGGATCGCGGCGAAAGCGGG
>JAIEOP010000149.1 GCA_019750465.1 Acetobacteraceae bacterium | reverse complement strand
CCGGCACCCGGCGCATACTCCGCCAGGGCCGCGGCCGCGCGCGCCACCTCGCCATCGAGCGCCGCCACCACCGCCAGTGCGGCGCAGGCATTGGCGGCGTGGTGCAGCCCGATCGCCTGCGGCAGCGACACATCCACGCACGTGCCGAGCAGGCTGATGCGCGCGCGCGTGCCATCGGGGCCGGTGGCGGCGTCCAGCAGCCGCGCCTCGGCCGCCGCGTCGCTGCCGAAGCCGATGATCCGTTCCGCGCCATGCGCGCGCGCGATCGCCGCCAGCCGCGTGAAGAACGGCGTGTCGCGGTTCAGCACCGCGGCGCCGCGCGGCGCGAGGCCGGCGGCGATGCTGCCCTTCTCCTCGGCGATGGCGGCGAGGCCGCCCATGTGGCCGATATGCGCCTCGCCGATCGCGGTGACGCAGGCCACGTCCGGGCGCGCCAGGCGGGCGAGCGGCGCGATCTCGCCCGGCTTGTTCATGCCGATCTCGATGACGGCGAAGGCGCTTTCGCGCGGCATCCGGGCGAGCGTCAGCGGCACGCCCCAATGATTGTTGTAGGACGCTGCCGCGGCATGCGTCGCACCCAGCGCACCGAGCGCAAGCCGCAGCATGTCCTTGGTGCCGGTCTTGCCGACGCTGCCGGTCACCGCCGCCACGCGCGCCGCCGAGCGCGCCCGCCCCGCCGCTCCGAGCACGGCGAGGCCGGCCAGCGTCTCGGGCACGCGCAGCAGCGGCGCATCGGCGGCAACGCCCGGCGGGTCGCGATCGACCATCGCCGCGGCGGCGCCGCGCGCCAGCGCATCGGCGACGAAATCATGCCCGTCGCGGGCGTCGCGCAGCGCCACGAACAAGTCGCCCCGTCCCACCGTGCGGCTGTCGATGGAGACGCCGGTAACCGCGACGTCGTGCGACAGCGTCCCGCCCGTCGCGGCGCGGAGTTCGGCCGCGGTCCAGAGCGGAGGGGTCATCGGGCGCCTCCCTCCCCCGCCTGCGGGGGCTTGGCGCACTGCGCCGAGCCGGGGTGGGGGTAGCCCGCCGCGTCGGCCAGCTCCCGCACCACCGCCGCATCATCGAATGGCATGGTCACGGTGCCGATGGTCTGGCCGCTCTCATGCCCCTTGCCGGCCACCGCCAGCACGTCGCCGGCACGCAGGTCGGCGATCGCCGCCGCGATGGCGGCGCGGCGATCGCCGGCATCGATCCCGCCGGGGCAGCCGGCCAGCACGGCGGCGCGGATCGCGGCAGGGTCCTCGCCGCGCGGGTTGTCGTCCGTCACCCAGCAGCGGTCGGCGAGGCGCGCGCAGGCCGCGCCCATCAGCGGCCGCTTGCCCGGGTCGCGATCGCCGCCGGCGCCGAACACCACGTGCAGCCGCGCGCCGGGTGCCACATGCGGGCGCAGCGCAGCCAGCAGGCGCTCGAGCGCATCCGGCGTATGCGCGTAATCGACATACACGGCGGCGCCGTTCGGCATTCGCGCCGCCAGCTCCATCCGCCCGCGCACGCCGGCCAGGCGCGGCAGCAGCGCGAGGGCGCGCGCGGCGTCCATCCCGCCCGCCACGGCCAGCGCCAGCGCCATCATCGCGTTGTCGGCCTGGAAGCGGCCGGGCAGGCCGAGGCGCAGGTCGTGCCGCGCGCCGAAGGCATCGATGGCCAGCGCCTGGCCATCCGGCAGCGGCCGGTGGCGCAGCAGGCGCACATCCGTGCCGGCTTCGCCCACCGTGAGCAGCCGCAGGCCGCGCCGTGCCGCGATGCCGCGCAGCGCCGCCAGCGTCTCCGCCTCCATGTCGGCATTCGCCACTGCGGCCCGACCCGGCGCCAGCAGCACATCGAACAGCCGCAGCTTCGCGGCGCGGTAGGCGTCCATGCCGCCGTGGTAGTCGAGGTGGTCGCGCGTCAGGTTGGTGAAGCCGGCCGCCGTCAGCACCGCGCCATCCAGCCGCCGCTGCTCGAGCCCGTGCGAGGAGGCCTCCATGGCGGCACGGGTCACGCCCGCGCGGGCCAGCGCCGCCAGGGTGCCGTGCAGCGCCACCGGATCGGGCGTGGTCAGGGAGGGGCCGGCTGGAAACCCCTCCGCCACCAGCCCCAGCGTGCCGAGCGAGGCGGCGCGAGCGCCATCCAGCGTCCAGAGCTGGCGCAGGAAATCCACCGTGCTGGTCTTGCCGTTGGTGCCGGTGACGGCGACCAGCACCGCCGGCTGGGCGCCATGGAAGGCGGCGGCCAGCAGCGCCAGCACCCGGCGCGGATCGGCGTCCGTCAGCAACGGCCGTGGTGGCGCGCCGGAGGGCCAGTCCGTCCCAGCCGGCGCGAGCACCGCAGCCGCGCCGCGCGCCACTGCCTCGGCGATGAAGGCGCGGCCATCGGTGCGCGCGCCGGGCAGCGCGGCGAACAGGAAGCCCGGCGCGACGGCGCGGCTGTCGGCGGTCAGGCCGGCGATGTCGGCCGGCGACCCGCCCGCGCGGGGATGCGCCAGGCCGCTCCGCCGCAGGAGGTCATCCAGGCGCACGCCGGCCCCCTGCCTCGGATCCGGAGGTCGTCGCGCCACCCGCGGCCGGCGCGACGGCAGGGAGCGTGCCGGGCAGGGGCACCGGTGCGGCGAGGGGATGCGGCATCGCCGGCGCGCCGGCGCCGACAAGGCGCAGGGCGGGACCCGCATCGGCCATCGCTGCGCGGCGCAGCAGCTCGGACGCCGGTGCGGCATCGGTGCGGCGCAGCATCGGCCCGAACTCGGCCGGCTGCGTCGGCAGCGGCATGGTCGGCGGCACGATGGGGCCGGCGCGCGGCGGCGCCTCGACGGCCGGGGTGGCACGTGGCCCGGCGG
>JAIEOP010000412.1 GCA_019750465.1 Acetobacteraceae bacterium | reverse complement strand
TGCGCGGCGGCGGGGTAGCAGCCTACACTGCCCCCGATGGCCCGCCGGCGCCGCTTTCTCCCCCTGCCCGCCGCCGCGCTGGCGCTGCCGGTGCTGCTCGCCGCCGCGCTGCTCGCGCTCGACCGCGCCGTCCCTCCCAACCTCGCCCGGCTCGCCGCGCACGGTACGGAGGTCCTGGACCGCGAGGGCCGCACCCTTTCCGTCCTGCCCGCGCCGGGTGGCGTCTGGCGGCTGGCGACCGGCCCTGCCGATGTGCCGCCCATCTTCCTCGACCTGCTGATTGCCGCGGAGGACCGGCGCTTCCGCGCGCACCCCGGCGTCGATCCCCTGGCCCTGCTGCGCGCCGCCGGGCAATTCGTGGCAGCGGGCGGGCGCGTCGTCTCCGGCGGCTCGACGCTGTCGATGCAGGCGGCGCGGCTGCTGGAGCCGCGCCCGCGCACCCCGCGATCCAAGGCCATGGAGATGCTGCGGGCGCTGCAGCTGGAGCACCGCTACGGCAAGGACGGCGTGCTCTCGATCTGGCTGACCCTCGCGCCCATGGGCGGCAACATCGAGGGGGTGCGTGCCGGGGCGCTGGCCTGGTTCGGCCGCCCCGCCCATGCGCTGGACAGCGCGGAGTCGGCGCTGCTGGTCGCCCTGGCGCGCCGGCCGGAGGCGCTGCGCCCGGACCGGCATCCGGAGGCCGCACGGCGCGCGCGCGATGCCGTGCTGCTGCATCGCGCCGCGGGCGCCCCAGGGGTGACGGCGGACGACACGGCGCTCGCCCTCGCCGCCCCCGTGCCGGCGGCGCGCCGCCCCTTGCCGCGGCTCGCCCCGCACCTGGCGCGGGAGGTCGCCCGCCTCCCTCCCCCGCCAGCGGGGGAGGGAGCATGCGCACCACCCTCTATCTGCCGCTGCAGCGTGCCGCGGAGGGTTTGGCCGCAGCCGCACTGCGCGGCCTGCCGGAGCGCGCCTCGGTCGCCATCATCATCGTGGAGAGCGCGACGCGCGAGGTGCGCGCCCTGGTCGGCGGCGCCTTCGGGGACGGGGATCGCGGCGGCTGGATCGACCTGACGCGCGCCGTGCGCTCGCCCGGCTCGGCGCTGAAGCCGTTCCTCTACGCGCTGGCCTTCGAGGCCGGGATCGCCGCGCCGGAGACGCTGCTGGCCGACCTGCCGCGCCGCTTCGGCGGCTATGCGCCCGAGAATTTCGACCGCGGCTTCGCCGGCCGCGTCACCGTGGCGGATGCGCTGCGCCAGTCGCTGAACCTGCCCGCGGTGGCGCTGCTGTCGGAGCTGGGTCCGATCCGCTACGCCTCCGCGCTGAAGGCGGCCGGGTTGCCGCCACGGCTGCCGCGCGGCGCCGATGCGGCGCTGCCGCTGGCCCTCGGCGGCTTCGGCACCACGCTGCGCGAGATGGCGGGGCTTTACGCCGTGCTGGCGAATGAGGGCCAGGCCGCCGCCCTCCGCGTCACCCCCGGCCCGCTGGCCACGCCGCAGCGCGTGCTGGACCGCCGCGCCGCCGCCCTCGCCGCCGGGGTGCTGGTGCAGCCCTTCCCTGCCGGCGGGCCGCCGGGCATCGCCTGGAAGACCGGCACCTCCTGGGGCGGCCGCGACGCCTGGGCCATGGGCTTCGACGGCCGGCACGTGGTCGGCGTCTGGGTCGGCCGGCCGGACGGCACGCCGCTGATCCCGGGGGGGGAGGCCGGCACCGCCGGCACCGCCACCGGCCTGCGCAGCGCCCTGCCCCTGCTCGCCCGGCTGTACGAGCGGCTGCCGCCGGCCCCGCGCGCACCGCTGGCGGTGCGGGCCGGACCGGTCGCCATCGGCAGCGAGCCGCTGGACCGCCTGCGCCTCCTCTTCCCCCCACCCGGCGCCGTGCTCGCCGCGGAGGGTGCGGGGCACGTCACGCTCCGCGCCGCCGGTGGCCGCCGCCCGCTCACCTTCCTGGTCGATGGCACGCCGGTCCCCGCCGAGCCCGCCCGGCGCGAGGCCGCCTGGATCCCGCCCGGCCCCGGCTTCTACCGCCTCACCGTGCTCGATGCCGCCGGCGCGGCGGCACGGGCCGAGGTGCGGGTGCGGTAGACGTGGCCCGGCTGGGCGCCGCATCCGCCATCGGCGCACGGCCCCGCTGCCAGACCGGCGCTGCGGCGCTATCCTGCCGCCATGACCACCATCCATGTCGATGGCGATGCCTGCCCGGTGCGCGAGGAGGTGTATCGCGTCGCCTTCCGGCTCGGCGTGAAGGTGATCGTGGTCGGCAACGGGGCGCGGCCGGTGCGCCTGCCCGACCACCCGGACCTGCGCCTGCAGATCGTGCCGGATGGCGCCGACGCGGCCGATGACTGGATCGCGGAGCACATCACGCGCGGCGATGTCTGCGTCACGCAGGACATCCCCCTGGCCGCGCGCTGCCTGGAGAAGGGCGCCCGCGCCCTGTCGCCCCGCGGCCATGTCTGGACGGCGGAGAACATCGGCGGCGCGCTGGCCGGCCGCGCGGTGAACCAGGCGCGGCGCGAGGCGGGGGCGATCACCGGCGGCCCGGCGCCGAAAAGCGGGGCCGACCGGTCGCGCTTCCTCTCGGCGCTCGATACCATGGTGCGGGCGGCGCAGCGCGACGGCGCGGCACCGCCGCCGCGTGCCTGGGTGCCGTTCGAGTAGGGCGCCCGCCGGCGACCGCAGGCGCTGCACCATCCGCTTGCCCGGCGCCTTGCAGCTCTCATACCAACGCGCGTTGATGTTGACACATCAACGCCCCTTGTAAGTCTCGCTCACCGGCCTTCCCCCATGCTGGT
>JAIEOP010000459.1 GCA_019750465.1 Acetobacteraceae bacterium | reverse complement strand
GGCGCGGCGCAGTCCGGCCACCATCGCCGGCGTCGCCGCGGCGCCGGTGCTGGCCGGCGGCCAGGCGCCGCGCACGTAGTTGGCGATCGCGGCCACCTGCGCATCGCCCAGCGTCGCCGCGAAGCTCGGCATGGCGCCGTAATTGCCCTGCGCGGGGATGCCGTTCAGCACCGCCTGGATGACGTTGTTCGGCTGCGCCGCCAGCACCGCCGCATTGCCGGCCAATGGCGGGATGGCGCCGGCGACGCCGGTGCCGAGCGGCTGGTGGCAGCCGGCGCAATAGGTGAGGTAGAGCCCGGCCGCCGCGCGGTCCGGCTCGGCCACCGCGGGCGCGGGGCGGGCGGGCGGCGCGCTGTCCGCCAGCCAGGTGGCGAGCGCGCGCAGGTCGGCCTCGGTCAGCTTCGAGAGGCTGTCGTGCGCCACCTCGCCCATCGGGCCGAAGGCGGTGCCCTTGGCGGAGGACGCGCCGCCGCGCAGCCAGGTGGCGATGCGCTCCACCGGCCAGCCGGCGACGGCCGAGCGCGGATCGGCCGGCGCGATATCCGGCGCGAACCAGCCATCCACCACGGCGCCCTGCATGGCACGGCGGCGCGCCGTGGCGCCCATGAGGTTGCGCGGCGTATGGCACTCCCCGCAGTGCCCGAGCGCGGTGCCGAGATAGGCGCCGCGGTTCCACTCGGCGGATTTCGCCGGGTCCGGCGTGAAGGCGCCGGGGCGGAAGAACAGCTCGCGCCAGACGCCGAGCGTGGCGCGGACGTCGAAGGGGAAGGCCAGGCCGTTCGGCTGCCGCGGCGCGTTCGCCGGCGGCAGGCTGCGCAGGTAGGCGAAGATCGCGTCCGCATCGGGCCGCGTGATGCGCGTGCAGGAGGTGAAGGGCATCACCGGGTAGAGGTAGGCGCCGTCCGCGCGCAGCCCGTCATGCAGCGCGCCCCAGAACTGGTCGGCGCTCCAGCGGCCGATGCCGGTGGCGGGGTCGGGCGTGATGTTGGGCGAGGTGATGCTGCCGAAGGGCGTGTTCAGCGCCCGCCCGCCGGCGAAGGGGGTGCCGCCCCGGGCGGTGTGGCAGGGCATGCAGTCCGCCGCGGTGGCCAGGTAGCGGCCACGCTGCACCGGGTCGTCGACCGGGGCCGGGGCCGGGGCCGCGGCCGGGGCAGCCGCCTGGGCTTGGGCCTGCGGCTGCGCGGGGGCCCCGGTTGGCCCCTGCGCCCGGGCCGGCAGGGCGCCGGCACAGGCGAGGCCGGCGACGCCGAGGACGGTGCCGGCGATGACGGCGCGAAGGAGGCGCATGCGGAACTCTCCCTGGGCGCCAGGGCGGGCCGGCGCGGTCCTTGCGGCGCCAGACTGGCACGGCGGCGCTGCCGGGCGCTACCGGTCGCGGCACCGGCGGTTGAACCCCGCCCCCCGCGGGCCTATGCCAGCGCGCCCCCGCAGCAGACCGGAACCCGTGCCCGGCATGTCAGCCCCCATCGCCCCCTTCCCGCAGGTCGATCATCAGCGTACCCTCTTCGCGGACGGGATGGCGCTGGACTGCGGCGCGGTGATCCGGCCGATGGCGGTGGCCTGGCGCGGCTACGGCACGCTGAACGCGGCGAAATCCAACGCCATCCTGGTCTGCCACGCGCTGACCGGCGACCAGTACGTGGCGGAAGACCATCCTGTCACCGGTCGCCCGGGCTGGTGGGCGAACATCATCGGGCCCGGCCGGCCGCTGGACACGGAGCGCTACTACATCCTCTGCGCCAACGTCCTCGGCGGCTGCATGGGCTCGACCGGCCCGCGCGAGGAGCGGACGGACGAGGCGGGGCGCGGCCTTGGCGAGCCCTGGGGCACGGATTTCCCGCCGGTGACCATCCGCGACATGGTGCGCGCGCAGCGGCGGCTGATGGACCACCTCGGCATCCGGCGGCTGCTGGCGGTGATCGGCGGCTCCATGGGCGGGATGCAGGTGCTGGAATGGGCCGCGACCTTCCCGGAGATGGTCTTCGGCGCCGCGCCGATCGCCACCGCCGCCTACCACAGCGCGCAGAACATCGCCTTCCACGAGGTCGGCCGCGCGGCCATCCACTCCGATCCGGACTGGAAGGGCGGCCGCTACTGGGAGGACGGGCGGGTGCCTGCCCAGGGCCTCTCCGTGGCGCGCATGGTGGCGCACATCACCTACCTGTCGGAGCAGGCGCTGACTCGGAAATTCGGCCGCCGCCTGCGCGGCGCCTCGGCCCTGACCTTCCTCGAGGACGTCTTCGAGGTGGAGAGCTACCTGCGCCACCAGGGCAGCACCTTCGTGCGCCGGTTCGACGCGAACAGCTACCTGACGATCACCCGCGCCATGGACTACTTCGACATGGCGGAGGAGCATGGCGGCGACCTCTCGGCCGCCTTCCGCGGCACGCGGACGCGCTTCTTCGTGGCGAGCTTCTCCTCCGACTGGCTGTTCCCGACCGCCGACAGCCGCGCGCTGGTGCGGGCGCTGAACGCGGCGGCGGCGAACGTGTCCTTCGTGGAGTTCCAGTCCGACAAGGGCCACGACGCCTTCCTGCTGGAGGAGCCGGAATTCCACCGCGCGCTGGGCGGGTTCCTGGCGGGGTGCGCGGACCGGCTGGGGGTGTAGCGCCGGGGCCGCCGCCCTTAGAGCAATATCCGATCAGGTGGAATCATCCGATCGGAGATAAGCTGCTCTAGTGCCCTGCGTCGTTGATTTTGCGTCCGATCTCTGAATCGATGTCTCCGGCAAGGCCGGAGCTGCATCGTGACC
>JAIEOP010000515.1 GCA_019750465.1 Acetobacteraceae bacterium | reverse complement strand
CCGCCGCCACGGCGTCCGCGCCGCGCCCGGCCGCCGCCAGCGCCGAGATGCGCAGCACGCCGAGCTCCGGCTGATGCGGCGCCAGGAGCAGCCCGGCCTCCACCTCCTCCAGCGCGGCCGCGGCCCGTCCCTGTTCCAGCAGCAGGCGCGCGGCAAAGAGGTGCGACCACGGCGAGGCGCGGTGCCGCCGCACCGCTTCGGCCAGCGCCGCCAGCGCCTGGTCCGGCCGGCCGAGCGCCGCCAGGGCCTGGGCGGTGCCGGACCAGCCCTGGGCATAGGTGGGGCGCGCGCGGGTGAGTGCGGTGAAGACGCCGAGCGCCTCCTCCGGCCGGCCGGCGCGCAGCAGGGCCTGGCCGGTCAGGTAGGCCGCCGCGTCGCGCGCGGCGGTATCCAGCGCGGGATCGAGGCGCAGCGCGGCCAGGCGGCGCAGCACCTCCTCCTGGTCCTGCAGGGTCTCGGCGATGTGCCAGGCGTAGATCTGCGGCTGCAGGGCGCGCCAGAGGCCCGGCGCCGCGGCGGCGAGCAGCGCGTCCACGGCGTGCGGCGCGAAGCCCTCCTCGCGCACCACCTCGCCGCGGCCCCAGAGGCGGAGGCGGATGGAAAGCTGGTCCTGCACCAGCAGGATCTCGCCCGAGACCTCGGTCTTCGGCAGGCCGAACAGATCCCGCACGAGCTCCGCCAGGGACCGCAGCGAGATGCCGGCGACGGGTACGCTGAAATCCGGCACCGCGCCGGCGAGCATCGTCATCGGCCGGCGCGCGCTCTCGGCCTGCGACGCGTCGGAGGCACGGTCGAGGGCATCCACCAGGCGGCGCGCCACGGCCTCCGGCGTCAGCCCGGCCTCGACCAGCCGCGCCGGCACCTCGATGCGGCCGATCTCGACGGTGCCGCGGCGCAGCTGGTGCACCACGACGGCGACGAAGAACAGCGCGATGCCGAGCGGCACCAGCGCCAGGATCAGCTGGCGAACGAACTGCCAGATCCGGCTCGCGCGCGAGTCCGGCGTCGCCTGTCCATCGCCGAGCACGACGTAGCGCGGACCCGGCTGGTCCGGCCCGGGATCGGGTGGCCGCGGCCGGGGCGCGGCGGCCTTCTTCATGCGGCGCGGCTCCTCGGTGCGTGGCATGGTCGTGTCACGGTTGTGCGCCCGACCATAGCCGATCGTCGCGCGCCCCGGCACGGCTTGACCACCCGCAGCCGGCACCCTTCATTCGGGGCCGTCCCGGGCACGCCCTGGGCCGCGCGAAGGACATGCCATGCCGGATGCCGCCCTGCTCTCGCGCCTTTCCGACGCCGTCGAGGCCGGTTTCGCGGCGGAGACCGCCTTCCTCGCCGACCTGGTCCGCTTTCCCTCGACGCGCGGCAACGAGGCGCCGCTGCAGGACTGGATGGCGCGGCAATTGGCGCAGCGCGGCTACGCGGTGGACCGCTTCACCCTGGCCGACGTGCCGCTGGCGGCCCACCCGAAGGCGAGCCCGATGGTGGAGGCCGATCCGGCGCGCAGCGTGCAGGTGGTGGCGACGCATCGCGCCGCGGCGCCGACGGGACGCAGCCTGATCCTGCAGGGGCATGTCGACGTGGTGCCGGAAGGGCCGCAGGAGATGTGGACCCATCCGCCCTACGCGGCGGTGGTGAAGGATGGCTGGATGTACGGGCGCGGCGCGCACGACATGAAGTCGGGCGTTGCCGCCATGGTCTGGGCGATGGACGCGATCCGCGCGGCAGGGCTGGAACCGGCGGCCGATGTCCATCTCCAGACCGTCACCGAGGAGGAGAGCACCGGCAACGGCGCCCTGGCGACGCTGCTGCGTGGCTACCGCGCCGATGCCGCGCTGATCCCGGAGCCGACCGGCGGCACCATCACCCGCGCGCACACGGGCACGCTGTGGTTCCGCATCCGGGTGCGCGGCGTGCCGGTGCATGTCGCGGTGGCGCAGTCCGGCAGCAACGCCATCATGTCCGCCTACCACCTGATCGGGGCGCTGGTCGCGCACACCGCGGAGCTCAACCGCGCCGCCCGGGAGCACCCCTGGTACCGCGAGATCGAGAACCCGCTGAAGTTCAATCCCGGCATCATCCGCGGCGGCGACTGGGCTTCCTCGACCCCGGCCTGGTGCGAGGTGGATTGCCGCATTGGCCTGCTGCCGGGCACGGACGTGGCGGAGGCCAGGCGGGGCGTGGAGCAGGCGGTGGCCGCCGCCGCGCGGGGGGACAACTTCCTGGCCAACAACCCGCCCGAGGTCGAATGGCACGGCTTCCTGGCGGATGGCTACGTGCTGGAGCCGGGCACCGAGGCCGAGGCGGTGCTGGCGCGCGTCCACGACCAGGTCTTCGGCGAGGCGATGCCGGCCCGCATCACCACGGCGGTGAACGACACGCGCTTCTACGGCCTCTATTTCGGCATCCCGGGCCTCTGCTACGGGCCGAAGGGGGAGGGGGCGCACGCCTTCGACGAGTGCACCGAGCTTGCCCATCTGAAGCGCACCACGCTGGCGATCGCCGCCTTCATCGCCGAGTGGTGCGGGGTGCGGGAACGGGCGTCAGGGGAGCGATCCGGCGCATGCTGATGCGGCTGCGGGGAGGCAACGCGGCGATGGCGGCGTGGCCGGGACGGCCCCGACCCGGTGCGTCGGGCAATCGCCTCTTGCCCCGCCCGTGGCGTGGCGCGTGCTGGGTCGTGCTGGCGTTGTCCGCGGCGGCGCCGGGCCTCGCGCAGGCGCCGCCGCCCGGTGGCCTGCCGCCG
>JAIEOP010000419.1 GCA_019750465.1 Acetobacteraceae bacterium | reverse complement strand
CCGCCGTGCCCCAGGGGTTGCCGCCGCGCACCGGCGCGGCCTCGGCCGGTGCGTGCGGGGCGGGCGAGCCAAGCGTGGCCGCGCGGCCGACCAGCGCCTCATAGGCCGAGTCCCGGTCCAGCGCCTCGTCATAGCGGCCGGCGAGCGGGCTGCCCT
The DNA here is from genome assembly GCA_019750465.1 of Acetobacteraceae bacterium. Classification (GTDB taxonomy): domain Bacteria; phylum Pseudomonadota; class Alphaproteobacteria; order Acetobacterales; family Acetobacteraceae; genus JAIEOP01. The sequence continues at coordinate 2,585 of JAIEOP010000419.1, read as the reverse complement.
CGATCAGCGCCGCACGCTCCGCCGCGGTCAGCGGGCCGATGCGCGAGCGCGGCGGCGCGATGCGGGCGCGCTGCACCACGGAAGGCGTGCCGTCGGGCTGCAGGCAGGAGACCAGCGCCTCCCCCACCGCGAGCTCGGTGATCACCTGCTCCACCTTCAGGCGTGGATTGGCGCGGAAGGTCTCGGCCGCGGCGCGCACCGCCTTCTGGTCGGCCGGCGTGAAGGCACGCAGCGCGTGCTGCACGCGGTTGCCAAGCTGCCCCAGCACGGTCTGCGGGAGATCAAGCGGGTTCTGCGTGACGAAATAGACCCCGACCCCCTTGGAGCGGATCAGGCGCACCACCGTCTCCACCTTCTCGACCAGCGACCGCGGCGCGTCGCGGAACAGCAGGTGCGCCTCGTCGAAGAAGAAGACGAGCTTCGGCTTGTCCATGTCGCCCACCTCGGGCAGCTCCTCGAACAGCTCGGAGAGCAGCCAGAGCAGGAAGGTGGCGTAGAGCCGGGGCGAGGCGATCAGCCTGTCGGCCGCCAGCACGTTCACCGCGCCGCGGCCATCGGGCGTGAGCAGCATCAGGTCATCGAGGGCCAGCGCCGGCTCGCCGAAGAAATGCTCGGCCCCGGCCTGCTCCAGCATCAGCAGCCGGCGCTGGATGGTGCCGAGCGTGGCCTTGCTCACATGGCCATAATGCTGGCCGACCTCGGCGGCGCGCTCGCCCACGTAGTTCAGGATTGCCCGCAGGTCCTTGAAGTCGAGCAGCAGCAGGCCCTCGTCGTCGGCAAGCGCGAAGGCGATGGCCAGCGCGCCCTCCTGCGTCTCGTTCAGCTCCAGCATGCGGGCGAGCAGGATGGGGCCCATCTCGGCGACCGTGGCGCGCAGCCGGTGGCCCTGCTGGCCGAAGACGTCCCAGAACACCGCCGGCGCCGCCTCATAGGCGTAGTCGGCGACGCCGAGCTCGCGGGCGCGGGCCTCGATCTTCGGGTTCGGCTTGCCGGGGGCGCCGATGCCGGAGAGGTCGCCCTTCACGTCGGCGCAAAAGACGGGGACGCCGGCGCGCGAGAAGCCTTCCGCCAGCGCCTGCAGGGTCACGGTCTTGCCGGTGCCGGTGGCGCCGGCGACCAGGCCGTGGCGGTTGGCGCGGGCGAGCACCAGCTCACAAGGACCGCCCTCGCCGCGGCCGATCAGGAGGGAGGTCGCCGCCATGCCGGGCCCCGCGATGTCTGGTGGCGCATATAGGCCAGGCCCGCCGGGCACGAAAAGGGCGGCCCGCGCGATGCGGGCCGCCCCATCCGGCGATGGACGTGAGCCGAAGCCTCAGGCTGCGGCGGCGGTGTCGCCCAGCAGGGCGGCCGCGCGCGCGGCGATCTGTTCGCGCACCGCCTGCGGGACCTGGCGGTGCGACTTGGCGCGCGGCAGGTCCATTTCGGGCACCGGCGCCGCGTTGCCGACGATCTCGACGTATTCGGCCCAGTTGTCGAAGGCCTCGCGGTCCACGTTGTCCACGAAAGTTTCCGCCGGTGCGCCCTCGGCCATGATCAGGCTGTGGTCGGCCGTCTCGACATGCCAGTAGGTGAAGACCTCCGGCATCGTCGCCTCACGGGTGATGGTGCTGCCATTCACCAGGGCGCCGGCCTGCACAAGGACGCCGCCGACCAGCAGAGCGTGCGCGGGCGAGACCAGCAGGTCGCGGCTCGGGACGGACTCGGCCAGGGCACCGGCCCGGATGCGGATCGGCAGGGCCTTCACGGGATCGGCGAAGCGGGTGGCGACGGTCTGGCGGCCCATCCAGCGCACCGCGACGGTGCGGCCATCATGGGTCAGCACCAGGTCGCCGGCGGCGAGCGACTCGACCGGGGCCTCGCCGGTCGGCGTGCGGATCAGCGTGCCGGGATAGAAGCAGATCGGCACGGTGCCGTCGCTGAACTTGATGAACTCGGCGCCGTAGATGCGGTCAACGCCGTTCGGGCCGGAGACTTCGGTATAGCGGCCGTTCTCATCCTGGCCGAAGGTGATGGTGCTCTCGGCCTGGGTATTGCGGATGACGACGGTGTCGATGCCCTTGCCGCCGTAGATCTGGTCGTCGCCGTCGCCGGCGATGATCTTGTCGTCGCCGTCGCCGCCACGCAGCGTGTCGTTGCCGTCGCCGCCGCGGATCGTGTCGCTGCCCTGGCCGCCACGAACCTCGTCGTCGCCCCGGGCGCCGCTGACCCGGTCCTCGCCGGCGCCGCCGGCAACCTGGTCGTCCCCACCGTTTCCGGTGACCTGATCGTTCGCCTTGCCACCGCGCACGAAGTCTCCGCCCTGCTCGCCACGGATGGAATCGTTGCCGTTGCGGCCGAAGATGCTATCGGGGGCAGAGGTGCCGGTCAGGGAGTTGGCGCCCGAATCGCCGACAATCGTCGCCATGGTCTCACCCCTGCGCTGCGTTGCCCGGTCGACCGGGACACGGTGGACGTTGCGTCGTGACTAACACGGCGACGCGCGGACCGGAAGCCCGAGGCGGCGCGCATGCAGGGGAATCGCATATGGATTTCTGTTGATGAGAAGCTGGTTGCGGCGCGGGGTGTGATTGGAGTCCAAGGGTGGC
>JAIEOP010000358.1 GCA_019750465.1 Acetobacteraceae bacterium | reverse complement strand
CCTGGCCGAGCGGGTCGCGCGGCTGCGCGGCTGCAGCGCGGCGGCCTGACGCGCGCCCGCCGGCGCGGCCAGGTTGCCGCGACCCCGGAACGACGGCTAGCCTTTTGACCCAGGGGGCCGCGTGGCGGCGCGCTGGGATATCGGGGCGGGGGATGGCGGCATGATGAGGTGCGGGGGCGCGGCGGGCGCCGCATTGGGATTGCTGCTGGCCGCGCTGGCGGGCTGCGCGCCCTGGGCGCCGGACCCCACCCCGCCGCCCGCCGCCGCCGCGTCCTCCGCCGCCTTCGACGGGCGCTACACCATGATCCTGCGCCCGGCCGGCAGCGCCACCGGACTCGACCCGCAGGAATGTGCGCCGGAGCCGCGGATTCCCGTCGAGGTCCGCGGCGGGCGCTTCACCTTCACGCTGCGCCATCCGCGCCTGGCGCGCGACGTGCCGAGCGCGCGCGACATCGCCGCCGCGGCCTACAACGTGGCGATCGCCGCGGATGGCGGCATGCGCGGCGAAAGCGACACCGGCGCCACCATGACCGGCCGCGCCGAGGCCGGGCGCATGAGCGGAAACATCTATGGCCTGCTCTGCTACTACAGCTTCACCGCCGCCCGGATCTGACGCGCCCCCGCCGCGGATGGGCTTGCGGACCCGCCAGGTTCGGCCGACCATCCCGCCCGACGGGAAGGGAAGACGGACATGACCACACGGCGGGCAGTCCTGGCGACGGCGCTGGCGGCGCCGGCGCTGGTGCGGCAGGCGAATGCGCAGTCGCAGTTCGACTGGAAGCGCTTCCGCGGCGAGCGCATCGAGGTCACCATCCAGCTCTCGCCGCGCGGCACGCTGCTGCAGCAGGCGAACCGCGAATTCGAGGAGCTCACCGGCATCCGCTGCGGCATCGAGGTGGTGCCGGAACAGCAGCACCGGCAGAAGATCATCGTCGAATACGCCTCCGGCCGGCCCTCCTTCGACGTCGCCGAGCTCAGCCTGCACGTGAACAAGCGCCAGGTCGGAAAGGCCCGCTGGAACACGGACATCAAGGCGCTGATCGCCGACGCGACGCTGACCGCACCGGATTTCGACTTCGCCGATTTCGGTGCCGGCATGGTGCAGTACGCGACCCAGGCGGATGGCCGCATGGACAGCCTGCCGGCCTTCGCCGACTACTTCATCATCTACTACAACCGGGAGCTTTTCGCCGCGCGCAACATCGCCGTCCCCACCACCTGGGACGAGATGTTCGAGGCGGCGAAGCGCCTGGCCGACCCTTCGAAGCAGGTGTTCGGCCATGTCGGGCGCGGCCTCAAGAATGCCAACGTCGTGCTGTGGTCCAGCTACCTGCTGGGCACCAGGCAGCGCGACATGATCGACGCCAACCGCCAGCTCATCACCGACACGCCGGATGCGATCTGGGCTGGCGAGACCTACAAGAAATTCCTGCGCGAGGTCTCGCCGCCGGGCTCCATCGGCTTCAACTGGAACGAGTGCCAGACCACCTTCATGCAGGGCCGCGCCGCGATGTGGGTGGACGGCATCGGCTTCGCCGCGCCGCTGGAGGACCGCAATCGCTCCCGCGTCGCCGGCAAGGTGGGCTACGCGCTGGTGCCGAAGGGTCCGGGCGCCAACCATCACTGCGCGCTGTTCGGCGCCGGCTACGGCATTCCGGAGGCGTCGCGCAAGAAGGGGCCGGCCTGGCTCTGGATCCAGTGGGCGCTGTCGAAGGGAAACCAGCTGAAGTTCCTGGCCAGCGGCGCCGGCGTCCCCGCGCGTTCCTCACCCTTCAGCAACGAGCAGGCGATCTCGGGCAGCCATTTCCCGCGCGAGTTCTTCCAGACCCTGGAGGCCAGCGCGAAGATCGCCCGGGCCGGCCTCCCGGAGATCGTGCCGGTCACCCAGTTCCGCGACGTGATCGGCACGGCCCTGACCAACACCATCAGCGGCGCCGATGTGGCCACCGAGCTGCGCCGCGCCACGGCGGAGTTCAAGCCCATCCTCGAACAGAGCGAGCGGGAGAGCTGAGCCGGCACGGCGGGCGGCAGCGCTGATGCCGCGCGACGCCCCGACGCTGGACGACGGCCTGGCCGCGCGCCGGCGCAATTACGCGCGGCGCTACGCCTGGTTCGTGGTGCCGGCGGCGGTGGTGGTGGTCGCCGTCATCGTCTTCCCCTGGGCCTTCACCCTCTATGTCTCCGCCTTCGACTGGCACCTGGGGCGGGAGCGGCGCTTCATCGGCTTCGGGAATTACGTGACGCTGTTCGGCGACGCACGCTTCGGCTGGGCGGTGGCGCGGACGCTGTTCTACACCGCGCTTGCCGTGGTGCTGCCGATGCTGCTCGGCATCGCCGCCGCGCTCGCCTTCCATCGCAAATTCCCCCTGCGCGGCCTGGCGCGCACGGTCTTCATCCTGCCGATGATGGCGACCCCGGTCGCCGTCGCGCTGGTCTGGACGATGATGTTCCATCCCCAGCTCGGCGTGCTGAACTGGCTGCTGGCGCAGGTCGGGCTGCCACCCTCCATGTGGGTCTATGCCGCGGACAGCGTGATCCCGACCCTGGTGATGGTGGAGGTCTGGCACTGGACGCCGCTGGTGATGCTGCTGCTGCTGGGCGGGCTCGCCTCCCTGCCCGTCGATCCCTACGAGGCGGCGAAGATCGACGGCGCCACCGCCTGGCAGGCCTTCCGCCACATCACCCTGCCGCTGCTGATGCCCTTCATCGTGGTGGCGCTGATCATCCGCACCAT
>JAIEOP010000023.1 GCA_019750465.1 Acetobacteraceae bacterium | reverse complement strand
CGCCCAGGGGGCCGGCCGGCCGGGCGGCGCCGGGGCGCCGGACCGGCCGATCCGGCTGGTGGTGCCCTGGCCGCCCGGCGGCTCGGCCGACGCGCAACTCCGCTCGCTCGCGGAGATCGCCGGGCGCCAGCTCGGCCAGACCGTGGTGGTGGAGAACCGCTCGGGCGCTTCCGGCACCGCGGCGGCGCTGCCCTTCGCGCAGGGACAGGTGCGCCCCGATGGCTCGGGCATCCTGCAGATGCATCTCTCGATCATCCGCCGTCCGGCGATCGTGCGCACGCCGCCCTGGGACATCAACGCGGACTTCACCCACATCATCGGCCTGTGCGGCTGGCTGATGGGCATCGTGGTGAAGGCGGACAGCCCGATCCGCACCATGCGCGACTACTGGGACTTCGCGCGCAGGAACCCGGGGCGGCTGACCTACACCACCTCCGGCATCGCCACGACGCCGCACAACACCATGGAGAGCCTCGCGGCGGCGGAGGGCGTGGAGCTGCTGCACGTGCCCTACCGCGCCGCCAACGAGGCCGCCGTGGCCGTGGTGAACGGGGAGGTGATGAGCACCGCCGACGCCTCCGCCTGGGCGCCGCTGGTGGATGGCGGGCAGTTGCGCCTGCTCTGCGTCTGGAGCGCGGAACGCTCGAAGCGCTACCCGGAGGTGCCGACGCTGCGCGAGACCGGGCATGACGTGGTGGCGACCTCGCCCTATGGCCTGTCCGGCCCCAAGGGCATGGACCCGGGCGTGGTGCGGGTGCTGCACGATGCGCTGAAGGCCGCGCTGTTCACGCCCGAGAACGAACGCGTGCGCGGCAATTTCGACATGCCGCTGGAGTACCGCGACACCGCCGACTACCGCGCATGGGTGGCGGAGCGCGCGGTGTTCGAGCGGGAGATGGCGGAACGGCTGAAGCTGCGGATCGACTGAGAGCTTGCGAACACCGAGCACTGCAGGAAGATTGGGAGAGACACATCCATGACCGCTTTCCGCCTCACTGGTGCACCTTCGGGCTGTCGGGCGCGGAGCCGCGTAGCGGCGTAGTGTCCGACAGCCCGAGCGCCTGCCGTGACAGCCCCGCTCCCTTGCCGCTGGACGGCCCGGGTGAGACCAGCTGCGCGGCAGGTGCCGGGAGACCGCGACGGACCACAGGGTGATGCGCCAGGGCCGGCCAGCCGGAGCGCCTGTCAGTGAGGGTTCCGCACGATCTCCCAGCCCGGGCGAGCCTGCCGCAACCGGAGGAGGTCAGCCCATGCCTTTCCATGTCGGTCTCGACTGGGGTGGCGAGAGCCATGCCATCTGCGTCATCGACGCCGCCGGCGCGATCGTCGCCCGCTTCGCGGAGTCGCACGACGCCGCGGGCCTCGCCGACCTGTTCGCCCGCCTTCGCAGGATCGCCGCGCCTGCCGAACTGCCCGTTGCCATAGAGCGTCCGTCGGGGCTGATCGTCGATGCCCTCCTCGACACCGGCCACCCGGTCGTCCCGATCCATCCGAATGTCGTCAAGGCCTGCCGGCCTCGCTACCGCGCCGCCGGCGGCAAGTCCGATCCGGGCGACGCCTTCCGGCTCGCCGACATCCTGCGCACCGACGGGCACCGCTTCCGCCCGCTCAAGCCGGTCTCGAACGAGATCAAGGCGCTCCGCGCCCTGGTCCGCGGCCGCGACGACCTGGTGCGCCAGCGCCTGGTGCTGGCCAACCAGCTCCGTGCCCTGCTCGACGGCTTCTGGTCCGGCGCCGCGGCGATCTTCGCCGACATCAGCAGCCCGATCGCGCTCGCCTTCCTCCGCCGCTATCCGACCCCCGACAGCGCCGCCCTCCTCGAGCCCCTCGGCGCCGAAATCGCCCGCCTCTCCGCCCGCCTCTCCGCCCGCATCGAGCATGCCGTCGCCGAACTGCCCGACGGCCAGATCGTCATGTCCTTCCCGCGCGCAGGCCGCGTCTGCGCAGCAGGGATCCTCGCCGAGCTCGGCGACGTCCGAGAGCGCTTCCCGACCGAGGACCAGCTCGCCGCCGAGGCCGGCGTCTGCCCCGTCACCCATGCTTCCGGAAAGTCCCGCGGCGTCGTCTTCCGATGGGCCTGCGACAAGCACCTCCGCGCCGCCATCACCTGCTTCGCGGACAACTCCCGCCACGCCTCCGCATGGGCCGCCAGCATCTACCGCAGCGCCCGCGACCGCGGATGCAAGCATCCCCACGCGGTCCGCATCCTCGCCCGCGCCTGGGTCCGCGTGCCCTGGCGGGCTTGGCAGGACCGCCGCCGCTACGATCCCGCACAGCATCACGCCGCACGAAAAATCGCCGCCTGACCGATCAAGGGTGGACACAGGGTGTCTCACCCGGCGTGCCGGCCCCGCGCTGGCCGCCATCGCCCTTGTGCGGCCGTCGCTGGCGCAGGGCCGCTATCCCAGCCGCACCATCCGCTGCCTGATCCCCTGGCCACCGGGCGGGCCGCTCGATGCCATCCACCGCCAGATGTTCGAGGTGGCGGGCAAGGATTTCGGCCAGCCCATCGTCACCAGTATCTCGGCCCGGCGGACTACGTCGCGTTCGTGCGGGAGCGGGTGGTGTACGAGAAGATGATGGTGGAGCGGCTGAAGCTCTCCATCGACTGATCCTCCGGCGGCATCCGTGTGCGCCGCGCGATGGCCCGTGCGGCCTGCGGCAGCGCCGCGGCGCCGCGCACGCAGGCGCCGGGCAGGTGCCGCATCGCCCACGCGCCGAGC
>JAIEOP010000150.1 GCA_019750465.1 Acetobacteraceae bacterium | reverse complement strand
GGTCAGCCCCAGGTCGATGCCGGTGCCGGCGCGCGGATCGGCCACCGTCCCGGCCAGCGCGAGCCGTGCCGCCCCGGCCGTTGCCTGCAGCTCCACCGGCCAGGGAGGCCCCCCCGGCCCGAGCAGCGCCAGAGGCGCGCCAAGCGTGCCCGCCAGCGTCACCGGCAGCGCGCCGATGCGCGCCGCGATCTCCAGGCCCAGGGGCTGATCGGCAGCCGCCAGCGTGAGCACCGCCCTGTCGAGCACCAGCCCCGACAGCACCGCGTTCAACGGGCTCTCGCCCAGGACGAGGCGCAGCCCGCTCACCGCCGGCGGGCCGCCTTCCCGCCCGGTCAGCACCGCCGCCGCCTCCACGCCGCGCAGCGGCGGCAGCGGCGCATCCGGCAGCAGCGGCGCGAGGCGCGCCAGCTCAGGGACCCGCGCGGTGACCGCCAGGCGGTAGCCGGTGGGCGGCGTCAGGCTGCCCTCGATGCCAAGGGCGAGCCCGGCCTCGCCGGCCAGGGCGAGGCGCAGCGGCCAGGGCGCCGGGTCACCGGCGAGCAGGGCGGCGGCCGGGCCGGACTCGCCCTCCAGGGTCAGGGGCAGCCCGTCCAGCACGACGGCCCCTTCGACGCGCAGAACGCGGTCGGCGCCACGCGGCGCCAGCGCCAGCCGGGTGACCGCAAGCTCGCGCGCCGCCGCCGGTCCGGCCTTCCAGCCGATCCGCGACCCGGTCAGCAGCACCTCGTCGAAGACGATCTCCGGCGGCCGGGCGGCGGGCCCGGTGGGCCGAGGCGCCGGCTGCGCCGTGGGGGCGGATGCCTGCGGCCGCTCGAACACCCAGTTCGGCCGACCCGCCGCGTCCCGCTCCAGCAGCAGGTCGGCGCCATCCAGCGTGACCCTGTCGAGCTCCACGCGGCGGAACAGCAGCGGCAGCACGGCAAGCCGCACCTCGGCATGGCGCAGGGTGAGCAGGGCGGGGCGCGAGAAGCCCGGTGGATTGGCCAGCGCCACGTCCCGCAGGGTGATGGTCGGGCGCAGCGCGGGCTTCACGCCGATCGGCCCGGCGATGGTGAGGTCGCGGCCGGTGGCGGCGCGCACCGCCGCCTCGATGCGCGGCTTCTGCGCATCGGGGTCGAAGGTGAGCAGGAACGCCGCGAGGCCGGCGGCCGGCAGCAGCACCAGCACGGCCAGCGCGATCAGCACCGGGCGCAACCAGCGGCGGCGAGGTCGTGGCGGGGCGGCGTCAGATGGCGTCATGGGTGGTCCATGTGGGACGTGCGGCGGCTATGGGCCACCGGCGGTATGCATCGGAGCAGCGTGCCGGATGCGTGAACGGGCGATTCGGCGCGCCGCCCGGCCCCGATGCGACCATTCCGAGGCTGCCCCAACCGCGACGGCCCGCCGAAGCGCCGCTCAGGGCCGCGCGCTGCCGGAGCGGCGAGGATGTGCGCCTTCGCAGCTTGCGGGCGTCCGGTGCCAGGCGGCCCGGCCGCTCACCCGCCGCGGCGCGCCCGTTCGCGCTGCTCGCCGACCAGCCGCTCCAGGGTCGCAAGGTCGACGGCGCCGGGGATCAGCGTCTCGCCCACCACCACGGCCGGCGTGCCTTCCAGCCGCAGCGCCTCGGCCAGGCGGCGGTTGGCGGCGATGCGCGCGGCGATGCCGGGGTCGTCCATCTCGCGGCGCAGCCGCGGCCAGTCGAGGCCGGCCTTCTCCGCCTCGCGGCGGATCACCGGCTCGGTCGGGTCCTCGCGCAGCCGCAGCAGCAGGCCATGCAGCGCCTCGTACTTGCCCTGGCGCTGCGCCGCGAGCAGCGCGCGCGCCGCGAGCACGCTGTTCGGCCCCAGCACCGGCAGGTCCTTCAGCACCACGCGCACGTCGGGGTTGCGCCGCACCAGGTCGCCCATCGCCAGGTGCAGCTGCTTGCAGTAGGGGCAGCGCACGTCGAAGAACTCGACGAGGGTGATGGGGGCGCCGGGGTTGCCGCGCACCGGGTCGGCAGGGTCGCGGAACAGCGCATCGTTGTGCTGGGCGATGGCGGCGCGGGCGGCGCCGTCGCGGTCGCGCGTCTCGGCCTCGCGCAGCGCCTCGAAGGCGTCGCGCAGGACCAGCGGATTGGCGCGCAGCGCCTCGCCGAGGATGGAGGGGTCGCTGCGCAGGGCCTCGCGCAGGATGCCGATCACCTCCCCGCGCTGGGCCGGGGTGAGCGCGCCCTCCGCGGCAGGGGTGGCGGCAGGCTGTGCCAGTGCCGGTCCGGCGAGCAGGGCCAGGGCGGCCAGGACAGGGATACGCATCGGCCGCTCCTTGCGCGGGATCGCACGCGCCGGGGCGCGCCGCCGCCCCTCCCCCTACGCCCGCGGCGCGGCCCGGCGCAACCGGCAAGCGCCGGGCACCGATCGCCTGGGCGCTGGTTGCCGGGGGGGGCGAAGCCGTTTATGGCCCGCGCTCACGCGGGCAGGATCCGGGTGGCCCTCCGCGCCGCGCGCATCAGGCACTGGGCGCCGCGCCCCGGGGGAAGCCAGGGGGAAGCCAGGAGAGGCCGGATGGAATCGCTTTGCCCTGGATCGCGCCGCGGGCGCTGGCGCGCGCTGCTGCTGGGCGCCGCGGCGCTCTGGCTCGGCGGCTGCGACACCATGGCGTCGCTGAACCCCTTCGGCCGCGGCGGCCCGGGGCCCGGCACGCCGGGCTTCGTGCGCGGCTTCCTCGGCGGCATCGCGGCGG
>JAIEOP010000160.1 GCA_019750465.1 Acetobacteraceae bacterium | reverse complement strand
GCGAGCGGTCCGGCCGCGGCCACCGCGGCGGGCCCGCCGGGCGGCGGCTGCGGAATCGGCCGCGCGCCGAGCAGGCGATGGGCGTCCGAGAGCAGCAGCGTGCCGGCGCGCAGTTCCGGCCGCAGCGTCGGCTCGATCACCTCGAGGCCGCGCAGCATCCAGAGGCCGAGCTGGCCCGGCGCCTCGGCCTCCAGGTGGCGGTCGAGGATCACCTCTAAGGCGGTGGCGAGGACGGCCTGCACGAGGTCGCGCGGAAAGCCGGGCTCGGCCGCCGCCGCCGGCCGCGGCGAGGGCGCCAGGAGCAGCAGCAGCAGGCCGGCGACGCGGAGGATCCGTGCGGTCAGCGGCGCTTGCTGCCCTTTCCCTTGCCAGCCTTGCCGTGGCCACCCCTCGGCGCGGCGCCCGGGCGGGGCGGGGCGGGGCGGCCCGACGCCAGCCGCCGCTCGCCGGGGCCGGTCATCAGGTGGAACACCATGCCCCCGGTGCGCGGCGTGGCCTGCGCCAGCCGCGCTTCCACCGCTTGGCCCAGCGCAAAGCGCACCCCCGTCCGCTGGCCAAGCAGCGAATGCGTGCCCTGATCCTCGATCCATCTGTCGTCCGGGAGCGAGGCAAGCGGGACGATTCCGCTCGCGCCGTTCTCCGCCACGGTGACGAACAGGCCGAAGCGTGTCACCCCACTGATTCGCGCGTCGAACACCTCGCCGACGCGCTGCGCCATGAAAGCCGCGAGGTAGCGGTCCACCGCGTCGCGTTCGGCCTGCGCGGCGCGGCGTTCGGTCGCGGTGATGTGCTCGGCGCTGTCGGGGAAGCGCGCCGCCTCCACCTCCTCCAGCGCGCCGGTGCCGAGCTTCAGGCCGCGGATGAGCGCCCGGTGCACCAGCAGGTCGGCATAGCGGCGGATCGGGCTGGTGAAGTGGGCGTAGCGCGCCAGGGCAAGGCCGAAATGGCCGATGTTGTCGGGGCTGTAGGCGGCCTGGGACTGGCTGCGCAGCACCGTCTCGTGCACCAGCCGCTCCTCCGGCCGGCCGCGCGCCAGGTCCAGCACATGGCTGAAATTGCGCGGGTGGATGCGGTCGGAGGCGGGCAGCGCAATCCCGAGCGTGTGCAGGAAGTCCGACAGGGTCAGCAGCTTCTCGTCCGAGGGCCGGTCATGGATGCGGTACATGCAGGGTTGCCGCAGCCGCTCCAGCTCCTCCGCCGCGCAGACATTGGCGGCGACCATGAACTCCTCGATCAGCCGGTGGGCATCGAGGCGCGGGCGCGGCACCACCGCCGTGACGTTGCCCCTGGCGTCCAGCAGCACCCGCCGCTCCGGCAGGTCGAGGTCGAGCGTGCCGCGCCGCTCCCGCGCCGCCAGCAGGGCGCGGAAGGCGCCATACAGGCGCGCGACGTGGCCCGGCGCCAGGCCCTCCGGGTCGGTGCCCGCATCCTGCGCCGCCTGCACCCCCTCGTAGGTGAGTCGCGCGGCGCTGCGCATGATGCCGCGGCCGAAGCGGTGGCCGGTCTTCGTGCCGGCCGCGTCGAAGCGCATCTCGACGAACAGGCAGCCGCGGTTCTCGGCCGGGCGCAGGCTGCACCAGCCGTTCGACAGCGCCTCGGGCAGCATCGGCACGACGCGGTCGGGGAAATAGACGCTGTTGCCGCGCGCCCAGGCCTCCCGGTCCAGGGCGCCGTTCGGCCGGACGTAGTGGGCGACGTCGGCGATGGCGACGAGCACCCGCCAGCCGTCCCCGTCGGGTTCGGCCCAGACCGCATCGTCGAAATCGCGCGCATCCTCGCCGTCGATCGTCACCAGCGGGACGGCGCGCAGGTCCTCGCGGCCGCGGGCGGTGACGGCGCGGGCCCGCTCCGCCTCGCGCAGCGCCTCGGCGGGGAAGACGTCGGGGATGCCATGGGCGTGGATGCAGATGAGGGAGACCGAGCGCGGCTCGCCCATCACGCCGAGCCGTTCGACGATGCGGGCAGGGCGCGGGCCGAAATGGCGGTGCGAGGGCAGGGGCTCCGCCAGCACGATCTCGCCCGGTTCGGCGCCGCCGGTCTCGCCGGGCGGCACCGCCCATTCGGCGCGCGAGCGGCGGTCGGTCGGGATGATGCGACCCTCTTCGAAGACGCCGAGGATCTTCGCCGCGCCGGCGCCGGGGGCGGCTTCGATCCGCTTGACGGTGCGGCCCTCGTACTTGCCGGGGCCGACGGGGCGGAGCCGGGCCAGCACCTTCTGGCCGGGCGCAAGCGCCGCCTGGCCGCGCGCCTCGGGCTGCAGGAAGATCACCGGCGGCGGCGCCCCACCGGTGCCGCGCCAGCCGACGGGGCGCGCGATCGGGTCGCCATCGGCGTCGATGCCGGTGACCTCGACCACGGTCATCTCGGGCAGGCGGTCGGACCCCCCGGCGTGGCGCGCCGGTTCCTGTCCAAGGACCGCCTGGCGCGTCGGGGCGGAGACGCCTCGGCGTCCAGCCGGGGCGGCTGCGCCCTCGGCCTTCAGGCTGCCCAGCAGTTCGCGCAGCGCGGGGCGCTGGTCGGTCGAGAGGCCGAAATGCCGGGCGATCCCGGTCTTGCCGACGCGGCCCGGCGCGCTGGCGATGAAGCGCCGCAGCTCCTCGCGGCTGGGCAGCGGTGGCGGCTCGCCACCCTTGCGCCGGCGGCGGGGCGGCTTGGCGGGCGTGGTGGCGGGCCTGGCCGACCG
>JAIEOP010000293.1 GCA_019750465.1 Acetobacteraceae bacterium | reverse complement strand
GGCGGCGGCGCGGCGGGCGCATCCGCTGCGGGTGCCGGTGTTTCCTGGGCGGTGCCAGCGCCCGGCCAGGCGCCGCCGAGCAGCGCCGTTGCGGCGAACAGCAGCAGGCGGCGACGGCCCGGCTCCGTCTGCCGGGGCGCATCGTCCGGGGCCGTCACAGTCCGCCCTCCCGCACCAAGGGGTGGATGCCCCGCGCATCCTCCGGCGGATTCATCGCCGGCGCGCCGAGCGGTGCGGCCGCACCCGTCCGCCAGGCCCTCAGCGCCCAGTGCACGGAGGGAAAGGCGATTTCGGACCATGGGATGTCCTCCCAGACGAAGAGGCCGACCTCCAGGCTCTCGGGACCGGCGGTGAAGCCCGGCTCGGCGAGTCCAGCGCGGAAGATGACCTGCACCTGGCCGATCCGGGCGATGGAGAACACCGCGAGGACCCCTTCCAGGGCGATGCGGGCCCGGGCTTCCTCCCAGGCCTCGCGGCGGGCGCCTTCCTCGATGGTCTCGTGCAGCTCCATGTAGCCCGCGGGCAGCGTCCAGTAGCCGCGGCGCGGCTCGATGGCGCGGCGGCAGAGCAGCACCCGCCCGTCCACGGCGACGACGCTGCCGACGATGATCTTCGGGTTCTCGTAGGCGACGAAGCCGCAATCGCGGCAGGTCAGGCGCTCGCGGTCGTCACCATCCGGGATGCGACGGATGAAATCGGGCATGCATTCACGATGCGCATGGCACCGGTGTGTCGCAAGGGGCAGCGCTGGGGTGACGCGGAATTGCGGATGCACCCCCGCAGGGCGGCCACATCCGCGGCGCAACCGTCGTGGAGCGCTTTCGTCAGACCCGCAGGTCGAGCAGGGAGCCGCGCGGCATCGGGCGCCCGGGGGCAGGGCCGGTTGGCGCCACCTCCAGCGGCCGCTGCGGCGGCGAAAGCTCCGCGCCGGAGGAGGGCGAGGTGGCGCGGCCGGCCGGCGCGGCAGCCGGGGTGACGCCGCCGATCGCCTCGGCCGCCGGCCGCCGGCTGATCTCCTGCGCGAAGGCGCTGAGCGAGTTCAGGGTGATCATGCGCAGCACCATGCCACGGAGACGTAAATCCGCGGTAAAGGCTGCATCGCGGGGGTGGCGGCGGATCGTGGAAACGGTGCGCATGCCGCATGATGCGGGAAGAAGCGGTTAACCCTCCAGTCATGTTTGGTCGCTGCCGGGGCGATCATGGCCAAGGGGTTAATCGCGCGCCAGCGCCGCCACCCCGGGCAGGGTCTTGCCCTCCAGCCATTCCAGGAAGGCGCCACCGGCCGTGGACACATAGGTCATGCGGTCCAGCACCCCCGCATGGCGCAGCGCCGAGATCGTGTCGCCGCCGCCGGCGATCGATTTCAACCCGGCCGACTGCGTCAGCCCCGCCACCGATTCGGCGATCGCCAGCGTCGCCGCGTCGAACGGCGGCGTCTCGAAGGCGCCGAGGGGGCCGTTCCAGACCAGCGTGCCGGCCCCGCGCAGCCGCCCCTCGACGGCGGCGACGGTTTCGGGGCCGACGTCCAGCGCCATCATGCCCTCCGGCACCCCGGCCTCGATGGTGACGGTGCGGGTGGCGACGCCCGGCGCGAGGCTCGCCGCGACGACAAGGTCGGCGGGCAGCAGGATCTCGCAGCGCGATGCCTTCGCCTGCGCCAGGATCGCCCGCGCCGTGTCGTGCATCTCCGCTTCCTGCAGCGACCTGCCGAGCGCATGGCCCTCGGCCGCGAGGAAGGTGTTCGCCATGGCGCCGCCGATCACCAGCACCTCCACCCTGGAGGAGAGGTTGCCCAGCAGATCCAGCTTCGTGCTGACCTTGGCGCCGCCGACGATGGCAACGACGGGGCGCGAGGGCTTGCCGAGCGCCGCGTCCAGCGCCTCCAGCTCGGCCTGCATCAGCCGGCCCGCATGGCTCGGCAGCAGGTGGGCGACGCCCTCGGTGCTGGCATGCGCGCGATGCGCCGCGGAGAAGGCGTCGTTGACGAAGAGGTCCGCCAGCCGCGCCAGGCCCTGCGCCAGGGCGGGGTCGTTCGCCTCCTCGCCGGGATGGAAGCGGGTGTTCTCCAGCAGCAGCACGTCGCCGTCCCGCAGCGCGGCGGCGGCCGCCTCGGCGGCGGGGCCGACGCAGTCATCCGCCCAGGCGACGGGGCGGCCGAGCGCCTCGGCCAGCGCGTCCTGCAGGGGCTTGAGCGACATCTCCGGCACGCGCCGGCCCTCGGGCCGGTCGAAATGGCTGCAGATGATCACCCGCGCACCCTTGTCCGCCAGTTCGCGGATGGTCGGCGTCAGCCGCTCGATGCGGGTGCGGTCGGTGATGCGCCCGTCGCGCAGCGGCACGTTCAGGTCGGCACGCAGCAGCACGCGGCGGCCGGCGGGGTCGAGGTCGTCGAGCGTGCGGAAGCGGGGCATGGGTGTGGCTCCCGGTGGGGACGAAAAGCCCTCCCCCGCGGGCGGGGGAGGGTCGGGTGGGGGTGGTGGCTCGGACAGGACGATGGGCCGTGGGGCCCCCACCCCAGCCCTCCCCCGCCAGCGGGGGGAGGGAGCCTCGCCCCTGCGCCCGCGGCGTTCCTCTACATCCTCCCGAACAGCGCCATCGTGTCGCTCATCCGGTTGGAGAAGCCCCACTCGTTGTCGTACCAGCCCATCACCCGGACCAGCCCGCCATTGTCCAC
>JAIEOP010000440.1 GCA_019750465.1 Acetobacteraceae bacterium | reverse complement strand
CCCCCAGCGGCAGCCGCCCGATCGGCAGGCCCGCCCGGCGCGCGCGCAGCGCCGCCGCGACCGAGCCCGACAGCGCGATCGCCCCCGCCGCCGCATCCAGCTCCCGCTCCAGGCGCCAGTCCCAGAACAGCCCGGGGTCGCCCGCATGTGGCGCCGCGTCGTGCACGATCGGCACGAAGGGGATGCCGGCGCGGCGCAGCCCCGGCGCCACCAGCGGCGTCCAGAGATGCGTCATGACGGAGACCACCACATCGGCCCGGAACCCCCGCGCCTGGCGGATCAGCCGCCGCCGCAGCAGCGGCACGCGCAGGGTCCCCAGCACGAAGCCCACGGCGCCGGCATAGGTGGGCACCCGCTCCGTCGGCAGGCCGAGCACCGCGGTCGCCTCCACCAGTTCGGCCTGGGCGGAGAGCGAGAGCGCCACCGCCACTTCGGGCCGCCGCGCCAGCGCCTCGGCCAGGGCCAGCGTCATCTGCCCGCCCGCGCCGCGCCGCCCCCAGTACCAGAGCAGGATGCGCATGCCCGCCTCGCGCCCCCCTCGGCCGCGCCGGGGCGATAGGCGACGGCGCGGCGCGGCGGAAGGGGCCAGGCCCGGCACGCCGCTGCCGCGCCGCGCCGGATCACGTCGGCGCGTCGAAGAAGCCGGTGACGCTGGCCAGCCGCCCGTCCGGCGCCACCACGGCGAAGTCCACGCCGCGCACCGCCGGCGCACCGCCGGCCACCGGCGCCAATTCCCAGCCGAAGCGCAGCCGGTCGTGGTGCGCGTCGATCGGGCCGGTGCGGCGGAATTCGTGGCTCGGGAAGCGCTGCTGCACCTCCGCCACCATGCCGGCGATCGCCGCGTGCCCGTCGGCCGCGAGCGCCAGGTGGGCATCGCCAAGGATCTCTTCACCGCCATGGGCATCGCCCGCGAGGACGCGGCGCGGCGCCAGGACTGGGTGCTGCGGGGCTTCCGCCAGTTCGACGCCCCCGTCTCCCTCGTGCTGACCTGTGACCGCGCGCTGGATGGCGGCGCGGTGTGCCACTTCGACCTGGGTGCGCTGTTCTACGGCATCGTGCTGGCGGCCTGGGACCGCGGGCTGGGGACCGTGATCAACGGCCAGGGCATCATGCGGAGCGACATCGTGCGGGAGGTGGCGCGCATCCCGGCGGAGGAGGTGATCATGACCTGCGTCGCCATGGGCTGGCCGGACGAGGAGTTCGCGGCCAACGGCGTGAAGGCGCGGCGCGAGGGGGTGGGGGAATTCGCGCGCTTCGTGGGGTTCGAGGGGTAGGACGACCAGGTTGTTGCGATATTGTACTGGCGGCCGGGCTGCGCTGCGTGGTAGGCCGAGGTCGATGCCGCTTCGCCGCCCCCGCCCCTTCGCCGCGTGATGCCGGGCGCCGAGCTCCACCTCGTCGCGGCCGCCCGGCCGAACCTGCCGAAGCTCGCCGCGCTGTGGCACGCCATCCCCGCCGGCTTCCCGCTGCGCCCCGTGCTGCTGCACACCGGCCAGCACCACGACGCCGCGATGTTCGGCACGCACCTGGCGGATCTCGGCCTGCCGCCGCCGGCGATCGCGTTGGAGGTCTCCGGCGGCACGCATGCCGAGCTGACCGGCCGCACCATGATTGCCGCCGAGGCCGCCTGGGCCGCGCGCCGCCCCGCCCTCGTGGTCGTCGCCGGCGACGTCGACGGCACGCTGGCCGCGGCGCTGGCCGCCCGCAAGCTCGGCATCCCCGTCGCGCACCTGGAAGCCGGGCTGCGCAATCCGTCCGAGCCCGACATGCCGGAGGAGATCAACCGCCGCGCCGTCGATGCCCTCGCGCAGCTCCTCTGGGCGCCCGATGAAGCAAGCGCGGCGCTGCTGCGCGCGGAGGGGCATGACGCGGCGCAGGTGCGCGCCGTCGGCAACGCCATGGTCGATACCGCGCTGCGCAGCCTCTCCGCCGCGCGCGACCGGCCGCTCCCGACGGGCCTTATGCCCGGCGGCTACGGCGTGATCACCCTGCACCGCGCGGCGAACGTGGACGACCGCGACGCCTTCGCCGCCCTGCTCGCCGGCGTCGGCGAGGCCGCGCGCCTGCTGCCGCTCGCCTGGCCGCTGCACCCGCGCGCCCGCATCCGCCTGGCGGAGCACGGCCTCGCGGTGCCGCCCGGCGTGCAGGTGCTGCCGCCGCTGCCCTACCTGGACTTCCTCGGCCTGCTCGCCCGCGCGCGCCTCGTCGCCTCCGACAGCGGCGGGGTGCAGGAGGAGGCGACGGCGCTCGACCTGCCCTGCCTCACGCTGCGCCCCGCCACCGAGCGCCCGGTCACGCTGGAGGCCGGATCGAGCCGCCTCGTCGCCGCCCGCGACCTGCCCGCAGCCGTGGCGCAGGTGCTGGCCGGCGACTGGCCCCGCGCGCGGCCGATCCCGCTCTGGGACGGGCGCGCGGGGGGGCGGATGGTGGCCCACCTTGCGGAGCACCTCCCATGACGGCGCCGCTCGTCCTCATGCTCTCCGCCGCGCACCCGCCCGACGACGTGCGCGTGGTGCGCAAGGAGGGCGCGGCGCTGGCCGCGGCGGGCTGGCGCGTGCGTCACCTCTGTCCCGGTCCCGCCGACGCGCCCCCCGCCGTCGCCGGCGTCGCCATCGAGACCTTCGCCCGCCGCCGCGGCTGGTCCGGCCGCGTGCTC
>JAIEOP010000146.1 GCA_019750465.1 Acetobacteraceae bacterium | reverse complement strand
GCCTGGCAGGCCTTCCGCCACATCACCCTGCCGCTGCTGATGCCCTTCATCGTGGTGGCGCTGATCATCCGCACCATCGACGCGCTGAAGGCGTTCGACACCATCTACGTCATCACCCAGGGCGGGCCGGGCCAGGCCAGCGAGACGATCAACATCTTCCTCTATCTGCAGGCTTTCGCCTTCTACAACGTGGGCTACGCCAGCGCCGTCGTGGTGGTGTTCTTCGCCATCATCCTGGCCCTGGCGGCGCTGCTGCTGTGGACGCGCGAGAGGGTGCGGCTGACGTGAGGATGCTGCGCTCTGCTCCCTCCTCCGCATTGCGGGGGAGGGCCGGGGCGGGGGTGCGGCCGCCGCTGCATCCTCGCCTCCACCCCGGGGGCCACCCCCACCCCGTCGGAAGCAGTGCTTCCGACCCCCCGCCAGCGGGGGAGGGAGCATGACCATCCACCGCCTCAAGCGCCGCCTGGCCGACTTCGGCTTCGGCCTCTCGGTCCTCGTGCTGATCTCCCCGGCGGTGCTGGTGTTCCTCTGGATGCTCTCGCTCTCGCTGAAGACGGAGCTCGACAACACCGCCTGGCCGCCGGTGTTCGTCCCGGACCCGCCGACCCTGGCGAACTACCGCGAGGTCTTCGCCCGCAACGACTTCCTGCTCTATGCCTGGAACAGCGTGGTGGTGTCCTTCTCGGCCACCGGGCTGGCACTGCTGATCGGCGTGCCGGCGGGGTACGGCATCGCGAAGATGCGCGCCGTGCGCGCCGCGGCGCTGATCCTGATCGCCCGCATCACGCCGGGCCTTTCCTACCTCATCCCGCTCTTCCTGCTGTTCCAGTGGCTGGAGCTGACGGGGACGCTGGTGCCCATCGTCATCTCCCACCTGGTGATCACCGTGCCCATCGTGGTCTGGGTGATGATCTCCTTCTTCGAGGGCCTGCCAGGCGAGCTGGAGGAGGCGGCGCTGGTCGATGGCGCGACGATCTGGCAGGCCTTCCGCCACGTGGCGCTGCCGCTGGCCCGCCCGGGGATCACGGTGGCGACCATCCTCGCCTTCATCTTCTCCTGGAACAACTTCGTCTTCGCCATGGTGCTGGCGGGGCGGGAGACGCGCACCCTGCCGGTGGCGGTGAACAACATGCTCACCTTCGAGCAGATCTCCTGGGGTCCGCTGTCCGCCGCGGCGCTGCTGGTGACGCTTCCGGTTCTGCTGCTGACCCTGCTGGCGCAGCGGCAGATCGTCGCTGGCCTGACGGCGGGGGGCGTGAAGGGGGCCTGAGCGGCCCCTTGGACTGTCGCCGGTCAGGCCGCGCGGCGGCGGCGCAGCAGCCCCAGGCCGAGCAGCCCGGCGCCGAGCAGCAGCGCCGAGGCCGGCTCCGGCACGCCCACCTCCGGCGTGCGCACCACCACGTTGTCCAGCAGGCCGCCGAAATCGCCGCCCGGGATGCCGCTGGCGAAGGTGAGGTTCAGCGTGCCGGCGTTGCTGACATTGGCGGCGAAGGTCTGCGTGGTGAAGGGCGTGCTGCTGGACAGCGTGATGGTCTGCGTCAGGTCGCCGAGCGTCACCGTGACGATGCCGTCAAGGCCGCGGGCGGAGCCGGCGAAGTCGAAGCTGACCGTATAGGTGCCGGGCCCGAAGACGGTGGTGCTGGCGATGGTGCCGCCCTGGCCGGTGGTGCCGTTCATGTCGACGTAGAGCCCGTTGCCGGGCAGCAAGTCGAAGAAGCCGTTGCCGATCAGGTCCACGCTGCCGCCGGTCACCGTCCAGTTGGCGAAGCTGGTGTAGTTCAGCGCGCCGGCGCCGCCGTTCTCGGCGTTGAAACTGTCCTGGAACACGATGGCCGCCTGCGCCGCGCCGGCCCCCATCAGTAGGGCGGTGGCGAGCAGCAGGGAACGGGCGGTCGGGCGCATGGCATGGTCTCCGGGTCGCGCCCTGCGGCGCCTCGAGGGAGTTTAGCAATTACGATGCCAAAAAATAGCACTTTGATTCGAAAGCCTTTCCCGCCCGACCCTTCCTCGGCTGTCAGGAAACTTTACGCCTCGGCGCGAGCCGCCAGGATGGGTCCCACGCCATGCCGAAGCCGAGTCGCGCCGCGCAGCCCGCGCCCGAGACCAGCCTCTACGCGCCCGTGAAGGCGCTGCTGGAGGCGCATGGCTATGTCGCCAAGGGCGAAATCCGCGGCTGCGATATCGTTGCCATCGGCCCGGCGCCGGAGGATGGCACCGACCCGCCCATGGTGGTGGTCGAGATGAAGCGCGCGGTCTCCCTCACCGCCCTGCTGCAGGCGGTCGACCGCTTCGCCCTGACCGAGAGCGTGTATCTCGCCGTGCCGGCGCCGGATGCGGGGGGCGGCATCACGCCCTACACGCCGCGGCTGCATCGGCTCTGCCGCAGGCTCGGCCTCGGGCTGATCGCGGTGGAGGTGGTGGGGCGCGGCGCGATCGCCGTGCCGGTGCTCGATCCGAACCCGCCGGGCACCGGGCCGCGGCGCAACAAGGGACGCGCGGCGCTGGTGCGGCGCGAGCATGCGCGCCGCCTCGGCGACCCGAATCGGGGCGGCACGCCGGGCCGGGTGCGGCTGATCACCGCCTATCGCCAAGCCGCGCTGCGCTGTGCGGCGGCGCTGCGCGATGCCGGCGGCGGGCCGCTGCCGGTG
>JAIEOP010000375.1 GCA_019750465.1 Acetobacteraceae bacterium | reverse complement strand
CGGTCCAGCAGCCGCGCGGCGCCGGCCGGATCCGCCGTGGCGAAGGCCAGCGCGGCGATGCTCCTGGCCGGCGCGCCTGCCACATGCGCCGCCGGCCCGTCCGGCGTCCCGCATGGGGCCACCAGCACCAGCGCCGTGTTGGCCAGCGCGAAGAGGGCCCAGTCCACGCCCGCATCCCTGCCCCGCCGCGCGCAGGGCTGGCCGAACAGCGCCGCATAGGCGGCGACCGCGTCATCCAGCGCGGCGACCACCAGCGTGACGTGATCCAGGCCGAGGACCGGCCCGGCGCCGCTATCCGGCCTCATCGAGGAAGGCCTCCACCAGCGCGTTGAACACCGCCGCGTGCTCGAAATAGCCGGAATGCCCGGCGGCCGGGATCGGCGCCACGCGCGCGCCGGGGATCTCGGCGGCCATCGCGCGCGCGGCGAAGGGCGGGATGACGATGTCGCGCCCGCCGGGGATGAACAGCACCGGGCAGCCGGCGGCGGCCAGCGCCGCCGGCGGGCGCGTGCGCACCTCGCCCAGCCGCGTCCGCACCGCCTCCTTGTCCATGCCCGTCGTTAGGGTGTCGAACCCGCTGTAGAGCAGGTGCAGCGCCGGATCGGATTGCGCCAGGGCCGCGCCCGTCGCCGGCAGGATGTTGCGGCGGACCAGGTCGGCGCGCGCGGCGGCGCTGCTCTCCGCCCAGGCGCCGAGGCGGCCGCGCTCCGGCTCGCGCATCTGCCGCGGATCGAGCGAGCCGGTGGTCGCCGCCAGCACCAGCGCCTTCACCCGCCCCGGCCGCGAGAGCGCATATTCCACGCCGGTCCAGCCGCCCATGGACTGGCAGACCAGGCGGATGTCGCCGAGCCGCAGCGCGTCCACCAGCGCCGCGAGGTCGCCGGCATATGCAGCGGGGTCCGGCCCGCCCGCCGGCGCCGTCGAGGGGAAGAAGCCGCGATGCGAGAAGCTGATGCAGGTGAAGCGCGGCGCGAAATACGCCACCTGCTGGAACCAGGACAGGTAGCAGCCGCCCAGGCCATGCGCGAAGACCAGCGGCGGCCCCTCGCCGACGCGCTGATAGGCAATGCGGCAATCCGGCCGTTCGATCCAGCCGGTCTGGCGGGCGGGTGCGGTGAAGGGCATGGGTCGGTCCTCCGGGATCATCGGTGTTCGTGCAGCGCGGCCCAGATGCGCGCGGGCGTCGCCGCAGACCGCCTGCCCGGCGGTCCGGCACCGGTGCGGTCCGGCCCGCCCCGTGGCGGCGTGCGGCCCCGGGCACGCCGGCGGTGGTGCAGGCCGGTCGGGTTGCCGGGGGCCGCCGAGATGCCGAAGCGGAGGCAGCCTTCCGCGACCGGGGCCGAGTCCGACATGCCTGGGGTCCTGGTCACGCCGCGGCCGGTGATGGTGTTGGCCCAGCCCGCGGAATTCGGCGCCGGCGCATCCGCGCCGCTTGCTTGCCGGCCGCGCACGCGTGGCGGGTTGCGGCCCGCTCCGGCATCTCCTCGCGGCTGGCCTGGCGGTTTGCCATGGCGGCGAGCTTGTTCCCAGGGTTGGTCAGCAGGGATGCTGTTCCGCCAGGGCGCGTGCGGCAAGCCGGATTCGGCCCGTCCGCGCGATGGCCCGCCCGCCTACAGCAGCCGCGGCAGGCTCGCCGCCAGCATCATCACCCCGGAGACGGTGAGCAGCGCCAGCACCATGCGGCGGAAGGCCTCCGGGCTGATCAGCCGGTAGAGCCGCGTGCCGAGCCAGCCCGGCAGCACCATGGCCGGCGCCACCACGGCGAACAGCGGCAGGAAGGCCGCCGTCACCGTGCCGCTCGCCACATAGGCGGCCATGACCAGCGCATGCATGACCAGGTTGAAGGGCTGGAACACGCCGCGCGCCACGTCCGGCGGCCAGCCGCGCAGGGTCACCCAGAGGATCGGCACCGGCCCGGTCAGCCCGCCCAGGCCCCCGCCGATGCCGCCGCCGAAGCCTGCCGCGGCATCGGCCAGCCGCCCGCCCGCCGTCACACGGGGCGGCCGGCGCAGCAGCAGCATGGTCGGGCACCACAGCACGAGGAAGGCGCCGAGCGCCGCCTTGAAGCCGACCGGGTCGATCGCCCGCAGCGCCGCCACGCCGAGCGGGATGCCGAGCGTGCCGCCCGCCACGAAGGGCCAGACCCGCGCCACCGAGACGCCGCGCCGGATGGCGGGCAGCGCCAGCACCTGCCCGACCAGCGAGCCGAACACCACCAGCGGCCCGGCGACCTGCGGCTCCATCACCCAGGCCCAGACCGCCAGCGCGGCGAGGCCGAAGGCAAAGCCTGACAGCCCCTGCACGAAGCCGCCGATGGCGGCGCCGAGCATCACCAGCAGCAGCGGCGGTGCCGTCCCGTCCAGCGTCTCAGCGCCCGGGCAGCGCCTTCGCCGCCCGCTCCAGCGCGGCGAGGGCGAGTTTCGTGCGCTTCGCCACCTGCAGCACCGCCGGCAACTCCTTCGGCCGGCGCAGCAGCGACAGCGCCACGCGCCCCGCCGCCGGGCGGCCATCCGCGGTCAGCCCCTCGGCGGCCGAGCGCGGCACGGTCTCGGCGGCGGTATCGGCCACGGCGCGGAGCGCGGCGAAGGGCAGGCCGCGCGCCGCGGCGAAGGCGGCCGCGGCCTCGCTTTCCAGATCGACCGAGAGC
>JAIEOP010000381.1 GCA_019750465.1 Acetobacteraceae bacterium | reverse complement strand
GGCCGGCCGGCGCCGCGCACCGGGCTGCTGCGCCAGCTGGACGCGCTGGCGCGGGCCATGCTGCCGACCGCGACCACGGCGCTGCTGCTGCTCCTGGCGCCGATGCCGGTGGGGCTGCCGGGGACGGTCGCGGCGGTGGCGCTGCCCTGCGTCTATTTCTGGTCCGTGTTCCGGCCCAGCGCCATGCCGCCGCCGGCGGCCTTCGGGCTCGGCCTGCTGCAGGATCTGCTGACGGCGGGGCCGTTCGGCGCCGGCACGTTGACCCTGCTGCTGGCGCATGGCGTGGCGGTGCGCTGGCGCGGCTTCCTGGCGCGGCAGTCCTTCCTGGTCGTGTGGCTGGTGTTCTGCGGCTTCGCCGCCGCCGCGGCGGGGCTCGGCTGGGTGCTGCAGGGGCTGCTGGCCTGGCAGGTTCCGCCCGTCGCGCCGGGGCTGACCGGCGCGGGGCTGGCGATCGGATTCTATCCGCTCATCGCGCTCGGGCTGACGGGGCTGCATGGGGCGATGCGTCGCGCGGAGAGCGCGCCGTGAGGGGTGGCGGAGAGCGCGCCGTGAGGGGTGGCGGAGAGCGCGCCGTGAGGGGTGGCGGAGAGCGCACTGCGACGGGGCGCGGAGAGCGCGCTGCGAGGAACTGCGGAGAGCGCGCCGTGAGCAGGCGCGGAGAGTGCGCCGTGATGCGTCGCGCCGGGGCGGGGCGATGAACGGCAGCCTCGGCCCGCCGGAGCGGCGGCGGCTGCTCGGCCTGTTCGGCAGGCGTGCCGCCTCCGGCTTCAGCGGCATGCTCGGCGTGCGGCGGGAGGAGGAGCGGCGGCGCGGCATCTTCACCCGTCGCGCCCTGGCGCTGGGCGGGCTGCAGGTGGCCGCCCTCGGCTTCCTCGGCACGCGGCTCTACCAGCTGCAGGCGGTGGAGGGCGAGCGCTACGCCACCCTGGCCGAGGAGAACCGCCTCTCGGCGCGGCTGATCCCGCCGCCGCGCGGCCGCGTGCTGGACCGCCAGGGCCGGGTGGTGGCCGCCAACCGGCTGAACTGGCGCGCGCTGCTGGTGGCGGAGCAGACCCAGGACGTCTCGGCGACGCTCGAGAATTTCGCCCGCATCGTGCCGCTCGCCGAGCATGAGCGCGCCCGCATCGAGCGGGACGTGCGCCGCCGCCGCCGCTTCGTCCCGGTGACGGTGCGCGAATTCCTCACCTGGGAGGAGATGGCGCAGGTCGAGGTCAATGCGCCCGACCTGCCGGGCATCCTGATCGACGTCGGCACCACGCGCCTCTACCCCGAGGCCGAGCACATGGCGCATGTGGTGGGCTACGTCGCGCCACCCGCGGAGCGCGACATGGATGGCGACCCGCTGCTGGAGCTGCCGGGCATCCGCGTCGGCCGCGCCGGCGTGGAGAAGCACCACGACCGCGTCCTGCGCGGCCGCGCCGGCGCGGTGCAGCTCGAGGTGAACGCGGTCGGGCGCGTGATCCGCGAGCTGGACCGGCGGGAGGGCAGCCAGGGCCAGGACGTGCAGATCTCGGTCGATACCGAGCTGCAGAAGGCGATCCGCGGCAGGATCCAGGAGGGCACCACGGTGGTGCTGCTGGATGCGCGCAACGGGGAGGTGCTGGCCATGGCGTCGCAGCCCTCCTTCGACCCGAACATCTTCAACGCCGGCGTCTCCGCTGCGCAGTGGCGGCAGTGGACGGCCTCGCGCTCCACGCCGCTGATCAACAAGGCGACCAACGGGCTCTACGCGCCGGGATCGACCTTCAAGATGATGGTCGCGCTGGCGGCGCTGGAGGCGCGGGTGACGACGCCGGGCGAGGGCGTGTTCTGCCCCGGCCACCTGGATTTCGGCGATACGCGCTTCCACTGCCACAAGCGCGCCGGGCACGGCACGCTGGCGATGCGCAGCGCCATCATGGCGAGCTGCGACATCTATTTCTACGAGATGGCCCGGCGCACCGGCATGGACCGGATCGCGGCGATGGCGAACCGGTTCGGCCTCGGCGTCGATCTCGACATCGAGCTGCCGGGCTACCGCCGCGGGCTGGTGCCGACGCGCGGCTGGCGCCAGGCGCAGGGCAAGCCCTGGTCGGTCGGCGACACCATCGTGCACGGCATCGGCCAGGGCTTCTACCAGCTCACGCCGCTCTCGCTGGCGACGATGACGGCGCGGCTGGCCAGCGGCCGCGCGGTGCAGCCGCACCTGACGCGGGCGGTCGGCGGGCGGCCGGTGCGCGGCAGCCGGCCGGAGGACTGGCCCCTGCTCGGCATCCCCGACCGCGACCTGCGGCTGGTGCGGGAGGCGATGTACGGCGTGGTGAACGAGGGCGGGGGCACGGCGAACAAGTCGCGGCTGCCGGCCTCGGTCGGCGCGCAGATGGCCGGCAAGACCGGCACCACGCAGGTCAAGCGCATCACCCGCGAGCAGCGCGAACGCGGCTTCCGCGCCGAGAACCTGCCGCGCGAGTTCCGCCCGCACGCTCTGTTCGTGGCCTATGCGCCGCACGACAACCCGCTCTTCGCAGTGAGCGTCGTCGTCGAGCACGGCATGAGCGGCTCCGGCACCGCGGCGCCGCTGGCGCGCGACGTGCTGGTGGAGGCCTTCACGCGGCTGCGCGGCGTGCCGGCCGCGCCGCCGGCAGCGCGGGTGGCGGATGC
>JAIEOP010000506.1 GCA_019750465.1 Acetobacteraceae bacterium | reverse complement strand
CGCGACGGGCGGCGCGCACGCACGGGCTGGCGCAGGACAGCGGCGTGCTGGTGGCCGGCGTGCAGCGGGGCGGTCCCGCGGCGCAGGGCGGCATCGAGGCCGGCGACCTGCTGCTGTCGCTGGGCGGCGAGCCGATCACCGGCGTGGACGCGCTGCTGCGCTGGTTGACCGGCGAGCGGGTGGGCGCGCCGGCGGAGGCGGTCCTGCTGCGCCGCGGCGACCTGCGCCGCCGCACCGTGGTGCCGGCCGAGCGCCCGGTCAGCGCTTCCGGGTGAGGGCGAGGGCCACCACCACCGCGAAATTCGGCGCGTCCCGTGCGACGGAGAGCGCGGCGAGGGCGCCGCCGACGATCAGCGGGATGCGGATCAGCATGGTGCGCTACGCGGTCGCGCGCTGCGCCAGGACCGCCTCGAAACCCTCGAATTCCGGCGGACCGAGATAGAGCGGCTTCGACTGGCCGGCGCCGCGATGCGCCGCGCGGAACGCCTCGGACCGCGTCCAGGCCTCGAAATCGCCGCGGCTGCGCCAGACCGAGTGCGAGGCGTAGAGGACGTGGTCCTCCCGTGCCGGGCCGCGCAGCAGGTGGAATTCGACGAAGCCCGGCACGCCGGCCAGGTGGCTTTCGCGCGAGCGCCAGACCTCCTCGAAGGCGGCCTCGCTGCCGGGGGCGATGCGGAAGCGGTTCATGGCGATGAACACGGGCGTCGTCCTCTCTCTGCGGGCGCCATGCTGGCAAGCCCGGGGGCGCGGACGCAAGCGCGCCCGCATGCGCTCACATTGCCGGTGGCGGGAAGCGCATGGTCACGCGCGGCGTCCAGCGCGCGGGCAGGCCGGCGACGGGCGCAGCACGGCGAATCCGGCGCGGCGGAACATCGGCTCCGTGCCGGAATAGACGCTGCCATCCTCGGCGCGGCCCTCCCCGGCGCGCGGGTAGGCCTCGACGGCGGGCGCGCCGTGCTGCAGGGCATAGTCCGCCCCGGCACGGATCAGCGCCACCGCGACGCCCCGGCCACGCGCCGCGCGGCGCACGGTGATGCAGGGGATGACCCGGACCGGCAGCGCATCCGGCGGCGGCGTGGCCCGGGAGGCGACGATGCGGGCGAGGTCCGCGCGCGGGGCCACGGCGACCCAGCCGAGCGGCTCCTCGCCCTGGAAGGCGAGCAGCCCCGGCGCGACCCGGCCGGCCGCCAGCGCCGCCATGGCCGCGCGCCGCTGCCCGGAATGGCCGCCGGCGCCGGGCAGGTCGCGCATCTGCCGGTCCGTCAGCCGTGGGTAGAGGCACCAGCAGCCGGCGCCCCAGCCACCGCGCAGCACCTCGCCCAGCGCCGGCATCAGCTCCGGCGTCAGCGGCCGGACCTGGAATGCCTCAGTGGCTGAAGCGTCGCGTGCCGCCATCGACATGGATCACCTGCCCCGTGATGTAGCGCGCCAGCGGCGAGGCGAGGAACACCGCCAGCACCGCCAGGTCCTCCGGCTGTCCGATATAGCCGGCCGGCACCTGCGCCTCGGCCCAGGCGCGCCGGTCCGCCTCGGTCGGCATGACGCGCAGGTCGATCTGCTCGGAGCGGATGCGCCCCGGCGGGATGGAGTTCACCGTGATGCCGTCGCGGCCAACCTGGCGCGACAGCGCCTTGGCCCAGATATGCGTGGCGCCGTTCGGCGCATTGGCGGGGTTCACGTTCCAGGGTTCGTCCTGCCCGGTCAGGTTGATGATGCGGCCGAAGCCCTGCGCCTGCATGGCGGGCACCAGCGCATGGGTGATGCGCCGCGCGGCGTGGAAGTTCAGCTCCATCGCCTCCTGCCAAGTCTCCTCCGCGCCGAGCTCGCCGGGCGGCTGGGGGCGGCTGCCGCCGGCATTGTTCACCAGGATGTCGCAGCGCCCGAAGCGGTCCAGCACGGCGTCACGGATGCGGGCGGCGGCGTCCGGGTCGGTGACGTCCTCGACCAGGATCAGCGGCTCGGCACTGCCGGGCAGTTCGGCCGCCAGCGCCTCCAGCAGATGGCGGCGGCGCGCCAGGATGGCGAGGCGGCAGCCCTCGGCGGCGAGCAGGCGGGCGATGGTGCGCCCGATGCCGGCGGAGGCGCCGGTGACCAGGGCGACCTTGCCGGTGAGTTGGAGATCCATCGCATGCCGCTCCCGCCGTGGCCCCGGCGCGAGCCTGCCCGGCCCGGCGGCAAAAGAAAAGCCGCCCCGGGGTGAACCGGGGCGGCTCCGGCGGGCGAGCGCCGGATCAGCCGGCCAGCGCGGTCTCCTTGCCCTTGCGCAGGTTGGGCAGCGCCATGGCCAGCAGGGCGACGGCGCCGATGCCGAGCATGGTGGCGCTGATTGGCCGCTGCACGAAGACCATCGGGTCGCCGCGGCTCAGCAGCATGGCCCGGCGCAGGTGCTCTTCCATCATCGGGCCGAGGACGAAGCCGATCAGCAGCGGTGCCGGTTCCATCTTCAGCTTGTTGCACATGTAGCCGAACACCGCGAACAGCACGGTCATGTAGACGTCGAAGACATTGTTGTTCAGCGAGTAGACGCCGATGCAGCAGAACGCGAGGATCGCGGGGTAGAGGTACTTGTAGGGCACCTGCAGCAGCTTCACCCACATGCCGATCATCGGCAGGTTGATGATCAGCAGCATGACGTTGCC
>JAIEOP010000059.1 GCA_019750465.1 Acetobacteraceae bacterium | reverse complement strand
CGCAGGCCCGGCCCGCCCGGTGCCGCCGGGCTTCGGCCCCACCGGGTCGCGGTGCGCCGTCAGCACGGCGGTGGCGCTCAGCACGCCGCGCACGCCCGCGGCTGCCTTTTCCGCGGCGGCGCGCAGGGGCTCCATCTCGCGCGCCCGTTCGCGCGGCACCTCAAGGGCGAAATGCACGAGCCCGTCGCGCACGGCCAGGCCCTGCACCATGCCGGAGTCCAGCACATCGCGGCCCGTCGCCGGGTCGCGCACGGTGCTCAGCGCCCGGCGCACCGCCTCCTGCAAGCTCTCGCCCATCGCTTGAAAACACTCCCCTACCCGACAATATCGCCGAGGCTCGCATGCGCGCGCCTGGTTTGGCGGTCGGCATGCGCCGATCCCAGGCACCGATACCGGATCCGCGGCAGAGGCCGACGGAACCCGGGCGTCCGCAGGGGCACGACAGCGGCCCGGCGCCATGCCATATGGCTGGGTCAGGACGCCGTATCCACCCCCAGCCCGCAGCAACGGGCGGCGGCGCAGGGTGGCGACGGCCAGCAAGGGGCCCCGGCGGGGCCGGCAGGGATCGGCAGGATCGATGGCGCGCAACAACGGAAATCCGGCCAGATGCCGCTGAACAATGGTGGACCCAGCCCCTGGGGCAACCCGCGTCCCGGCGGCAGCGGCGGTGGTGGCGGACCCTGGGGCGCACCTCCTCCACCCGGCGGCCGCGGCCCCGGCGGCGGCGGCCCCGACCTCGACGACCTGATCCGGCAGGCCCAGGACTGGGTGCGCCGCGTCATCCCCGGCGGTGGCCGCACCGGCGGCAGGGGCCTGGCCATCCTCGGCATCATCGGCGTGGCGCTCTGGGGCGCCTCCGGATTCTATCGGGTGCAGGCGGATGAGCAGGGCGTGGAGCTGCGCTTCGGCGCCTTCACCACGACCACGCCGCCCGGCCTGAACTACCACCTGCCCTGGCCCATCGAGACCGTGCTGACGCCCCGCGTCACCACGGAGAACCTCGTCTTCGTCGGCTTCCGCCCGACCGAGGCCGTGCAGGCCCGGGGCGCCTCTGCCCGCGACGTGCTCGAGGAGAGCATGATGCTGACGGGCGACGAGAACATCATCGACATCGACTTCGTGGTGCGCTGGCGCATCCGCGACGCCGGCGAGTTCCTGTTCAACACGCGCAACCCCGTCGAGACCATCAAGTGGGTCGCCGAGAGCGTGATGCGCGAGGTGATCGGCCGCACCCCCATCCAGCCCGCGCTGACCGAGGCGCGCGGCCAGATCGAGGACCAGGTGCGCGCCGGCATCCAGGCGATCATGGACCAGTACCGCGCGGGCGTGGCGATCACCCAGGTGCAGCTGCAGAAGGTCGATCCGCCCGGCGCCGTCATCGAGGCGTTCCGCGACGTGCAGCGCGCGGCGGCGGACAGGGAGCGCCAGCGCAACGAGGCCGAGGCCTACCGCAACGACATCATCCCCCGCGCCCGCGGCGAGGCCGAGCGCATGGTCCAGGAAGCCCAGGGCTTCCGTGACAGCCAGGAAGCCCGCGCCCGCGGCGAGGCGCAGCGCTTCACCCAGGTGCTGTCCGCCTACCAGCAGGCCAAGGACGTGACCCTGCAGCGGCTCTACCTGGAGACCATGGAGGAAATCCTGCGGCGCAACCCGAAGGTCATCGTCGATGACCGCCTGCAGGGGCTGGTGCCCTTCCTCAACCTCGGCGACCAGCCGCGGTCCAATCCGGGCGCGCAGCGCCCCGCCCTGCCGCCCGGCGCCCAGGCGGCGCCGGCGCTGAGCCAACCCGCCGGTCGCCCGGGGATGCCGCGATGAACCGCCTTGTCGTCGCGGGCGCCGGCCTCGCGCTCATCATCTTCGTCACCGTCTCCTCGCTGTTCGCGGTGCAGCAGACGCAGCAGGTGCTGATCACCCAGTTCGGCGAGCCGATGCGGGTGATCCGCGAGCCCGGCCTGGCCTGGAAGATCCCCTTCATCCAGACGGTGATCACCTTCGACCGCCGCCTGCTCGACTTCCCGGCGCAGAGCCAGGAGGTGATCCTCGGCGACCAGCGGCGGCTGGTGGTCGACACCTTCACCATGTACCGGATCACCGATCCGCTGCGCTTCTACCAGACCGTCGGCGCCACCGAGGCCGGCATCCGCCTGCGGCTGACGCCGATCGTGCAGTCCTCGCTGCGCAACACGCTCGGCAACGAGCCGCTGCTCTCCGTGCTCTCGGCCGACCGCTCGCGCATCATGGGCGAGATCCGCCAGCGCGTGAACGCCGAGGCGCGCAGCTTCGGCATCGAGGTGACGGACGTGCGCATCCGCCGCGCCGACCTGCCGGACGAGAACACCCAGGCCATCCTGTCGCGCATGCAGTCCGAGCGCGAGCGCGTGGCGCGCGAGGAGCGCGCCCAGGGTGCCGAGCAGGCGCAGCGCATCCGCGCCAGCGCCGAGCGCGAGCGCACCGTGCTGATCGCCGAGGCGCAGTCGCAATCCGAGATCCTGCGCGGCCAGGGCGAGCAGACCGCCATCCGCATCTTCGCCGACGCCTTCCAGCAGGACCCGGAATTCTTCCAGTTCTGGCGCACCATGCAGGCCTGGCGCGAGGCCTTCGCCGAGGGCGACGCCCGCCTGCTGCTGAGCCC
>JAIEOP010000383.1 GCA_019750465.1 Acetobacteraceae bacterium | reverse complement strand
CGGGCGCGGCCGGCGGCGCGCTGACGCTGCGCCTCGCGCATCCCGGCGGGCCGCTGCCGCTGGCCGATGCGCTGCCGCTGTTCGAGAGCCTCGACCTGCGCGCCATCGAGGAATTGCCGCACCGCCTGACCCCGGCCGACGCGCCGCCGGTGGTGCTGCACGTCTTCGGCCTCATGCCCGGCGCGCCGGCCGGGCCGGAGCGCTTCCCGGCGCTGCTGGAGGCGCTGGCGGCGCTGCTGGACGGACGCGCCGAGGCGGACGGGTTCAACCGGCTGGTGCTGCGCGCCGGGCTGACCTGGCGCGAATGCTGGCTGCTGCGGGCGATGTTCCGCTGGCTGAAGCAGGTCGGCTTCGGCTTCGCCCAGCCCAGCGTGGAGGCGGCGCTGGCCGAGCATCCGCGCATGGCCTGGCTGATCGTGCGGCTGTTCAACACCCGCTTCGACCCGGACTTCGGCGGCGACCGCGCGGCGGCGGAGGCGGAGCTGGCGGCGGAATGGGCCGCGGCGCTGGACGCCGTCGAGAACCCGGACGAGGACCGCATCCTGACGCGGCTGCGCGTGCTGCTGGATGCGATGCTGCGCACCAATTTCTTCCTCGGCCTCGATCGCCTCGCCTTCAAGGTGGACAGCGCAGCGGCGGGGGAGATGCCGAACCCGCGGCCCTGGCGCGAGATCTTCGTGCACTCGCCGCGCATGGAGGGCGTGCACCTGCGCGCCGGTCCCGTCGCGCGCGGCGGCATCCGCTGGTCCGACCGGCGGGAGGATTTCCGCTTCGAGATCCTCGGGCTGATGAAGGCGCAGCGGGTGAAGAACGTCGTCATCGTGCCGACCGGGGCGAAGGGCGGCTTCATCCTGAAGCACCCGCCGCCGGCGACCGACCGCGCCGCCTTCGCGGCCGAGGGCGAGGCCTGCTACACGGTGCTGGTGCGGGGCATGCTGGACCTGACCGACAACCTCGGCGAGGGCGGCCGCGTCATCCCGCCCGCGCGCGTGGTGCGGCGCGACGGCGACGATCCCTACATCGTCGCCGCCGCCGACAAGGGCACGGCGACCTTCTCCGACCTCGCCAACCGGCTCTCGGCGGAGTACGGCTACTGGCTGGGCGACGCCTTCGCCTCCGGCGGCAGCGCGGGGTACGACCACAAGGGCATGGGCATCACCGCGCGCGGCGCCTGGGTGATGATCGCGCGCCACTTCGCCGAGCTCGGCCACGACATCTTCGCCGAGGGCTTCACCTGCGCCGGCGTCGGCGACATGTCCGGCGACGTCTTCGGCAACGGGCTGCTGATCAGCCGGAAGACGAAGCTCGTCGCCGCCTTCGACCACCGCCACATCTTCATCGACCCCGCGCCCGATCCGGAGGCGTCCTTCGAGGAGCGGCGGCGGCTGTTCGGGAAGCCGGGTTCCTCCTGGGCCGACTACGACCCGGCGACGCTGAGCGCCGGCGGCGGCGTCTTTGCGCGCAACCAGCGCCAGGTCGCGCTCAGCCCGCAGGCCCGCGCGCTGCTCGGCATCGCGGAGGAGCGCGTCGAGCCGGCCGCGGTCATGCGCGCCATCCTCCGGGCCGAGGTCGATCTGCTCTACTTCGGCGGCATCGGCACCTACGTGAAGGCGAGCACCGAATCCCACGCCGCGGCGTCCGACCGCGCCAATGACGCGATCCGCGTCGATGGGCGGGAGCTGCGCGCGCGGGTGGTGGGGGAGGGCGCCAACCTCGCCGTGACCCAGGCCGGGCGCGTCGAGGCGGCGGCCGTCGCCGGCGTGCGGCTCAACACCGATGCGCTGGACAACGCCGCCGGCGTCTCCACCAGCGACCACGAGGTGAACATCAAGATCCTGCTGGCCGATGTCGAGCGCGCCGGGGCGATCACCCGCAGCCAGCGCGACGCGCTGCTGGTGGAGATGACCGGGGAGGTCGCCGCGCTGGTGCTGCGCGACAATGCGCTGCAATCCCTGGCCGTGTCGCTGGAGGAGCGCGCGGGGGCGGAGGCGCTGCCGGCCCAGGCCGGGCTGATGGCGCTGCTGGAGCGCGCCGGCGTGCTCGACCGGGAGGTTGCGGGGCTGCCCGATGCGGCGGCGATGGCGGCGCGCATCGCCGCCGGCGCGGCGCTGACCCGGCCGGAGATCGCGGCGCTGCTGCCGCTGGCCAAGCTGTGGCTGACCGAGGCCATCGAGGCCTCCGACCTGCCGGACGAGGCGGCGCTGGCGCCGCTGCTGACCGCCTATTTCCCCGCGCCGCTGCGCGCGCGCTTCCCCGAGGCCATCGCCCGCCACCCGCTGCGGCGCGACCTGGTGGCGACCGCCGTCGCCAACCTGGCGGCGAACCGGCTGGGCTGTGCGGGCCTGCATCGCCTCGCGGCCGAATCCGGGCCGGTGGCCGCCGCGCGCGCCGCCTGGCTGGCGGGCGAGGCCCTTGGGCTGGAAGCCCTCTGCGACGCGGCGGATGCCGCGCCGGCGCCGGCGGAGGCGCGGCTGGCCGTGCTCGGCGCGTTGCGGCGGCTGCAGGGGGCGATCGCGGCGGGGCTGCTGGCCGGCGACCAGGGCCGCTCGCTGAATGCGGCGCTGGCGGCGCTGCGGCCGGGCATCGCGGCGCTGGTCGCGGCGGAGACGGCGGCGGCCGGCGG
>JAIEOP010000470.1 GCA_019750465.1 Acetobacteraceae bacterium | reverse complement strand
CCGCCCAGGCACCGCGCCGCTGCCGCGCGCCCAGGCCATCCTGCTGACCAGCCGCGCCGCCGCCCGCGCCATGGCGCCGCCCGATCCCTGCCCGCCCGTTCTCGCCGTCGGCGAGGCCACCGCCGCCGAGGCGCGGACACGCGGCTTCGCCTCCGTCACGGCGTCCATGGGCGGCGACGCCGCGTCCCTGTCCGCACAGGTGGGCGAGACCCTCGATCCAGGCGACGGGCCGTTGCTGCTGGCGGTCGGCGAGGGCTACGCCCGGGACCTGGAAGCGGCGTTGCGCGCCCGCGGGTTCCGGGTGCTGCGCCGCGTGGTCTATGCCGCCCGCCCCGCCCGCGCCCTGCCGGAGGCGGCCCGGGCCGCCCTCGACGCACGGCGGGTCGGGGCGGCGCTGTTCCTCTCGCCGCGCTCCGCCGCCACGGCAACCGCCCTTCTGCGCCACGCCGGCTATGCCGCCGGGCTCGACGCCATCGAGGCGCTCTGCATCAGCGAGCGTGTCGCCCGGGCGGCGGCGGCGGCGGCCCATCCCGCGCGCTGGCGCGGCACGCGGGTGGCCGAGCAGCCCGACCAGGACGCGGTGCTGCGCCTGCTCGGCACGGCTCCGCTGCGGCACCGGGCCGGGAGCCGCGGCGCGCAGCCCTGAATGTTCCTGCCAAAGGCTTGCGGAGGAGTGTCCGTCGCTGCGGAATGCGCCTGGAACGCCGATTGCCCCCGCCGGGCGTTCTGCGCCTGCTGGGCGTTCTGCCCCCGCCGTGTGTTCCTTCGCAAGTTCGGTCGCTCCGCAAGACGTCGGCGCCGCCCGCGGATCGCTCCCGACCCACACCGACCCTGCCATGGCCACCGATCGGCCCCAGATGAGCAAGATCATGAGCAACGCCAAGGATCCGACGGCGACCCCGCCGCCACCGCCCGCCACGCCGGGCCGCGACGCCGCGGGGCCGCCGGCCTCCACCGGGTCGCCGCCGGGTGGGCTGCGGCTCGATCCGGCCGTCGTCATGCTCGGCCTCGGGGCGGTGGTGCTGGTGGTTGCGCTCTGGGTGCTCTGGACCACCCCACGCGCGGATTCGGGCCTTGCGGACAACGGGCGGCTGGACCGCATCGAGCAGCGCCTGGGGGCGCTGGAGCCGCTGCGCGAGCAGGCCGGCGCCGCCACCGCCCGGCTGCAGGGCCTGACCGCGCTGGAGCAGCGGGTCGGCCAGCTCGCGGAGCTGGAGGGCCGGCTGCGCGCGGTGGAAACCCGACCCGTACCACAGGCCCCGGACCTGCGCCCGCTGCAGGGCGAGACCGCCGCGCTCGCGCAGCGCCTGGCCGCGGTTGAGCAGGAGGCACGCCGCGCCGCGGCGATCAACCCGGACCAGTTCGCCAGCCGCGCGGCGCTGGAGGCCCTGGCAGCCAGGGTGCAGGGTGCGGAGGCGGGCGGCCAGCGCATCGCCGCCGTGGAGCAGCAGCTTGGCCAGCGGATCACGGCGCTGGAACAGGGCCTCGCCCAGCGGAGCGCGGCACTCGAACAGCGGATCGATGAACGCGGCGCTGTGCTGGAACAGCGGATCGCGCAGCGGACCGCGGCACTCGAGCAGCAGATGACGCAGCGGACCACGGCGCTGGAACAGCAGGCAGCGCAGCGCGGCACCGCGCTGGAACAGCAGCTGGCGCAGACGCGCGCGACGCTGGAACAGCAGATGACGCAGCGGATCACGGCGCTGGAACAGCAGGTTGCGCAGCGCGGCACCGCGCTGGAACAGCAGCTGGCGCAGGCGCGCGGGGCGCTGGAACAGCAGATCGCGCAGGCGCGCACCGGCCTGGAGGGCGCGCAGCAGCGCCTCGCCGCGCTGGATCAGCGGACGGCGCGGCTGGGCGCCATCGAGGCCCTGCAGGCGGCGCTGGCGGCCGGCCAGCCCCTTGGTACCGCGCTCGACGGCCTGCCGAGCCCGCCCGCGGCGCTGGCGCGATTCGCCGCCGCGGCACCGCCGACCGAAGCGGGGCTGCGCCTGGGCTTCGAGGATGCCGCCAAGGCCGCCCGCGCCGCCGCCGATCCCGCCCAGGGCGCCGAGCCCGGGCGCGCCGGCATCGCCGACGCCGCGCTGTCGCGCCTCGGGGCGCTGGTCACGGTGCGGCGCGGCGAGCAGGTGATCTGGGGCGACGCGGCCGAGGCCGATATCGAGAAGGCGCGGCGCGCCCTGGTCGCCGGCGACCTGGCGCTGGCGATGCAGCATATCGGCCGGCTGCCGCCCGCCGCGCGCCAGGCCATGTCCGACTGGACGGCGCAGGCCGAGGCGCTGCTCGCAGCACGCGCCGCGCTGCGCCAGATGCTGGCGGCCGGCTAGGGCGGGCGGGGCACGATGCGCAAGGCTCTCTTCGTCCTCCTCGTCCTCGCCGCCGGGGTCGCCGCCGCCTTCTGGCTCAGCGACCTGGGCGGGGACGTGCAGATCCAGGTGGGCGAGACCACCATCGCCACCAGCTTTCCCATAGCCCTGCTGCTGCTGGCCGCGGCCTTCCTGGTGCTGCACCTGATCCTGGCGGCGATCGGCGCGCTGCGGCGCTGGCCGGCCCGGATGCGTGCGCGGCGCATGGAGCGGCGCCGGGCCGAGGGCGACGTGGCGGTGACCCGGGCGCTGCTGG
>JAIEOP010000137.1 GCA_019750465.1 Acetobacteraceae bacterium | reverse complement strand
GCGGTGCCTGGGCGGGCGGCGAGCACCAGCGCCGGCGCCAGCACCGGGTGCCAGCCCAGGGCGGCAACCCGCGCGGCGGTCTCGGTGGCGCCGGGCTCGGGGCGGGTCACCAGCACGCTGTCTGCCTCCATGCCGCGGATCGCCTTCCGGACCGGCGCCGGCCGGGCACGGCGCCCATGCCCCGCGATCGCCCGCCGGGACGGCTCCCTCTATCCCACACCGTTCCGCGCTGCCACCCCGGACCCGGCCGTCCGATCGGATGGGCGCCGTCAGGTGAAGATGTCGGCCGGGGAGTCCCGCCTGAGGCTTTCGCCGAGCTCGGCACCGAGCCGCGCCGCCTCCGCCGCGGGCGCAGCCGCCGTCCGCTTGAGCAGGAAGGATCCGTCCGGCCGCGCCACCAGCCCGGTCAGGTGCAGGCTGCCATCCGGCAGCAGGCGGGCATGGCCGCCGATCGGGGTGCGGCAGGAACCGTCCAGGTGCGCCAGCAGCGCGCGCTCGGCGGTGGAGACCGCCAGCGCCTCGCGGTCCTCGATGGCGGCCAGCAGCTCGCGCAGCGCGATGTCATCGGCCCGCACCGTGACGCCGACGATGCCCTGGCCGGCGGCCGGCACCATGGCATCCGGGTCCAGCACCACCGTCGCCTCCGCCTCCAGGCCGAGCCGCCGCAGGCCGGCCAGGGCCAGCAGGGTGGCCTGCACCTCCCCGCCCTTCACCTTCCCGAGCCTGGTCTGCACGTTGCCGCGGATCAGGCCGATGCGCAGGTCGGGCCGCGTGGCCAGCACCTGCGCCTGCCGCCGCACCGACGCCGTGCCGATGAGCGCACCGGCCGGCAGCGCCGCCCAGGGGTTCGCCGGATCGACGCGCGCCGCGGCCTCGGGCGCCAGCACGACGGCATCGCGCGCATCCTCCCGCTTCAGCGTGCAGGCGAGGACGATGCCGGGCGGCAACTCGGTCTCCAGGTCCTTCAGGCTGTGCACGGCGAAATCCACCCGGCGGTCCAGCAGCGCCTCGTGGATCTCCTTGGCGAAGAGGCCCTTGCCGCCGATGTCGGCCAGGCGCCTGTCCTGGATGCGGTCGCCCGAGACGGCGATGACGTGCTCCTCGAACGCCTCGGCGGCGCGCAGCACCGGGCAGAAGCCGCTGACGATCCCCAGGAAATGCCGCGTCTGCCACAGCGCCAGCGGCGAGCCGCGCGTGCCGACGCGCAGCGGCAGGGCGCTGCCGGGGCGATGCGGGACCGACCCGTCGGGTCGGGGCCGTGGTTGTCCGGTGTGCATGGGAGCGCCATAGCCCCGCCATGGGCCGGACGGAATGCCAGGGATGACGCAGGAGGGCACGCCGCGGCGCGGCAGCGCCGTGCTGGGGCTGGAATCGAGCTGCGACGAGACCGCCGCCGCGGTGCTGCGCCTGGCGGACGGCGCCATCCTCGCCGAGGCGGTGCTGAGCCAGGAACGCGAGCACGCCCCCTATGGCGGCGTGGTGCCGGAGATCGCGGCCCGCGCCCATCTCGCGCACCTGCCGCGCCTGGCGGCGCATGTGATGGCCGAGGCGGGGCTGGGCTTCGCCGACCTCGCCGGCGTGGCGGCGACCTCCGGCCCCGGGCTGATCGGCGGGCTGATCGTGGGCGCCGGGCTGGGCAAGGGCATCGCCATCGCGCATCGCCTGCCCTTCGTCGCGGTGAACCACCTGGAGGCGCATGCGCTGACCGCGCGCCTGCCCGGCCTGCTGCCGGAGGGGCCGCCGGCCTTCCCCTACCTGCTGCTGCTGCTCTCCGGCGGGCATTGCCAGTGCGTGGCGGTGGAGGGGCTGGGGCGGTACCGGCGGCTCGGCACCACGCTCGACGACGCGGTGGGCGAGGCCTTCGACAAGGTGGCGAAGCTGCTCGGCCTGCCCTGGCCCGGCGGGCCGGCGCTGGAGCGGCTGGCGGCGACGGCGGCCGATCCCGCGCGCTTCGCCCTGCCGCGGCCGCTGCTCGGGCGGCCGGGCTGCGACTTCTCCTTCAGCGGGCTGAAGACGGCGGTGGCGCGGCTGCCGCAGCCGCTGGCGGAGGCCGACCGGGCCGACATCGCGGCGGCCTTCCAGGCCGCGGTGGCCGCCGTGCTGGCCGACCGCGCGGGGCATGCGCTGGCGATGATGCCGGCGGTGAGCGCACTGGTCGTCGCGGGCGGTGTGGCCGCGAATGCGGCGGTGCGGGCCGCGCTGGCGGCAGCGGCGACGAAGTCGGGCGTGCCGCTGCTGGCGCCGCCGATCCGCCTCTGCACCGACAACGCGGTGATGGTGGCCTGGGCCGGCATCGAGCGGCTGCGCGCCGGCCTCGCCGACCCGCTGGACCACGCGCCGCGGCCGCGATGGCCGCTGGAGGGGATGACCGGAAAAGCCGCTTCGCCCGAGCAGCCGCAGGGCGCCTGAAGCGCGGCGCGAAGGGCGGGTCCGATTGGGCGGCCAGCGCGGCTACTCGCGCAGGCGCGCGGCGATATCCATCCTCCGATGGAGGATGCGCACGATGTCGATCAAGCCCGTGTCTGTCAGCCGATAGAGCAAAATCCGATCAAGTTGGTCCGTATCCTGCGGCGGTGATGTAGTTGCTGCACTCGTTTGGTGTGAAGGCTG
>JAIEOP010000276.1 GCA_019750465.1 Acetobacteraceae bacterium | reverse complement strand
CGCGCCGCACGCGCCGCACGCGCCCCCGGCGCCGCAGACCCGCAGCGTGCCGCACACCGTGGCCGAGCTGGCGGAGATCTGCGCCATCCCGCCCGCCTCGCGGGAGTTCACCGCCGCCAACTTCTTCTGCCGCGGCTTCCTTGCCGGCGTCGGGCAGTACCACGGCGCGCTGCACCCGCTGGATGGTCCGCGGCCACCGCTGTTCTGCGTGCCGAGCCCGCCGCCGACCCTGCTCGCGGCGGCGAACGCCTTCGTCGCCTGGACGCGGGCGAACCCGCAGCATGGCGACGAGGCGGCGGTGGACGGGCTGGTGCGCTTCGCCGTCGCCGCCTGGCCCTGCCCGCCGGGAACGGGTCGGCCGGCAGCGCGGCGGGGGGGAGGATGAGGACGATGCGCGCAGGACTGGAACGCCTGCCCCTGGCCGCGCTGGCGCTCGGCGCGCTGCTCGCGCTCGGTGCCTGCGCCAATGCGGTGGGGCCGATGGCGCCGGGCGCCCCCGGTGGCGTCGGCTCGCTCTCCCGCACCAACGACTGGGGCTTCGGCACGCGGTCGCAGACCAGCGGCTACGTCTTCGACCGGGCCGGCTCGGCGTGACAGAACATCCGCTCGGGTGATTCTGCTCGGGCGCATAGTGCTCGAGCACTCATGTTTTCCGGAGCAGGAAATCCGATCGGATGATTCCATCCGGTCGCATATTGCTCTAGTCATCCGGCGTGCCGAGGGATGCACCGCCGTGAACGCCATCGTCGATGACGCCGCCCGCCTGCTGGACGCCGCCGCCCGTGCCGCCAAGACGGCCGCGGGTACGCTCGCCCGCACGCCGCGACCGGCGAAGGACGCGGCGCTGATCGGGGCAGCCGCGGCGCTGCGCCACGCGACACCCACGATCCTCGCCGCCAATGCGGAGGATCTCGCCGCCGCGCCCGGCCTGTCCGGCGCCTTCCGCGATCGCCTGGCCCTGACCCCGGCCCGCATCGGCGCCATGGCGGCGGGGCTGGCGGAGGTCGCGGCGCTGCCCGATCCCGTCGGCCGCGTGCTGGCGGAGTGGACGCGGCCCAATGGCCTCCGCATCCGCCGCGTCGCGCAGCCGCTCGGCGTCATCGGCATGATCTTCGAGAGCCGGCCCAACGTCACCGCCGACGCCGCCGCGCTCTGCCTGAAGTCGGGCAATGCGGTGATCCTGCGTGGCGGATCCGAGAGCACGCGCTCCGCCGCCGCCATCCATGCCTGCCTTGCCGAGGGGCTGCGCGCGGCCGGCCTGCCCGAGGCCGCGGTGCAGGTCGCGCCCACCGCCGACCGCGCCTTCGTCGGTGCCATGCTGCGCGCCGCGGGGCTGATCGACCTGATCGTGCCGCGCGGCGGCAAGGGCCTCGTCACGCGCGTGCTGGAGGAGGCGCGCGTGCCCGTCCTCGCCCATGCCGAGGGGCTGTGCCACACCTACGTGCACGAAGCCGCCGACCCGGCCATGGCGCGACGCATCCTGGCAAATGCGAAGATGCGCCGCACCGGAATCTGCGGCGCGACCGAGACGCTGCTGATCGACGCCGCCGTCGCACCCGCGCTGCTGCCGCTGCTGGTCTCCGACCTCGCGGCGCTGGGCTGCGGCTTCCGCGCCGACGCCCGGGCGCGCGCCATCTGCCCCGGGCTGCCCGCCGCCAACGATGCGGACTTCGCCACCGAATGGCTGGACAGCGTGCTCTCCGTCGCCGTGGTCGATGGCGTGGAGGGCGCGCTGGCGCATATCCGCCGCTACGGCAGCGAGCACACCGAGGCGATCATCACCGGGGACGCGGCGGCGGCCGGGGCCTTCCTCGATGGCCTCGATTCCGCGGTGGGCATGTGGAACGCCTCCACCCAGTTCTGCGACGGCGGCGAGTTCGGCTTCGGCGCCGAGATCGGCATCGCCACGGGCCGGCTGCACGCGCGCGGGCCGGTCGGGCTGGAGCAACTCTGCACCTGGCGCTACCAGGTGATCGGCACGGGCCAGGTACGGCCTTGAGAACGGCCGGCGCCGGCGTAGGATCACGCCGGGAAACGGGAGCGATCCGCATGCGTCACACCGCCGCCGTGCTAGGCCTGGCCGGGCTGCTGCTCGGCACCCCCGCCATTGCCGCCTGCCCGCCGGATGCGGCGGTGGAGGCGCTGGCGCAGCGCCTGCTGGCCGACCAGCCCGGCGAGCCGCTGACCGGGATGACCTCGCTGGCCGATGGCCAGTGCGCGCAGGACAAGCTGGTGGCGATCCTGGCGCGCACGCTGGGTCGGCCGGTCGGCTACAAGGTGGGGCTGACCAACCCCGCCGCGCAGCAGCGCTTCGGCGTCTCCCACCCGGTCACCGGCACGATCTTCGAAGCCACCGTGCGCGCCCGTGACGGCGCCGAGGTGCCGGCCCGCTTCGCCGCCGTCCCGGCCGTGGAGGCGGACCTGCTGGTGCGGGTGCGCGACGCCGGCATCAACGACGCGCGCAGCCATACAGACGTGCTGCGCCACATCGACCAGATCATCCCCTTCATCGAGCTGCCCGACCTGGTGATGCCGCCGGCGCGGCTGGATGGGCCGAACCTGC
>JAIEOP010000110.1 GCA_019750465.1 Acetobacteraceae bacterium | reverse complement strand
CAGCGCGGCATCGCCCGCGGGACGCCCGTCCATGGGGTCTCCTCCCCTCGCTGCGCCGGCGGCGGGATGGCGAATTCCATCCGCCCGCGGCGCGAATCCCCTGTTGCCCGGCGATGCGGAGGATAGGCTCGCCCGAAGCGCCCAGCCGCGCGAGTCCCGAAAGGAATGCACCCGATGCCGCGACGCCCGGTCCTGCCCCGCTCCGCCGGCGCAGCCCTGCTCCTGGCGCTGGCCGCCGGCTGCGCCGACCCGGCGTCGCCGCCGCCTGCCACGGCGGCGCAATCCGGCGGCGTGCGCGCCATCGAGGGCGACCGCGCCCAGATCGACGAGGATGTCGGGGAGCCGGGCAACAACCCCGGCAGCTGGGGCGGGGTGCAGGCACCGGACATCTCGACGGCGCCGCGGCTGCAGTTGCCGCGCCTGCCCTGACAGGGCCGGGCCGGACAGCGGCGGGTTGGGCGCAAGTCCCCCCGCATCCAGCGGCAGGCGCCGCCCGGGCCTGCCGGTAGCGGGAGCGTGCGCCCGGAACGGGTTGCCCTCCGGGCACAAGCCGTCCATCCTCGCGCCATCCAGACGGACGAACGACCAAGGAGAGCGGGCGATGCACGATATCGTCATCCGGGGCGGCACGATCGTGGACGGCACGGGCGCGCCCGCCTCCCAGGGCGACGTCGCCATCGACGGCGACCGCCTCGTCCAGGTCGGCGGCAAGGCCGGGCCGGCGCGGCGCGAGGTGAAGGCGGATGGCCGCCTGGTCGCGCCGGGCTGGGTCGATGTGCATACCCACTACGACGGCCAGGCCACCTGGGACCCGGTACTCGCGCCCTCTTCCTGGCACGGCGCCACCACCATCATGTTCGGCAATTGCGGCGTCGGCTTCGCGCCCGTGCGCAGGCAGCACCACGGGGCGCTGATCGACCTGATGGAGGGCGTGGAGGACATCCCCGGCATCGCGCTGGCCGAGGGGCTGAAGTGGGACTGGGAAAGCTTCCCCGAATACCTCGACGCGCTGGCCCGCCTGCCGCGCACCATCGACGTCGCCGCGCAGATCGCGCACCACCCGCTGCGGGTCTATGTCATGGGCGAGCGGGCCATCAACCGCGAGGCCGCGACGGCCGACGATATCGCGCTGATGGCGAAGCTCACCGAGGAAGCCCTGCGGGCCGGCGCCTTCGGCTTCACCACCAGCCGTACCGACCAGCACAAGACCCCGGCCGGCGACCTCGTCCCCGGCCGCTATGCCGAGCATGAGGAGCTGATCGCCATCGGCCGCGCCATGGGCCGGGCCGGCCGCGGCGCCTTCGGCATGCTCTCCGACTTCGAGGACGAGCGGGCCGAGTTCGCCTGGATGCGCCAGGTGGCGAAGGACAGCGGGCGCCCGGTATGGTTCCTGCTGACCGACCGCAGCTACGACCCGCAGCGCTGGCGCCGGCTGATGGAGGGCGTGCACGCGGCGCGGGCCGAGGGCCTGCCCCTGTCGGCGCAGGTGGCCGGCCGCCCGGTGGGGCTGACGCTCGGCCTGACCACCTCGCTCAATCCCTTCGCGCTGCGCGAGGCCTTCGCGGAACTCTCGAAGCTGCCGCCCGCGGAGATGCTGGCGCGGCTGCGCAACCCGGATGTGCGCCGCGCCATCCTGGCGCAGGAAGCCTCGCCCCGGCTGCTGGAGGTGCTGCCGCCGCTGTCGCGCCAGATCGCCACGCGCTGGGACCGCATGTACCTGCTCGGCGATCCGCCGGACTACGAGCCGCCGCCGGAGCGCAGCATCGCCGCCCTGGCCGCCAAGGCCGGCGTCAGCCCCGCCGAGTACTGCTACGACTACTTCATCGGCGGCGATGGCGGGCGGATGCTGTACTTCCCCGTCACCAACTACGTGCATGGCGACCATGAGGTGATCCGCGAGATGATCCTGGATCCGCACACCGTGCTCGGCCTGTCGGACGGCGGCGCGCATTGCGGCGTGATCTGCGACGCCTCGCTGAACACCACCATGCTGACGCACTGGGTGCGCGACCGCAGCCGCGGCCCGCGCCTGCCGCTGGAATTCGTCGTCAAGCGGCAGACCAGCGAGACCGCGGATTTCTTCGGCTTCCACGACCGTGGCCG
This sequence comes from Acetobacteraceae bacterium, assembly GCA_019750465.1. Classification (GTDB taxonomy): domain Bacteria; phylum Pseudomonadota; class Alphaproteobacteria; order Acetobacterales; family Acetobacteraceae; genus JAIEOP01. The sequence goes on along the minus strand of JAIEOP010000110.1, from coordinate 442 downwards.
CCTGGCGGTGGGCAAGAAGGCCGACCTGAACGTCATCGACTTCGAGGGGCTGCGCCTGCACCACCCGGAGATGATCTACGACCTGCCCGCCGGCGGTCGGCGCCTGGTGCAGACGGTGGACGGCTACGACATCACCCTCTGCTCCGGCGTGCCGATCTTCGAGCGGGGGCAGGAGACGGGGGCGAAGCCGGGCAGGCTGGTGCGCGCCACGGCCTGAGTCCACGGGGAGCCTTGCCCGGGCACCCGCCAGCGCGCCCGGGCGATTCTTGCCCCTCGCACCCTTCCGCTCGCCGCCCGGCTGTCCGACACTCGGGGGCAGGGCAGGCAGAATTAAGGGGGACGGCCATGCGTGACGCGATGGGGCGGCGGGGACCGGGCGGGGCGCGCGCCGCGACGCTGGCGGCGGTGCCGGCGCTGCTGGCGCTGGCCGCCTGCGGCCCGA
>JAIEOP010000476.1 GCA_019750465.1 Acetobacteraceae bacterium | reverse complement strand
CGGCACTCCAGCACCCGCACGTCATAGACCGGGTGCTCCAGCATGCTCACGCCCGGGGCATTGGCGAACATCCAGCCGCGGAACACCACCTGCCGGTCGGGCGGGCGGCGGCTGTCGCGGATCTCCATCCAGGCCGCGGCGTCCGGCACCTCGTCTGCGGGACGGGCGTTGCAGGCGGAGACGCGCAGGGTCAGCGTGCCGAACTGCGCCGGCTCATCCACGGTCGCACGCAGCACCGAGACCCGGGCATTCACCTTGTCCAGCAATTGCAGCTCGGCGACCCGGCGCGGCTCCCATCCCTGCGCCGCCGCCGCGAGGGGCAGCAGCAGCACCAGCGCACCGGCCAGAGAGGAACGCCGCACCCCGCTCACGCCCCGCCGCGCGGGCGCTTCGGGCTGGGCAGGGCGGCCACCAGCCCGGCGAGGATCTCGCGCATCGCCGGCTCGTCGACGCCCATCAGCACCGCGTCCTCGAAGACGTCGCGCAGGACCTGCGCCGCCTCGGCATGGTTCTCCGCCAGCATCTTCAGCTTCTCCCGGCAGGAGAGCGGCGCGCCATCGGCGCCGGGCCAGGTGGCCGGCGGGGCCAGGGGATCGGCCTGGGTGGTCGCGGCCATGGCGTGCAACCCTCAGCGCGTGCCGGCGGCGGGGGCTGCGGGGGATTCGCCGCCGCCACCGCCGGCCTGTCCGGTGTTCATCTGCGTCACCGAGAAGATGAAGCGGCCGAGCAGCGACTCAAGGCTCACCGATCCCTGCGTCTCCGTGATCCGCCCGCCATCCGCCAGCACCGCCTCGCTGCCGCCCGGCACCAGGGAGATGTACTTGCCGCCCAGCAGCCCCTCGCTCGACACCTCGGCCGAGGTGTCCAGCGGCAGGCGCAGGCTGCGGTCGATGCGCATCACCACCTCGGCGGTGAAGCGCTCGGGATCGATGCGGGTCTCCGTCACGGTGCCGACCTTCACCCCGGCCAGGCGCACATCGGCGCCGTTGGCGAGCCCGTCGATGCGGTCGAAGCGGGCGCTCAGCCGCAGCCCGTCGGCCGTGACCGCGCCGCGGCCGCTGTGCGTGACGGCATAGACCAGAAAGACCGCGGCGACGACCAGCACCATGGCGCCGGCCGAGACCTCGGCAATGCTGCGACCCTTCATCCGCGATCCATCCTCACGCCGGGCCGCCGGCCGTCCGTGATCGTCCTGCGCGGCTCAGGAACCGGGTGTCCAGGCCTCGTAGTCGGCGCCGGTGGCGTGCCGCCGCCCGCCCACGTAGTCATGCCCCGCCGGCCGGTAGGACAGGGCGGTGCCGGTCAGGTTCGGCTGGTGCTCCAGCTGCCAGGGGTAGCGCTTCTGCTCGGGCAGCGGCGCCGGCACGGTGTGGTGCAGCCAGGCATGCCATTCCGGCGGCACCACGGTCGGCTCCCACCCGCCATCCGCATAGACTGCCCAGCGCCGGGTCCGGCCATAGATCGGCTGGACGGTGCGCGACTCGTAATAGGTGTTGCCGAAGCGGTCGGTGCCGATCTTGCGGCCCCGGAGGCCGGAGGTGAGGCGGAGCATCAGGGACATGGGCGGGACATGCTCCCTGCCGGGCGTCTTGGAAAGGGGGCTCGACCGGTGCGGGGATGGATTGTGGCGCGGACCGTTGCACGACGGGCCGCGTGGGGCGGAGCGGCGCCGGCCCGATTTCGCCTCGCCACGGCCGGCGTCGAGTCGCGGGCCGGACCCCCGGGACGACGCGCCGCTTTCGCGCCTATCCAGGCCCCAAGCAAGGTTACCCACAGGATGTTGCGGGTGGACCGCCCGATCCACACCAGATACGGCTTCCCGGTGCAGCACCCGCAGCCTACTATGCTGGCCATGAAGCGCGTCCAGGGCAGCATGTGGGAGGGGGTGGCGCTGCGGCGGACCCGCGCCGCCGCCGACCCGGATGCGCCGCCGCGCGCCGTTGCCCTCCCCGCTGCCTGGGATGACGAGGCCGCCGCCGCGCTGGTTGCCCTGCTGCCGCCGGGGCAGCGCCCGGCCAGCCTGCCGCGCGCCGCCGAGGCATGGATCGGCAAGGCAGTCGCGCGCGGCCTGCGCGCCGGCGTGCTGGACGGACCCGACGCCGCGCACCGCCATGCCGAGGCACTGCGCGCCCTGCTGCTGACCCGTCGCGGTGCGCCTGGCCTCGCCACCTGGCGCGGTGCCCAGGGGGCGGAGGAGGGGGCGGAGGAGGGGGCGGAGGGGCTGCGCTTCGTCCTCGCCCTGCCCGCCTTCCTGGAAGCCGAGGGCGGCTTCGACGCGGCGGGCTTCGCCCAAGCCTGCGCCATCGGCGTACGCAGCCTGGATGCGCTCGCCTGCGGCAAGGCGTCGCGCCTCCGGCTCGGCTTCGCCGACCTGGCCGGGCTGCTGGCCGGGCTCGGCCTCGCCTATGTCAGTGCCGAGTCGCGCGACGTCGCCGCGGCGCTGGCGGCCCTGGCGCGCGGCGCGGCGGAGGCGGAATCCGGCCGCCTCGCCGCGCGGCTCGGCGCGCGCGAGCCGGTGGCGCCGATCTGCCCGAGC
>JAIEOP010000272.1 GCA_019750465.1 Acetobacteraceae bacterium | reverse complement strand
GCTCCCGCACCCGCGGCAGGGCGGCCAGCCGGCGCCGCGCGGTGAAGCGCAGCGAGACGATCTCCGCCCGCCGCCCCGGCTCGCCGCCGTGCAGGTAGACGCGGCGGTGCGCGGCGATGAAGCGCGCGGCGAGCGCGGTTTCGGTCAGCCCCGGCAGCGCCGCGGCCTCGATGGGCACGGGGATCTCGAAGGCCTGGCCGAGGAAGCGCATGTCCGCCTCCAGCGCGAATTCCAGCGCGCCGTCGAGGCCGAGGCTGCGGAACTCCGCCTCCGCCGCCGCCTGCATCCCGGCATGCGCCGCCCGCAGCGCCGCCGGCGCGGCGGCATCCAGCGGCATCCGCCGGGTCACGCCACGCACCTTCAGCGTATCCGCGGCGAGCAGCCCCTGGGCCGAGATCACGCCGGGATTCGGCGGCACCAGGATCTCCCGCACGCCCAGTTCCTCGGCGATCTCGGCGGCCAGCAGCGGCCCGGCGCCGCCGAAGGGCACCAGCGCGTAGTCGCGCGGATCGCGGCCGCGCTCGGTGGAGACGAGCTGGATGGCGCGCACGATGTTGGCCACCGCCAGCCGGATCGCCGCCGCCGCCGCGCCGCGCACATCGGTGCCGAGCTGGCGCGCGATGCCCTCGAAGGCGCGATGCGCCGCAGCGGCATCGAGCGCCATGGCGCCGCCGAGGAAGCTCTCCGGCCGGATCGTGCCGCGCACCACATGCGCGTCGGTCACGGTGGGTTCGGTGCCGCCCTTGCCATAGCAGGCGGGACCCGGCTCGGCGCCGGCGCTGCGCGGGCCGACGCGCAGCATGCCGCCCTCGTCGATCCAGACCAGCGAACCGCCCCCGGCGCCGACCGAGACGATGTCCAGCACCGGCGTGCGCACCGGCAGCCCATCGACCTCGGTCTCCGCCGCCAGCGCCGGCTCGCCGCCCTGCACCAGGGAAACGTCGGTGGAGGTGCCGCCCATGTCGAAGGTGATCAGGTCGCCGCGCCCGCTGCGCCCCGCCTGGCGGATCGCGCCGACGACGCCCGCGGCCGGGCCGCTGAACAGCGCGGTGATGGCGTTGCGGCGCATCGCCGCCGCCGGCAGGCTGCCGCCATTCGACTGCATCACGCTGAAGCGGCCCTTGAACCCGCGTTCCGCCAGCGCCGCCTCGAAGCGGTCCAGGTAGCCGTCGATGACGGGCTGCACATAGGCCGAGAGCGCGGTGGTGCAGGCGCGCTCGAACTCGCGGAACTCGGGCGCCACCGCATGGCTCGCGGCGATGCGCAGCCCCGGCAGCGCGGCGCCGACCAGCGCCGCCAGCCGCGCCTCATGCTCCGGCGCGGCATAGGCCGAGAGCAGGCAGAGCGCGACGGCGTCGTAGCGACCCTCCACCAGGCGCGGGATCAGCGCGCGCGTCACCGCAGCCTCGTCCAGCGGCGCCACCACGACGCCCTGCGCATCGACGCGCTCGGCGACCTCGAAGCAGTCGGCGCGGCGCACCGGCGGCGCCGGCTTGGCGTAGCGCAAGTCGTAGATCGAACGCCGGTCGTGGCGCTGCAGGAACAGGATGTCGCGGAAGCCCTTCGTGGTCACGAAGGCGATGCGCGCGCCGCGGCGTTCGAGGATGGCGTTGGTCGCCACGGTGGAGCCATGCACCAGGTCGGTCACCGCGGCGGGGTCGATGCCGCCCGCCGCCAGCGCCGCCAGCGCGCCGATATCGGGGCTGCGCGGCGTGCTCGGCACCTTGGCGACGGTGACGGCGCCATCGGTCCCGATCGCCACCAGGTCGGTGAAGGTGCCGCCGACTTCGATCCCGACCCGCATGCGCTGCCCCGGCCATGTTCAAGGCCGGCAGGCTAACACCGCGCCCCCGCGCGGCAAGGGTCACACCGCCCCGGCATAGCCGGTGCTGAACGGATCCGCCGCCGCCTGCACGCCGAGCGCCCGGCCGCGCATGGCCAGGATCGGCCGGGCCAGCTCGTAGGTGAAGGGCTCGTGCTCGCGCGCGACGGTGCGCACGGGCAGCCCCTCGGCGCGCAGCGCCGCCGCCTCGGCCGCCAGCGCCTCGTCGAGCAGCGCCGCGTCGCCGCTGGCATCCGCGCGCGGCTCCGCCAGCACGGCTTCCGCGTCCAGGCCGGCGGCCAGTCCGCCGAGGATATGCGCCACCGCGCCGATGATGCGCCGCCCGCCCGGCGCGCCGAGCGCCGCATGCGCCCGCCCGTCCTGCCCGATCAGCAGCGCCGGGCCCATGTTCGCCAGCGGCCGCCGCCGCGGCGCGATGCTGTTGGCCGCGCCCGGCCGCGCGTTGAACCAGCCCATGGCCGCGTCCAGCAGCAGCCCGCTGCGCGGGCAGACCACCTTGGCGCCGAAGTGGTTCGCCGCGGTATGGGTGATGGAGACCGCCATGCCGCCGGCGTCCATGGCCGAGACATGCACCGTCCCGGCGGGCGGCTCGGTCCCGCCCGCGGGCCGCCACGCCGGCGCCGCGCCGGCGGCCTTGTGCGGCCAGGGATCGTGCACGGCACGCCTAGCGA
>JAIEOP010000340.1 GCA_019750465.1 Acetobacteraceae bacterium | reverse complement strand
TTCATCAGCGTGGTGATGCCGCCCTTCACCGCCACGTCGCCGCGCAGGTAGTCCGTCGCCTGCAGCATGATCCAGGGAGCATAGCTTTCCAGGCCGGTCTGCGGGTACTCGGTCGCCATGATCGGGATGTCGAGCTTCTGGCGCAGCTTCACGTAATTGGTGATGTCCTGGTCGTGCAGCGGATCCTCGTACCAGAGGAAGCCGAGGCGCTCGGCGGCGCGGCCGACCCGCAGCGCCGCCGGGAAGTCGTAGGCCCAGGTGCTGTCCAGCATGATCGTATAGTCGTCGCCGACGGCGCGGCGCACCGCCTCGCACACCTTGATATCGAGCGGCGGGTCCTGCGGCGGGTGGATCTTGTACCCCTTCCAGCCATTCGCCTTGAAGGACTGCGCCTCCTCGGCATAGGCCTCGATGGAGGGCAGCCGCGCACTGGAGGCATAGGCGCCGATGCCGTGCCGCGTGGTGCCGAGCAGCCGGTGGATCGGCAGCCCCGCCGCCTGGCCGGCGATGTCCCACAGCGCCACGTCCACGGCGCCGATCGAGCGCACCGTGACGGAGCGCGTCCAGGGCCAGAGGCGCGCGTTGATCGCCTCCCTGTCGAGCGGATCCTTGCCCATCAGCAGCGGCTTCAGGAAGCGGATCAGCCCCGGCCCGTCATTCTCCGCGGTGTGCGTGGCGGAGCCGAGGAAGGCGTGGCCGGTGATGCCGGTATCCGTGCGGATGCGCAGCAGCCCGAGCGCGGAGCGCCCGCCGGTCTGGATCGAGGCGGCGTGGTAGCTGGTCGGCGGGATGTTCTCCCAGGCGAAGAGCGTGAGCGAGACGTGGTCGATCTTCATGGCGGCGTTTCCTTCCCGTGGTGTGCGCAAGTCTAGCCTGCGGTCAGCGTGGAGGGGCAGGTACCAACGGCCGCGCGCAGCGCGGCCATGCAGGCCGCGACCGATCGGCCCGCGGTGTCCAGCACCAGGCGCGGCCGGTCCCAGGGCGCGTAGGCATGGCGCTGCACGGCGGCCCAGTCGGGCAGGGCATGCCCCTCGATGTCCGCCGTGCGGGTCTCCACCCGCCGCCGGTGCTCGACGGGGTCGGAGCAGATCACCTCGATCTCCAGGATGGGTGCGCCGGCATCGGCGGCGACCTGTCGCCATGCGTTGCGCGCGACGGCCAACGGATTGACGCAGTCCGCCACCACCGTGAGCCCGATGCGCAGGTTCGCCGCGGCCAGGGCCTGGGCGACCATGTAGCCGGCGGGCCCCACCTCCCCGGCGAGCACGGCCGAGGCGCGCAGCGCCTGCTCGATGGCGTCGATGCGGAGCCAGGCGGCGCGGAGCTCGCCGGCCAGGGCGCGAGCCAGCGTCGTCTTGCCGGTGCCGGGCAATCCCCCGAAGACGATCAGCATGCGGGCAGGACCTCCGGCCGGACGCATCCCCCTGGGCGCAGGATCGTGCAAGCCTGCGTGCGGCCGGCTTCGCCGGCGTGACCGTTGCGGCGCCGTTGCTGCAGAATGGCGGCCATGCCCGTGCTTCTCGCCGATATCGGTGGCTCCAACGCCCGCTTCGCCGTGCTGCATCCCGGCACGGCACACCCCTGTCCCGCCGAGCGCGTGCCGTTGGATGGCTTCGCGGATGCCGGCTCGGCGATCGCCGGCTGGCTTGCCGCCCAGCCCGGCCCGCGGCCGCGCGCCGCCGTGCTGGCGGTCGCCGGGCCCGTCGCGGCGAACCGCGCGGTGCTGACGAACCGCGGCTGGACGGTGGACGGCGCGACGCTTGCCGCGGCCCTGGAGCTGCCCGCCGTGCGCGTGGTGAACGATTTCGCCGCCCTGGCCTGGGCGCTGCCGGTTCTCGGCGCCGCCGACCTGCTGCACCTCGGCGGCCCGGCGGCGGGGGAGGCAGGGGCGGCGATGAGCATCGTCGGCCCTGGCACCGGCCTCGGCGTCGCCGCCTTCCTGCCGCCGGACCGGGTGCTGGCGACCGAGGGCGGGCACGCCGCCCTCGCCGCGGGCGATGCGCGCGAGGCCGGAGTGATCGAGGCGCTGCGGGGGCGCTTCGGCGGCCATGTCTCGGTCGAGCGCGGCGCCCTCTCAGGGCAGGGCATCGAGGCGCTGCACGCCGCGCTTGGCGGCGATCCGCGGTGCGACTGCCCGGCCATCCTGGAGAGCGGCATCACCGGCGCCGATCCGCGCTGCGCCGAGGCGATGGCGCTGTTCTGCGACTTGCTCGGCGCCTTCGCGGGCGACGTGGCGCTGCTGCACGGTGCGCGCGGCGGGGTGTTCATCGCCGGCGGCATCCCGGCCCGCATGCCGGAGTTCCTCGCCGCCTCCGCCTTCCGGGCGCGCTTCGAGGCGAAGGGGCGGTTCCGCGACTGGCTCGCCCCGGTGCCGACCTGGCTGATCCGCGACCCCGAGGCGGCGGCGATGCGCGGCCTGGCCGTGCTGGCGCGGCGGCCGTGACGCGCCGCCTGTCCCGGCGCGGCGTGCTGGCGGCGGGGCCGGCCCTTGCCGCCGCGCCGGGAGCGGCAG
>JAIEOP010000124.1 GCA_019750465.1 Acetobacteraceae bacterium | reverse complement strand
GCCGCCCCGCCGCCCGAGGGCTGGCGCGCCGCCGCGATCCTGGCGCTGGCCCTGCTCGGCGCCGGCGCGAAGGCCGGCCTGGTGCCGCTGCATGCCTGGCTGCCCCTCGCCCATCCGGCGGCGCCGAGCCACGTCTCGGCGCTGATGTCGGGGGTGATGACCAAGGTCGCGCTCTATGTGCTGGCGCGCATCGTGCTGGAATTCTGCGGCCCGGCGCAGCCCTCCTGGTGGGGGCTGCCGCTGATCGCGCTGGGCGCGGGCTCGGCGCTGCTGGGCGCGGTGCGGGCCAACGTCGAGGATGACACCAAGACCCTGCTGGCCTGCTCCACCATCGAGAATGTCGGCTTCATCACCATCGGCCTCGGCCTGGCGCTCGCCTTCCGCGGCGCCGATCTCGGGCCGCTGGCGGCGCTCGCCCTGGGGGCGGCGCTGCTGCACGCGCTGAACCACGGGGTGTTCAAGACCGGCTTGTTCCTGGCGGCAGGGTCGGTGGCGCATGCCGCCGGCAGCCGTTCCCTCGAACGGCTGGGCGGGTTGATCCATGCCATGCCGGTCACCGCCGCCTGCGCGCTGGTGGGGGCGCTGGCCGCGGCCTCGCTGCCGCCGCTGTCGGGCTTCGCCTCGGAATGGCTGCTGCTGCAGGCGCTGCTGGCGGGCTGGCGGGTCGCCGATATCGGCTTCCAGGTGAGCACGGCCGCGGCGGCGGCGATCGCGGCCATGGCGGCGGCGCTGGCGGCGGCGGCGATGGTGCGGTTCTTCGGCCTGGTCTTCCTCGGCCGGCCGCGGGTGCCGCGCGGCGCCGGCGCGCGGGAGGTCTCGCGCATCGAGCGCTGGTCGCTGATCCTGCCGGCGGGGCTGACCGTGCTGTTCGGGCTGGTCCCCGGGGCGATGCTTGGCCTGGCCGCGCCGGCGATCCGGGCGCTGCTCGGCCCGGCCGCGGTGCCGCCTGTGCGCGCCGAGGGGCTGGCCCTGGCGGCCGGCGAGGCCGGCGGGACCTATGCCCCGGTCGCCGTGGTGCTGGTGCTGCTCCTGCTCGGCGGCGGGCTGGCCTGGGCCGTGCGGCGGCGCTCGCCGCTGCCGGTGCTGCACGGGCCGGTGTGGAATTGCGGCTTCATCGCGCCGCCGCCCCACCTGCCCTTCGGCGATCCGCTGACCCAGCCCGGCGGCGCCGGCATCGCCCAGCCGCTGCGCCGCATGCTGGGCGAGCCGCTGCTGGCGGCGCGCGAGACGGTGGACATGCCCGAGCCCGGCGAGATCCGCGCGGCGCGGCACGAGGCAGGCTTCACCGACCCCTCCGGGCCGCTGCTGCTCGCCCCCGTCGCGGCGCTGCGGGACCGGCTTTCGGCACGCGGCGAGGTCCTGCAGGACTGGACGATCCGCCGCCTGCTCGGCCTCAGCTTCGGCACGCTGGTCGGGCTGCTGGCGCTGCTCGCCTGGCTGGAGGCGCGGTAGCATCATGCAGACGCTCGGCGCCATCGTCACGCAGCTGCTGCACCTCGCCCTGATCCTGGCCGGCGCGCCGCTGGTGCTCGGGGTGACGCGCTGGCTGAAGGCGCGGCTGCTGGGGCGGCGCGGCGCCTCCCCGCTGCAGCCCTACCGCGACCTGGAGAAGCTGCTGCGCAAGCGGCCCGTGCTGGCGGAGAACGCCTCCGCCGTGTCGGAATGGGCGCCGTATGCCGGGCTGGCGGCGACCATGGCCGCGGCGGCACTGGTGCCGAGCTTCGCGCAGGGCATGGCGCTGGCCCCGGTCGCCGACCTGGTCCTGGTCGCCGGGCTGCTGGCGGCGGCGCGGGTTGCGCTGGCGCTGGCGGGGATGGATGTCGGCACGGCCTTCGGCGGCCTCGGCGCCGCGCGGGAGATGAGTTTTTCCGCCTTCGCCGAACCGGCGCTGCTGCTGTGCATCCTGACGCTGGCGATCCTCGCCGGCACCACGAATCTCGACGTGGTCGCGGCGACGATGCGCGACGGGCAGCTTGGCCTGCGCGTCTCGCTGGCGCTGGCGGCGATCGCCATGCTGGCGGTGGCGGTGGCGGAGAATGCCCGCATCCCGGTGGACAACCCGGCGACGCACCTGGAGCTCACCATGGTGCACGAGGCGATGCTGCTGGAGAGCAGCGGCCGGCACCTGGCGCTGTGGGAGGCGCAGGCGGCGCTCAGGCTGACGCTGTGGCTGGCGCTGGTCGCCGCCATCTTCGTGCCCTTCGGCGCGGCGCGCGCGGGGGCGGGGCCGGTCGCCTGGTTGATCGGGCTGGCGGCCTTCGTCCTGAAGATGGGCGTGCTCTGCGTGGCGCTGGCGGCGTTCGAGAGCGCGATCGCCAAGATGCGGGTGTTCCGCGTGCCGGAATTCCTCGGCGCGGCGCTGCTGCTGGCGCTGCTGGCGGTGGCGCTGCTGTTCGTCTCGACGGGGCTGGCGTGATGCCTGATTGTTTGTCGTGAGCTGCACCCGGTTTCCCTGGACACCCATTTGTCCGAGGAGAGACCGGAACGATGATGTCCAGCATGAAGACGA
>JAIEOP010000109.1 GCA_019750465.1 Acetobacteraceae bacterium | reverse complement strand
GCGAAGCCGCCGGGTGCCGCCGCGGCGGGGCTGGGTGCGACGGCCGGCGCCGCCGCCGCCAGGGGCTGCGTTGCCCGCTGCGGGCCCCGCACCACCGTGCGGTCGGAATCCTCGGGTTCGGCGAAGGGGTTGTCGCTCATGGCCGCCGCGCCCTGCTGCTGTGCCCGATCATCCCAGGATCGCCCATAATTCCATCCGCAGCCCCGGGAATTCGCTGGAGACATGGATGGCGAAGCCGCCGGAGGTCAGCATCGCCTGCCAGTGCGGGCTGTTGCGGTCCAGCTCGAAGTAGACCGCGCCGGCGTGGAACGGGATCTGCCGCGGCGCCACCGGCAACGGCCGCACCGCGATGCCCGGCAATGCCACGTTCACCAGCTCCCGGATTTGCTCCACCGCGCCGATCTTCACCTGGTTCGGGAACAGCCGGCGGAGATTCTCGGAGGGCATGTCGGCGAAGACGGCGAGCACGAAATTCGCCGTGCGCAGCAGGTTGCGGTGCTCGCCGATCGGGCCGAGCCGCACGCCGTGCCGCGCCTCGCGCAGCGGGATCTGCACCGCGTTCTCGTCGATGCCGGAGGACAGCGCGCGGCGCAGGTCGGCGATCACCGGGGCGAAGCTGCGTTGCAGATCCTCGTGCCGGTAGCCGGGGTAGGAGGCGGCGCGGCGGCCCGGATCGGTGAAGGTCGCCAGCTCGCCGGCCATCTGCACCAGCGCGGCATAGAGCGTTTCCGGATGCGGCGCGCCGGCCTCGGCCCAGTGCGCCAGCAGCGGCTGCCAGCGGTTCAGCGCGGTCAGCAGCATGAACTGCGCGACGTCGGCGACGCCGCGGCTGCCGGGCTGCGCCAGCCGGGCGGCATAGGCGTTGCCGCGCTGGTTCACCATGCCGAGCAGCTCGGAGACCAGGTTGGCCAGCGGCGGCGCGGCGGCGATGCGCAGGCAGGTCGGGATGAAGCGGTCATCGACGATGACGCGCCGGTCGGCGGCCACTTCGGTGATGCGCGCCAGCGGCAGGCAGGTGAAGCCGGCGCGCTCCTCCGACTCCAGCATGAAGCGCAGGCGCGGGCGGGCCACCAGCAGCTCGGCCGCCAGGGTGCTGTCGGAATGCGTATCGAACGCCTCGAAGGGCGAGAGGGCGTACCGCGCGGTGGCGGTCTCCGGCCCCGTGGTGAAGGCGACCTCGGGACTGCCGGGCTGGCGCACCGGGGCGGCGAGGAAGACCACCGCGTTGCGCACGCCGTCGGGGATGTCGATCGGCGGCGGCTGGTCGGCGGTGCCGGGGATGGCGAAGGGCGTGCCGTCCTCCAGCACGCCCGCCGCGCTGGCCAGGGCGAATTTCCCGGCCGCGAGCAGGTCGCGGTCGAGCGCCAGCTCGGTCACGCCCCAGGGATAGGGGCGCAGCGGCGCCGCGCGGGCCTGCAGCAGGTGCTCGAGGTGCCGGTCCTGCTGCTGGAAATGCTGGGCCCGGAGGAACATGCCCTCCTGCCAGACCACCTTGTCCTGCCAGCCCATCCCGCTCCGTATTCCCCCAGGCGGGCCCGTCCGGGGCCCGCGTCCTGATCCGATGCCGCACGCCCCGGCGCGGTCGCCTCAGCGCCGTCCGTCGCCGTCGATGTCCCGGCTCGCCACGGCCTGCTCGTAGGCGCGGGCGAATTCCTTGCCGAAGGCGCTGTCGAAATCATCCTCGAACTGCGCGACGACCTTGTCGTGCAGCCGCTTGTAGGACTCCCAGAGCCGCTTCTCGCGGGCGCCGAACAGGCCACCGCCGCTGTCGCTCTCCTCGACCAGCTCGGGCGCCAGGCGGCCGAGCAGCGCCTTGGCCGCGGCCTGGGTGGCGGCAAGGGTGGCGACCTCATGCGCCGTCAGGTCACCCACCGTTGCCGCCACGGCGCGCACGCCCTGCGACCCCCCGGTGAGCAGCGCGGCCATGGCGGCCTCATCGGTCGCGGCGAATTTCAGCGGGTTGTTGCCGGCGGCGCGCAGCATGGTCTGCTCGATGCGGAATTCCCGCTTCACGTCGGCCCGGGCGATGAGCAGCGCGCGCAGCCCGGCGACGGCGGCCCGCAGTGCCGCACCGGCCTGCTCGAAGACGGCGAGCGGTGTCGCGGCGCCATGCAGGGCGGCGGGCGCTATGCCGGCACCGCGCAGCAGGGCGGCCAGGGCCTCGCCGGGGTCGACCGCGGCCGGTGGCAGGGGAAGCGGCGGGCGCTGCGGCGGGGCAGGGGCGGCCACAGCCGGCGCGACGGCGATCGCGGCCGGCAGGATGCTTTCCGGATCGGGAATCGAGCGCGAGGGAACGCCATCCTCCGCGAAGGGGTCGCCCAGGGCCTCGGGCGGCGGATCGGCCGGGGTGGGCGCCGGGCCCCGGGAGAGTGTCGTGACCGGCGGCAGCGCGGCGGGGGCCGGCGACGCGCCGCGCGGTGCCTCGGCTTCCGGCAGGGCGAAGGGTGGCACCTCGGCGGTCGGGGCCAGGGGCGCCGGGGTGACGCCGGGGGGCGGCGGTCG
>JAIEOP010000327.1 GCA_019750465.1 Acetobacteraceae bacterium | reverse complement strand
GGGGGCGCCGCCCGGCGCGCCGCCGCGGCCCCCGCCGCCGGGCGGACGCTCGAACAGCGCGCGCGCCTGGGCGGCGAATTCCTCGCGCACCTGCTGCTCGGTCCGTCGCGTCTGCTGCGCCTGCATGCGCACGAAGCGGCCATAGAGCGACTGGTCGACGAAGCGCAGCCGCATGGAGGCCAGCCGCGCCCCGAGCAGCGCCGCCGGGTCGGTCTCCTCCGCGTTCACCCCCTCCAGCGTCATGGCGAAGCCGAGCGCGCCGATGTCGCGCGCCGCCAGCGACAGGGAGCCGATCTCCATGCGCTGCGCCGCGCGGTCGATCCGCACGTCCATGGTCATGTCGCCGACCAGCTCGCGGTAGCCGAAGCGCTGCATCCATTCGGCGAGGCCGGGGAAGGGCTGCACGCCGATTCCGCGCAGCGCCAGGCGCCCCGTCTCGACGCCGGTCGCGCCGGCCGGCGGCGATTCGCCGCTCAGGCTGAGCGCGGCGAGGCCGCCCACGCGCTGGTCGCCCCGTCCGAGCACCAGGTCCTCCGCCTCCAGCGCCGCGGAGCCGACCGTGCGCGGCGGCGCCTGCTTCGCCACCGCGGCGGCGAAATAGGCCGCGAGGTCGATGCCGCGCAGCGTCAGCCGGCCGAGCGAGACGCGGTCCACCGGCCCGGCCTGGCCGGGCTGGCGCACCTCCAGCCCTTCCAGCGCCAGCCGGCCGGGCCGGCCATTGCCGTAATCCTCCACGGTCAGGGAGGCGAGGGCGACGGGCGTGTCGCCGCCGACGCTCAGCCCTTCGATGCGCAGCTGGTCGAAGCGCATCATGTCGGGCCGTGGCGGCTGGCCCGGCGCCGGGCGTGTCACGCCGAGATTGGCGATGCGCACGCGTTCGATGCGCGACTGGTCGCCGGCGGCGCCGGGCGCGGCGCCCTCGCGCAGCAACACGCCGCGCAGGATCGCCTCGGTCACGCCGTCGTCGCGCAGCCCGTCCAGGGTGAGCTCGGCGATGGCGGCGCTGCGGTCGGCGCGGGTGAGGACCACATCGCGCAGGCGGGCGGAGCCGCGGGCCGGGTCGATGACCTCCGCGCCGGCGTAGGCGAGGCGCGTGTCGGCGCCGAGCAACTGGCGAAGCCGGCGCACCGCATCCGGTTCATCCGGGCTGGGCGGGGTGACCGGCGCGGCGAAAGCGGGCGGCGGCGGCGTTGCCGGCGCGGCCTGGCGCGGCGGTCCGGGGGGGACGGGGATTGCGGGTGCAGGCGGGGGTGACGCGAACTTGTCCGGCTCCGGCGTCGCGGCGGCCGGTGGCTGCACGGGTTGGCCGAACTTGTCGGCCTCGGGCGCCGGCGCGGCCGTGGGGGGTGCGGCAACCGGGGGGCGACTGGGCTGCGCCGCCTGCGGCTTGCCCTCCTGTGCCGGCGCGCCAGCCGGCGGCGGCTTCTGCGCCAGTGCCATGCCGGCCGCTCCGCAGGCCAGGATCACCCCGGCCATTGCCTTGCCTCTGCCCCAGCCCCGCATGCCCTGATCCTCTCATTGTCGCCGCGCCCGACCAGGCGCGGCGATGGTGCCGGCCCGGAGAGCCAGCCCAGGGTATCAGCGTAAAGCATAAGGCGGGGTGCAGCGCATCCCGCGGCAGTGCGGTGATCGCGCCGGCCGCGATGCCGACCCTGGCGCGGTCCGGGGCCAGCGCCCATCTCTCATGGTCATCGGCGTGCTGGCCCTCGGTGGCTGGCCGGTCGATGCGCCAAGCCGTGGGAGGGTACCTTGCATGAGCTCCCTGCCTGACAAGCCCGGCGGCGGTGGCAGGCCGCCCGACAAGCCCGGCAGCGGCGCCAAGGCTGCCGTCAATGCCTTTCTCGACCGGCTGGCGGCGATGCCGCGGGTGGCGCCGGCCAGCGGCCGCCGCGGCCGGTTGGTTTTCGCCATGGACGCCACCGCCTCCCGCCAGCCGAGCTGGGACCGCGCCTGCCGGCTGCAGGGCGAGATGTTCCAGGCCACGCGCGACCTCGGCGGCCTGGCGGTGCAGCTTGCCTACTACCGCGGCTTCAAGGAGTTCGCCGCCACCCCCTTCCTGACCGACGCCGACGACCTGACGCGGCGCATGACCGGCGTGCAGTGCCTGGGCGGGCAGACGCAGATCCAGCGGATGCTGGAACATGTGCTCGCCGAGACCCGGGCCGAGAAGGTGAATGCGCTCGTCTTCGTCGGCGACGCCATGGAGGAGCAGCCCGACCCGATCTGCCACCGCGCCGGGGAGCTTGGCCTCATGGGCACCCCCTGCTTCGTCTTCCAGGAAGGCGACAACCCGATGGCGACGAACGTCTTCCGCCAGATCGCCAAGCTCTCCGGCGGTGCCTGGGCGCCGTTCGACGCGGGCTCGGCGGATGCGCTGCGCGACCTGCTGCGGGCGGTCGCCGTCTTCGCGGCCGGTGGGCGCGGCGCGCTGGCCCGGCTGCCGGGCGCGGCGGC
>JAIEOP010000469.1 GCA_019750465.1 Acetobacteraceae bacterium | reverse complement strand
GCGCCGCGCAAGGCCGCGGCCGCCAAGAAGCCTGCCGCGCGCAAGGTGGCGGCGAAGAAGCCCGCCGCGCGCAAGGCCGCGGCGCCGCGGAAGGCTGCCGCTGCCGCAAAGAAGCCGGCCGCCCGCCGCAGCACCGGCGCGCCGAAGGGAAGCGCTGCGCGTTCGGAGGCCGCAAAAAAGGCTGCCGCCACGCGCGCCGCGAACCGCGCCGCCCGCGCCGCGGCGACATCCGAGCCGGCCGCCGAGAGCGGCGACTCGCCCGCGACCTAGCTGTCACGCCGATCCCGGCGAGGGGGCGCCGTCCCGCAGGGGGCGGCGCCCTTTTCGCGTCCACCGTGCCGACGCCCGCGCGGGGCTACGGACCGAGCCGCCTGCCAGCCGCCGCGCGCATGCAGCGCGCCCACCGCCGCGCCCTGCAGCCCTGGGCATGGCCGCCTTCACGGCGCAGCCGATGCGCGTCAGCAGATGGGCGAGGTGCCGTTCGCCCGCGGGGAAGCGCGCCGGCAGCCCGGGGCCGAGTGCCGGCCGCGCGGCGGGATCGACCGGGTCCGTCGGTCCATCCCGCAGATCGGTTGAAGCAGCACCATGCCCCAGTCCCCGTGCCACGACTCCAGGAGGCCATGGAAGCGGCCTGTGCAGACCGCGACGGCCATCACGCCTTCGACCTCCGCGCGCCGGCTGATCGTCATCCTGGTCTGGACGATGGCCTGCGTGCCCGCCACGGACGTGCAGGATGGAGACGCTCCTCTCCCGGCCGGCCCGGCTGGCGGCGATGAAGTCTCACGACGGTGCCTGGCGTCAGGTGGCCATCATGAAGCCCTCCTCGTGCCGGCAGGCGGCGAAGCGCTCCCGTTCGCCGGCGTCGCGCCGGACCGTCCGGTTCTCCACCGTGGCGCGGATCGCCAGGCAGCCCTTCGTCCCGGCATCGATGGCGCTCAGCCCGTCCAGGCGCCGTAGTGCACCCATTCGGCGACGGGCCGGCGCTGGCGCGGCGCAGTCTCGCGCTGCGCCAGCTCCTCCGGCAGTGCGCTCGCCGCGCCGGGATGGCCGAGAGCAATGGCGGCACGCGGCTCATGGCCTTCGGGGATGCCGAGCGTCTCGCGGGCCTTGTCGAGGTCGAAGCCGCCCATCTGGTGGATCTGCAGGCCGAGGGCAGCGGCCTGGATCGCCATCTGCGCCATGGCCGCGCCGGTATCGTAGGCGGCATGGCGGTTCGGGCGCCCGTTGTGCGCGAAGTCGAGCCGCGCGACCGACACCATCAGCACCGGAGCCTGCGGCGCCCAGGCCTGGTTGTTGCCGGAGAGGCATTCGCAGATCGCCGCATGCGCCGCCGGCTCGCGGTCGCGGCGAGCGACGACGAGGTGCCAGGGCTGCGCGTTGAAGCAGGAGGCAGCCCAGCGTGCCGCCTCCAGCAGGGAGGCGAGCTGCGCGTCGGTGACCGGGGCGTCGGTATAGCTGCGCGGGCTCCAGCGCCGGCGCAGCAGCGCCTCGATGGGGGCCTCGGCGGGGGCTTCGCGGTCGGGCGGCGTGGTGGTGGGCGGCATGCGCGGGGACTCCTCTGGCTGCGCCGGAAGATGGCACGGCGTGCCGCGGATGCCATATGCTCGGGCGAGGAGGGCTTCGGCCATGAACGCACCCTTTGGGCGCGGCACCGGTGGCGGTGCGACGGGCGGCGGCTTCGCGGAGAGCCAGGCACCAGCGCCGGGCGAGGCGCGGGCGACCTATACGGGCGACCTGCATGCCTGGGCGCGGGAGCAGGCGGCGCAGCTGCGTGCCGGCCGCGTCGCCGAGGCGGATGCCCTGAACACCGCCGAGGAGCCCGATGACGTGGCGGGCGCGCAATACGACAAGATGGAAAGCGCCCTGCGCGTGCTGCTGACGCACATGCTGAAATGGGACCACCAGCCGGAGCGTCGCGGGCGCAGTTGGGAGGCGACGATCCGCACCCAGCGCAAGCTGGTCGCCAGGGTGCTGCGCAAGAACCCGAGCCTGAAGGCGAGCCTGGAGGAGGCGACCGACGAGGCCTGGGACGACGCTCGCTCGGACGCGTCGGGCGAAACCGACCTGCCGCTCGCCAGCTTCCCCGAGGCGAACCCCTATGATACCCGCCGCAGTAAGTCTTGACTTACTGCGGCGGGTGTTGCGCGCAGGGTTGGTGTGGCGGCTGCGCGCCAAACAATGAGTCATGCCGGCCGCATGACCGTCGAAAGGCGGTCGAGAATTCATGCCGCCGGTATGACTGGGCGGCCATCACCGAACGGCCCTTCGACTACGACCCGCCGCCGGCGCCGCGCCGGCGCTGCTGAGCAGGGGTCGAACGCGTGATCCACGCCTGCGGCCGTTCCGGCCACCGGCGATCGCGCTCTACTACTGCAGCCGGGCTTGATCACGGCGTGATCGTCGCTGCCAGTGTGCACGGCGAGCGTGCTGCTGATGTCGTCGTCGCCAGA
>JAIEOP010000045.1 GCA_019750465.1 Acetobacteraceae bacterium | reverse complement strand
AGCATGGGGGAAGGCCGGTGAGCGAGACTTACAAGGGGCGTTGATGTGTCAACATCAACGCGCGTTGGTATGACACCCAGAAACACGCCCAGCCGCCTCGCTCCAAGCGCCAGATTCGTGCGTATGGGGCAGCGCCGCAGCGCCGTTGTCCGAACCGCGCGATTCACCCGCCCCGCGGCGCGCCTGGTGGCCGGCTGCGCCGGCGGCGGTGCCCTGCCCTGCCCTGCCCTGCCCTGCTCAGAACCGCTTCAGCAGACGGTCGTAGTAGTCCAGCTCTTCGGCCGGCCGCTCCTTCTCCGCCGCCCGGCGGCGCAACTCCTCCTGCAGGCGGCGCGTGCGCAGCATCTCCGCCTCGTCCGGCACGCGGGTGTCGCTGCCGGCATCGGCCTGGCCGTTCACGTCGCGCGAGCGCCGGCCGAGGGGGTCCCGGCCCTCGCCCTGCGCCCCCTGCTGGTCCTGCCCGTCCCCGCCGGGCTGGCCCTCGCCGGCCATGTCCTGCGGGTCGCCCTCCTCGTCGCCGTCCTGGCCGGGGCCGAACTGGCGCTGCATGGACTGCGCCATCTGCCTGCCCCCTTCCTGCAACGCCCGCATCGCCCGCTGCTGAGGGTCGCGCGCGTCGCCGTTCTGGCCGAGCGCTTCCTGGGCGTCGCGCATCGCCTGATCGGCGCGGCCGAGGGCTTCCGGCACCTCCCCCGTCAGGTCGCCGAATTGCTGCATCAGCTCGCCAAGCGCCCGGCGCAGGGCGCGCTGGCGGCGGGCATCCTGCTCGCGCTCGCGGCCCTGCTGCTCGGTCTCGGCACCGGAGGGCGCGGTCTGCGCCTGCGGCGGCGGCGGCGGCCAGCGCAGGCTCTGCTGGCGCCGCTGGCGCTGTTCCTCGGCCCGGCGCTGGTCGTCGGCCTCGGCGCGCTGGTGGCTGCGGTCCAGCATGTCGCCCTGGCGGCGCACCATGTCCTGCACCACGCCCATCTGCTGCTGGCCGCGCTGGCGCTGCTGCTGGCGCTCGGGGCTCTCGGCACGGCCGGTGCGGCCCTCCTCCAGCGCGCGCAGCATCTCCTCCAGCTCGGCCAGCTCGCGCTGCGCGTCCTGCAGGCGGCCCTCGCGCGCCGCCTCCTCCATGCGCTGGGTGCGGCGCTGCATCTCGCGCTGGTCCATCAGGCGCGACTGCGGATCGAAGGGCAGCGCCTCCGCGTTCTCGCGCTGCAGGCGTTCGGCCAGCGCCTCCAGGTGGTTGCGGATGGCCTCGCGCAATTCCTGGATGCGCCGTTGGATCTCGGCCAGCTGGCGCTGCTGCTCCTCGGTCGGGGGCCGGGCCCCCTCGCGCTGCTCGGCCTGCTCCTGCCGGAGGCGCTCGGCCTGCTGCAGCGCCTCGCGCAGCGCCTCGCGCGCCTGCTGCAGGGCGCGGAGCGTGCGGCCGTCGCGGCCCTCCTCCAGCGCGAGGGCGATCTCCCACAGGATCTCCTGCACCTCGCCCACCGCCTCGCCGCGGCGGTCGTAGACCAGGCGGGACCGGGCGGAGCGCAGCGCCAGCGCGGTCGCGGTGTCGTGCTCGAACTCCTGCGGCGCGGCGGCGACGGCTTCCAGCTCCCGCCGCGCTGCGTTGCGCTCCTCGGGCATGAGCGAGAGCCCCTTGCGCACGCCGATGAGGCGCCGCGCGACCGGGTGGTTGAAGCTGCGCTCCGGCAAGGCCAGCGCGGCGGCGTCGGAGATCCCCTCCTGACCCGCGCCGTCGCGCGCGACCAGCCGCACCGTCACGTCGAGGCCGGCCCAGGGATGCGCCGAGAGATCGGGCTGCGCCGTGCCGCGGGCGGACCTGGGCGCGGCACCGGGCAGCGTGACCTCGAGCGCGAGGGGCGGCGCCTCCGGCCGGGCCGCCAGGCGGAACTCGGCGCGCAGCCCCGCCAGGCCCCAGTCGTCCTCCGCCTTCCAGGGCAGCCGCGTGCCAAGGCCGCGGGCGGCGCGGGCGGGCGCCTCGGTGAACAGGGCGCGCGGCGGTGCGTCGGCCTGCACGGTGATTGCCCAGCGGACCAATTCGCGGCCGTCACGCCGGATGGCGAGCCGCCCGCCCTCCTCCAGCATCTGCTCGCCGACGAAGCTGCGCGCATCGAGGGCGCGCAGCGGCGCCGGCGCGGCACCGTCGCGCAGCAGCTCCGGCTCGCCGCCGCCGCCGCCGGACAGCGCCACCTGCAACCGGCTGCCCGCCGGCACGGTCGCGGCACCGCCGGCGGCATCGAGGAAGATCGGCGGGGCGCCGGTATAGGCCGGCGGCGTCACCCAGGCCTCCAGCCGGAGCGCCGCGGCCGGGACCGGGCCAGGCAGGCTCGGGCTCAGGGCGCGGGCCAGGCGCTGGCCAGCATCGTCGCCGGCGATCACGAGGGCCACGACGAGGCCTAGGCCGAGCGCGGCGCGCAGCGCGCGGGGGTCGCG
>JAIEOP010000240.1 GCA_019750465.1 Acetobacteraceae bacterium | reverse complement strand
GCGGGCCGCGTCCGCGGCCTCGGCGCGCCATCTGGCGCGCCGCATGGGTCAGCCTTTGACCGAGTTGGTATCAGATCATCGCCATCCCGCCATTGACGTGCAGCGTCTGCCCGGTGACCCAGGCCGCCTCGCTCGATGCCAGGTAGACCACGGCGGCGGCGACATCCTCGGGCGTGCCCATGCGCGCGGCCGGGATGCGCTCCAGAAGCTTCGCGCGCGCGGCCTCGGGGATGGCGTCGGTCATCGCCGTCTTCACGAAGCCCGGGGCGACGACGTTGCAGGTGACGCCGCGCGTCGCGACCTCCTGCGCCAGTGACTTCGTCATGCCGATCAGCCCCGCCTTGGCCGCGGCGTAGTTCGCCTGGCCGGCATTGCCGGTGACGCCGACGATCGAGGCGATGGACACGATCCGCCCCCAGCGCCGCCGCATCATGCCGCGCAGCGCCGCGCGCGCCAGGCGGAAGGGTGCGCTGAGATCGACCTCCAGCACCGCGTTCCAGTCCGCGTCGCCCATGCGCAATGCGAGCATGTCGCGGGTGAAGCCGGCATTGTTCACCAGGATGTCGAGCGTGCCGAGGCTGCCCTCCACGCGCTCCACCAGCTTCGCCGTGGCCTCGGCGTCGGCGAGGTCGGCCGGCGCCACCGTCACCCGCTCGTTGCCCAGGGCCGCCGCCAGCGCCGCCAGCTCCGCCGCGCGCCGGCCGGTGATCGCGACCTGCGCGCCCTGCGCGTGCAGCGCCCGCGCGATGCCGGCGCCGATGCCGCCCGTGGCGCCGGTGACGAGGGCGACCTTGCCGTCAAGCCGGAACATGCTGCGAGCCTCCGGCGCCGGCGGCATCGCCCTCCAGGCGCTTCATCAGGAAATGCCGGGCATGGCCCGGCGGGTGGTCCTCGATCGAGCCGAAGACCCGGTAGCCCTGGCGCTCGTAGAAGGGCCGGGCCTGGAAGCTGAAGGTGTCGAGGAAGACGCCGGTGCAGCCGCGCCCCCGCGCCTCCTCCTCGGCGCGGCGCAGCAGCGCGGTGCCGAGGCCGCTGCGGCGCAGCTCCGCGGGCAGGTAGAACAGGTGGATGAAGAGCCAGCCGAAGACGCTGTAGCCGACCAGGCCGCCCACCGGCGCCGGGGCGCCGGGGCGCCGCACCGCGATGGTCAGCGGGCGGTAGTGATGCGGGCCGGCGGCGGCGGTGTTGTGCGCGTTCAGCCCATCCAGCAGGACGCGCGCCGTCGCCTCGTCAGCGGTGTCGGTCAGGACGATGTCGAGGGGCGGCGGCACGCCGTCACAGCGTCTTCAGGAAGGCCTCGACATCGGCGGGCGTGCCGATGGCGGCGGCGGTCGCGTCCGGCGCGTTGCGCTTCATCAGCCCGGTCAGCACGCGGCCGGCGCCGAGCTCGGCGAAGCGGTCGCAGCCCATGGCGGCCATGGCGGCCACGCCTTCGCGCCAGCGCACGGTCGCGGTCACCTGCCTGACGAGAAGGTCGCGGATCTGCCCGGGATCGGTGGCCTTGGCGGCCGAGACATTGGCCACCACCGGCACGACGGGCGGGTTCAGCCGCGCCGCCGCCAGCGCCTCGGCCATGGCCTCCGCGGCGGGCGCCATCAGGGCGCAGTGGAAGGGCGCCGAGACCGGAAGCCGCATCGCCCGCTTCACGCCCTGGCCGGGCGCCGCGGCCACCGCGCGGTCCACCGCGGCGGCGGCGCCGGAGATCACCACCTGGCCGCCGCCATTGTCGTTGGCGACCTCCAGAACCTCGTCCCGGCCGGTCTCGGGGTCTGCCCTGGCGGCCGCGCAGATCGCCGCGGCCCCTTCCGGCTCGGCGCCGAGGAGCGCGGCCATCGCCCCGGTGCCGGGCGGGGTCGCGCGCTGCATCGCCTCGCCGCGCAGGCGCAGCAGGCGGGCGGCGGTGGCGAGGTCGAAGGCGCCGGCGGCGGTCAGCGCGGAATACTCGCCGAGCGAATGGCCGGCGACCAGCGCGACCTTCTCGGCCAGGACGAAGCCGCCCTCGCGCTCCAGCACGCGCAGCACGGCGATGGAATGCGCCATCAGCGCCGGCTGGGCGTTGGCGGTGAGGGTCAGGTCCTCTGGCGGGCCCTCGAACATGAGTTTCGAGAGGTTCTGCTTCAGCGCCTCGTCCACCTCCCCGAACACCTCCCGCGCGGCGGCGAAGGCGGCGGCGAGGTCGCGGCCCATGCCGGGCGCCTGGCTGCCCTGGCCGGGGAAGACGAAGGCGAGCGCCATGCTTGGAAATCCCTGGCTCTGCCGGGGGCGGCGCCCGGCGGGAAAGGCGGCGGGGCTAACCGCCTGTCACGGGGGTGTCAACGGCGCGCGGGGCGGGGGGCGCGGGCGGGATCGGCGGATAGGCGGGGATCGGCGGCAGCGGCACGCCGGCGGCCTCGGCCGCGGCGGC
>JAIEOP010000319.1 GCA_019750465.1 Acetobacteraceae bacterium | reverse complement strand
AGCGCGCGCAGGTCCGGCACGGCGGCGCGGGCGAGGCCCCGGCGCGCCAGCCAGCGCTGCGCGGCGACGCCGTTCAGCACCAGCGCCGTCGCCGCGATCAGCCCGAAGGCGGCCGCGTTGATCCGCACCACGGTGCCCACCAGCATCTCGTTCGCCGGCACGCCGAGGCGGAGCAGCACGCTCTCCACCATGCGGCGCATCGCCGCTTCCAGCCCGCCATCGCCGGCCATCCAGGCGGCCGCCAGCAGCAGCACCGCCAGCGGCCAGAGGCCGAGCAGCATGAGCGGCGCGGACAGGCCCAGGGTCGGTGCCCCGCCGCGCAGCGCCAACGCCACGATCAGCGGCACCGGGATGGCGAAGAGGGCGAGGAAGACAAGCTTGCCCAGGCCACCGGCGAAGACGCCGACGATCACCGACGCAACCACCGCCGCCCCCACCGCGACCCCCGTGCCGAAGCCGAGGCCGGCGAGGAACAGCGGCAGCGGCGTCAGCCACAGCAGGCCGGTTCCGAGCGGCAGCCCGTTGAAGGCCCAGAGCGCGCAGAAGGCGGCCGCGCAGCCGCCGGCACCCGCGGCCAGCAGGCCCGGGTTGGAGAGGGGACCCCCGCCGCCACCCGCACCCCCGCCCTGGGGCGGCGGCAGGCGGGGCTGCCCCTGCTGCTGCTCGGTCGGCATGCGCGCTGTCTCGCCCGCGCTGACCCGGGGCCTAGTCGTTGATGACGTAGGGCAGCAGGGCCAGGAAGCGGGCGCGCTTGATGGCGTTGGCCAGCTCGCGCTGCTTCCTGGCGCTGACCGCGGTGATGCGGGAGGGCACGATCTTGCCGCGCTCCGACAGGAAGCGGGAGAGCAGGCGCACGTCCTTGTAGTCGATCTTCGGCGCGCTCGGGCCGGAGAAGGGGCAGGACTTGCGGCGCCGGTAGAAGGGGCGGCGCGCGCCCACGGCGGGGCGGCGGGCGGCGGGGGAGAGGTCTGCGTTGGCGTCGGACATGCTGGCCTACTCCTCGCCGCCGTGGTGGTCGAGTTCGTCGCGCGGGCGGGCGCGGAATTCCTCGCGGTCGTCGCCGCGCTCGCGCCCGCCGCCGCGGCCGGAGCTGAAGCGGCCGGGCGGGCGGGGGCCGCGGAAGCCGCGCTCGCGCTCGCGGTCGTCGGTGCGCTTGGCGAGGATCGCCGAGGGGCCTTCCTCGATGGCCTCGACGCGGATGGTCAGCGACCGCAGCACGTCCTCGTTCAGGCCGAGCTGGCGCTCCACCTCCTGCATGGCGGCGGGGGGCGCATCCACGCCGAGGAGCATGTAGTGCCCCTTGCGGTTCTTCTTGATCCGGTAGGCGAGGCCGCGCAGGCCCCAGTATTCGCGCTTGCGGACGTCGCCGCCGCCCTCGGTGAGCACGCCGGCCATCTGCTCGGCGATGGTCTCGACCTGCTGCTGGGTGACGTCGTTGCGCGCGATGAACACGCATTCGTAGAGGGGCATGGGGTCTCCCTATGGCTGTCTCAGCCCGGGGCGCCGCCCTGGCAGGATGCCGGCGGGCAAACGGGCATAGCCGGCGCGCATGCCTCGCGCTCCGGCAGGGGAGCGCGGCGTAAAGCATGGGAGGGGGCGCCGGGGCAAGGGGGAACGGGGCCTCGGCCGCGGCTGCGGCCGGGCTGACCGGACCGCTCGCGCCATTGCCACGACCACATTGGAGGAACGCGGGCCAAGCGGTTGACCACACGCCTTTCCGGGTGACTTTCGAGGTCGCATCCCCTATCCCCCGCCGCCATGCCGATCCGGACAGCCCTGCCCGTGCTGGCGCTCGCGGCGACCCTCGCCGCCTGCGGCGACCGCTTCTCCCCCGACGTCTACGCCACCCGCGCCGTGCAGCAGGCCGACAAGGTGGAGCAGGGCATCATCGTCGGCGTCCGCCAGGTGCGGGTGAGCGCCGAGGGCAGCACGGGTGCGGCCGCCGGCGCCGCGGCCGGCGGCGTGCTCGGCGCGCAGGCGCCGGGGGGCGGCATCGTCTCGGCGCTCGGGGGCGTGGGCGGCGCGCTGGTCGGCGGGCTGATCGGCAAGGGCGCCGAGCACACCGCGGTCGATACCGCGGCCTTCGAATACATCGTGCGCACCACCGGCAACGTGCTGATGCGCGTCACCCAGCAGGACCGGGAGCCGCTGCGGCGCGGGCAGCAGGTGCTGCTGATCATGGGCAGCCAGGCGCGGGTGGTGCCCGACTACACCCTGCCGCAGGCCGCCGGGTCGCCCCCTGGCGCCGCCCCCGGCCTTGTCGCGGCCCCTGGCCCGGTCGCGCCTGGCCCGGTGGCCCCTGGTCCGGTGGCGGCTGGCCCGGTGGCGCCTGGCCTGGATCCCGGGCCGCCTGGGGATGGCTCCGGCACCGCCGCCGGTGCGCTCGCCCACGGCG
>JAIEOP010000152.1 GCA_019750465.1 Acetobacteraceae bacterium | reverse complement strand
CGCGCTGCCGGACGGCTGGCGCTCCGGCTTCCTCAAGCCGCGCGAGACTGCGGCCCGCCGCGCCGCGGCCGCCATCGGCAGCGGCCCGCTGCTGCCCGCGCTGCCGGAGCCGGGTCGGCGTGGCATCGGCTTCGTGCTGCCGCTGTTCGCGCTCGGCGGGGTGGAGCGCGTGGTCCTGAACCAGGCACGGGTGCTGCGGGCGCGGGGCTGGCGCACGCGGCTGGTGGTGCTGGGCGGCGGCGGCCGGGCCCGGCTGCCCGCCGAGGCGCGCGCCGCCTTCGACGACATCGCGCTGCTGCCGGGGCGCGAATTCACCGCCGCCGACTGGCGCCACCCCTATTTCGGCGCGGAGATTTCCGGGCTTCCCCGCGCGGCGGCCGAGGAGGCGGTAGGGCTGCTGGCCGGGCTCGATGCCGTGGTGAACACCCACAGCCTGGCCGGCCACGCGCTGATGGCGCCGCTGCGCCGCCTGGGCGCGCACTGCTATGCTGGCCTGCACCTGGTGGAGCGCGGCGGCTGGGGCGAGGCGATCGGCACGCCGCACAGCGCGCTCGCCTACGAGCACGCCTATGACGGCGCGCTGGTGATCTCGGAGGGGCTCGCCGCCTGGTGCATGGCGAACGGCTGGCCGGCGGCGAAGCTGCACCTGGTGCGCAACGCGCCCGGCCACCCGACGCCGCCCACGGTGGTGACCGCTGCGCTGGCGGCGCGGGCGGCGCGGCGAACGGGACCGCTGCGCGCACTCTTCCTCGGCCGGCTGGATGCGCAGAAGGGGATGGACCGGCTGGCGGCCCTGGTCGCGGAGACGCGCGGGGTGGTGGAATGGCGGGTGGTGGGGCGGCCGGTGCTGGACGTGGCCATGCCCGATCTCGGGGTGCCGGTGGAGCCGCCGCTGAGCGATCCGGCGGCATTGGACGCGCTCTACGCCTGGGCCGATGCGCTGGTGCTGCCCTCGCGCTTCGAGGGCGTGCCGCTGACCGTGCTGGAGGCGCAGCGCCTGGGCTGCGCCGTGGTGGCGACCGATGCCGGCGAGACCGGCGAG
This sequence comes from Acetobacteraceae bacterium, assembly GCA_019750465.1. Lineage (GTDB taxonomy): Bacteria > Pseudomonadota > Alphaproteobacteria > Acetobacterales > Acetobacteraceae > JAIEOP01. The sequence goes on along the minus strand of JAIEOP010000152.1, from coordinate 1,299 downwards.
AGCATCACGCATGGCGAGGATGGCTTCCTGGTGCCGCAGCGCGGCCGCGCCGAGCCGGCAATCGCCGCGGAACTGGCGGCGCTGCTGCGGCGCCTGGCCGCCGATCCGGCGCTGCTGCTGGAGATCGGCCGCCGCGCCGCGGCGCGGGTCGCGGCGACTGGATGGGAGGAGACCATGGCGGGCTTCCTGCAGCACCTCGATGGCGTCGTGCCGCCGGGCGGCGCGGGATGAGCGGAATGCCCGGGCTGCGCGTCGCCGCCACGGATCTCGCCGCGCTGTGCTCCGGCGCGCCCTGCCTGCTGGTGCTGGGCGACCCGGAGGGTCTCGACCCCGACCTGCCCGGCATCGCGGTGTGGCACGCGGCGCCGGCGGATGCCGGCGATCCGGCGGCGCTCTGCCTGCATCGGCCCGGGGCCACGCCGGGTGCGGAGACGGTCCCGCTGCCGGGCCTGCCCGCCGGGCTGCTCGGAATCCTGGCCGCCGACCCGGACCGGGCGGCGCCGCTGCTCGCCGCCTGGGGCGACCCGGCGGCGCTGCCGGTGATCGCAGGCGGTTCCGGCGCCCTGCCCGCCCTGGCCCGGCTGCTCGCCGAACGGCTTGCCGAGCGCACCGCCGAGGCGGCGCGGCTGCAGGACGCGATGGTGCGGCTGCGCGAGGAGGGCGAGGAGACGCGCGCCGCCATGGCCGCGCTGCTGGGGGCAACCGGCCATGACGCCGCCCCGGCCCCCACCCTGGCGCTGGCCACCGCGCCCTCCGCCACCGCCCGCGCGGTCGCCGGGCCGGAGGGGCTGGTGCTGGCGCAGCGCGTGGGGTGCAGCCTGGAAGGCGTCGCGGCCGTCGCGGTGCATGTTGCGGCGGTGCCCCCGGCCGATGCCGCCGCGGCGCTGACGGTGCGCCTCGTCGGGGCGGAAAGCGGCCGGGTGCGCGGCGCCTGGTCGGTGCCGGCGGCGGCGTTGGCGCAGGGCTGGCTGGTGCTCGACCTGCCCTCGCCGCTCGGCCCGGTGCGGGAGACCGCGGTGCTCGAGGTGCTGGCCGAACCGACCCCCGACGGGGCCTTTGCGCTCTCCCTGGAGGAGGCCGAAGCGCCACCCGAGCGCTGCGCCGCGCTGTCCGCCGGCACCGCGGCGCCGGGGCGGGCGCTGGCGCTGCGCCTCTGGACCGCACCCTTTGGCCGGCGCTTCGTGCTCTCGCCCTGGTGGGACTGGGAGGCGCAGGATCTGCCGCCGGCCACGCCGCAGCGCCTGCCGGAACCCGCCTGGGCGGGCGCGCGGGCGGTCGCGGGGCGCGGCGCGGGCGTGG
>JAIEOP010000322.1 GCA_019750465.1 Acetobacteraceae bacterium | reverse complement strand
CCCGGCGGCGGCGGCTCCTCCGGCGGCGATGGCTGGTCCACGGCGGGCGAGTGGCACAGCGCCGGCGGCCTGAAATTCGGCAGCGTCGAGATGGCCGAGGCGCGCTTCCCGCTGCATTTCGAGCACCATGAATTCCTGCCCGGCTCGGCCGGTGACGGGCAGCACCGCGGCGGCCTCGGCGGCGAGCTGGTGCTGCGCATCGAGGCCGACGGGCCGTCGCGCGCCAATACCGCCGGCGACGGCGCGCGCCACGGCGCCGCCGGCATCCAGGGCGGCGAGGACGGCAGGCCGCACCACTACGTGCTGCGCCGCGCCGACGGCACGGAGGGGGTGCTGCGCACCAAGCAGGTCGGCATCCCGGTGCAACCCGGCGACCGGCTGCACGTGCGCGCAGGCGGCGGCGGCGGCTGGGGCGACCCCGCCGCGCGCGACCCGGCGGCACGGGACCGCGACGCGCGGGAGGGCTACGTCTGATGGCCGCGCCCGTGTACCGCATCGGCGTCGATGTCGGCGGCACCTTCACCGACGTGGTCTGCATCGCGGCCGACGGCACGGAGACCCTGGCCAAGGCCGCGTCCACCCCGGCCGACCAGAGCGAGGGCGTGATCGCCGGCCTCGGCGTGCTCGCCGAGGCGCTCGGCCTGACGCTGCGCAACCTGCTGGCGCGCACCGAGCGCATCGTCCACGGCACCACCGTCGCCACCAACGCTCTCCTGGAGCGCAAGGGGGCGAAGCTCGCCCTGCTCACCACCGAGGGCCACCGCGACGTCATCGAGATGCGCGAGGGCCTCAAGCCCGAACGCTACGACATGCGCCTGCCCGCGCCGGAGCCGCTGGTGCCGCGCCGCCTGCGCCTGGGCGTGCGCGAACGCCTGCGCGCGGACGGGTCCGTGGAGACGCCGCTCGACCCCGCCTCGCTGGAGGCGGCGATCGGGCGGCTGCAGGCGGAGGGCGTCGCCTCCGTCGCCATCGCCTTCCTGCACGCCTGGCGCGACCCGAAGCACGAGCATGCGGCGGCCGACGCCGTGCGCCGCGCCATGCCCGACGCCTATGTGACGTGCTCGGCCGACGTGCTGCCGCAGATCAAGGAGTTCGAGCGGTTCAGCACCACCGCGGTGAACGCCTATGTCGGCCCCGTGGTGTCGCGCTACCTCGAGCGCCTCGCGGGGCGCCTCGAGACCGAGGGCTATGGCGGCACGCTCTTCGTGATCCTGTCGCATGGCGGCGTCGCGCCGGTGGAGGAGGCGGCGCGGCTGGCGGTGGGCACCGCGCTCTCCGGCCCCGCGGGCGGCGTGGCGGCGGCGGTGGCGCTGGCGCGGCAGGGGCTCGGCGAGGATCTCGTCACCTTCGACATGGGCGGCACCTCCACCGACATCGCCCTGGTGACCGGCGGCGAGGCGGCGCTCGGCCGCGGCCGCGTGGTGGCCGGCGAGCGCATCGCGCTGGAGAGCCTGGACATCGTCACGCTCGGCGCCGGCGGCGGCTCGATCGCGCATCTGGGCGCGGGCGGCACCTTGCAGGTCGGGCCGCGCAGCGCCGGCGCGGTCCCCGGCCCCGCCTGCTACGGCACCGGCGGCACGGAGCCGGCCGTCACCGACGCCAACCTGGTGCTCGGCTACCTCGATCCCGCGAATTTCCTGGGCGGGCGCAGGACGCTGGACGTGGCGGCGGCGGAGCGGGCGGTGGCGGCGCTGGCGGCGCGCCTCGGCACCGGGACGCAGGATTGCGCGCTGGGGATCCACCGGCTGGTGAATGCCCGCATGGCCGATGGCGTGCGCGTGGCCACGGTGCGCCGCGGCGTCGATCCGCGCGACGCGACGCTGCTGGCGTTCGGCGGCGCGGCGGGGTTGCACGCCACCGCGGTGGCGCGCGATCTCGGCCTGCGCCGCGCCGCGGTGCCGATCTTTGCCGCCGGCCTCTCGGCCTGGGGCATGCTGCAATCCAGCCTGCGCTACGAGGGGGCGCAGAGCGCGGTCGGTGCCACCGGCATGCCGCCGGAGGGCGAGATCGCCGCGCTGTTCGACGCGCTGGAGGTGCAGGGCCGCGCCCGCATGGGAGGCTGGCATCGGGGGGAGATCGCCGCGCTGCGCGGCGCCGACATGCGCTACGGCGAGCAGGTCTTCGAAATTGCCGTGCCGCTGGACGGGATCGACTGGCGGCCGGAGGGCCTGGCCGGCCGCCTGCGCGACGCCTTCCACGCCCGCCACCGCGCGCTCTTCACCTACGACCTGCCGGAGGAGGAGGTGGTGCTGGTGAATGCCCGCGTCGCCGTGGTGGGCCGGCTGCCGCACGGCGCCGCCGCGCCCCGCCCCGCCGCCGCCCCGGCC
>JAIEOP010000088.1 GCA_019750465.1 Acetobacteraceae bacterium | reverse complement strand
CCATGCGCCCCGCCGGGGTGGGCGCGGCCGCCACGTGCGCCGCCGCAGCGCGCACCGCCCCCGCACGACGCCCCGCCACACCAGACTTGGCCATCGGCCGATCTCCCTGCCGGGTTCGGCCCGGCACCCGTCAGTCGTCCGGCACCCGGTTCGCACCGGCGCCGGTCATGCGTCACGGCCACCCCGGGCCGCGCGTTCCCGGTCCGCCGGCCCGGCGGCGGGCCGATGCGCGGCCGTCATGGCCAATTCGGCGCCGCCCCGTGGCAGCGTGGCGCGGCCGGTCCCGCCCCGCGACGACGGGCGGCCCCGCCATTCGCGTCAGAAGCGGACCAGCGTGCGAAAGAAGAAGGCCGAGGACCGCAACGGCTCCGCGGCAACGCCGTCCGGGTTCGTGACGACGCGGTGTACGCCTTCGAGGTCGAACTGCACTGTATCGCTGATCACAGTGCGCACGCCGCCGCCCCAGGAGGAAAGCCGCCGGTCCGGATCGTTGCGCAGGTTCTCGAAGGCGCGGGAGAAGTCGCGGAAGAAGTAGAATTGGGACGTGAAACGATTGCTGCCCCAGGCCGGGTCGATCGGCACGTCGTAGGCGGTGTCGAGCTGCAGCTCGACGGCGTAGCCCCAGCATTGGTCGCCGGTGACCTGGCCGGCATAGTAGCCGCGGCCGATCCGCCCGCCGCCGAGGTAGCATTTCTCCGACAGCGGCAGGATGTCGTTGGTGAACTGGCCGAGGAACAGGCCCTGCAGGTTCACCATGCTGCCCTCGAAGGGCGAGAAGATCGGCTGGATCCGCTGGATCTCGCCGTTCACCTTGAAGAAGTTGAACGTCTCGTTGCCGCTGCGTCCGGTGGTCGGGTCGCCGTTGCGGGAGGCGCCGAACCAGCCGAGCCCCTGGTGCACACGCACCGACCCGGTGTTCGTCGCGGCCGGCAGGAAGGGGAGCAGCCGGGCCTCGAGATACTGGACGTCGAGCGCCCCGCGGCCGGTGCGCACCTGGTCGAAGCTGGCACGCGTGCGGCCCACCGTGCCGGTCTGGATCTCGCCGTCATAGCCCTCGAGGGTTGCGCTGGCGATCAGGTTGAAGGCTCGGCTGCGGATGACCGGGTAGGAGCCGACCACCCCCGCCACGTTGGTCAGGCCGTAGTAGCCGATCTCGCCGAGGCTGCCGGTCGGCCGGGTCTGGCCGGTGCCGCCATAGACCCGCACCCGAAGGCCGGAACCGCCGACGAAGGCCTCGACCGAGGCCTGCAGGAACCACTGGCTGCTTTCCTGCGCCCCGAAATAGGACAGTTCGGCGCGCTCGCCGTATTCGGTGAAGCTGTTGGCGCCGACAACACCCAGCCACTGCCAGGGGCCGACCTCGCGGAAGCCGCGGTTGTCCACGTTGATGAAGCCATCGACGGCGCGCCGCTCCACCTGGGCGATCAGCTGCAGCGCCCCGGGCTCGGTCTGCAACGGGCGCAGCGTGCCGCGGACGGTCACGCCGGGAACATCGCCGGCCAGCAGCAGGGCGCGCTCGATATCCCGGGTGCTGGCGGGCTTCACGCCGACGAGGCGGTCGAGGAAGCGCAGCACCTGCGTGCCGGCGGGACCGATGTCCCCCTCCAGCTTCACCTCGGCGACGAAGCCCTCGACCACCCCGAACACGACATCGATCGCGCCATCGGGGCGGCGGGTCAGGCCGGCATCCACGGCGGCGAAGGCGTAGCCCCGGTCGCGATAGGCGCGCAGGATCGCCAGCCGCGCATCCTCGATGCGGCTGAGCGGGACCTCGGCGCCCGCCAGGCCCCGGGTGGCGCCAGCGAGCGCCGCTGCGGGAATCGCCTCGTTGCCGGTGATGGTGACGCGATCGACCTTCACCACCGCGCCGGCGCCCGGCCCGGTCTGCGCCACGAGCGGCGGCGGCTGCAACTCCGGCGAGAGGCGCACCGGCGGTCGGGGGGCGTTCAACTCGATCGGGTTGCGCTGGGCGGGCAGACCCTCGAACCCGGGGGGAAGGCCCGGCGGGCGGGCCTGCGGCACCGCGGGAATCTGTGCCAGGGAGGAGCCAACGCCCAGCAGCGCCGCGGCGGCAACGCCACCCAGCGCCACCTGCGTCACACGCTTGGCGTTCAGAGTCACCGCTGTGTCCAAGACCTAGATGCCCAATGGTCGGCCGCACCGCTCGCGGGATTGGATTCTTTCACGTCTGCATAAGGAATGAAAGGGGTGAGCCCAACCCGGGCAGGGCTATCGCATTTGAGCTGTGCCGAATGCGGCCAGCAGCTTTTTCAGGAAGGCGTTGTTCCATCCTGCTTGCT
>JAIEOP010000324.1 GCA_019750465.1 Acetobacteraceae bacterium | reverse complement strand
GCATTCGCCAATGCCGTGTCACACGCGAGCGAATTCAACAGCTTGTTTGCTCATCCGGAATGAGGGGATGATTGAGCATGCAGCCTGTTCAGAGGTTCCTTAAAGAGAATCTACGTAAGTAGGATTAAGGATATTACGGACTCCCGATCCCTTTGGCTTGTTTGGGTTTTCGGCCTAGACTCGGGGCGTGAAAGCCCGGGTGAAGCGGGCGCGATAGCCCGTCGTCGCGGGGGCGTGATAGCCCGATGCAATTCACAGCCCGCCTTGCGATGAACCACAGGATCGAAGCCCGACAGTTGGCTCTGTTCCGGGGCGTGATAGCCCGATGCTTGGAGCCGCCGCGCTTCTGGCTGGGCGGAATTGACCGGCGATGTTGTCCGAACCCCCGTTCCGGGGCGTGATCGCCCGATAAGCAGTCGCTTCTCGACGCAATTCAGAACGGCATCGGGCCATCCACCCTCTTTCTATCGGGCTATCACGCCCCGCCCGTGCCTTTCTGGCCCCGTAGCGGTTGTTGCCGCCCATCCTATCGGGCTATCGCACCCTGTCAGGCGTCACTCGGGCGCCGTCGTCCCGGGCTCGCGCCGGGCGGCTACGCGCAGCCGCGGCAGGCGCTTCGGCGCGTAGCCGGGGTGGTCGGTCGGCGGCTGCGACTGGAGGCGCTCGCCTCGCAACGGCGCCCAAGACGCAGTGGGTGCACATGCGAGAAGGATCGACGACGCGCGACGCGTTTTTCCGTTTCCTGCAGATGGCGAAGCGCCTGTCGACAGGCGAAGACGCGCCTCTGCCGACAATCCCTGGCGGGTTGCGCAACGCTGCTGCGCGTTTGGCTCCGGGCAAGACGGCGGAGGAGTACCTGTCGAGCACCGCGGACGACAGGCTCCTGAGCAGGGTATGGCGCGCCTTCTGGTTCGAATGGGTCGCCACCGGGGATGTGCTTACTCCATGGGTCAAGGACGGCAGCACCTACCGGACACCAGGCGCAGGTCGGCGCGCTGCGCGCAGTAGGCGGTCGCCATGTCCGGCGTTGCCACCGCCTCGACGAGGCCGGGCGTCCGGCGCGCCTCCTCCAGCGTGCGCCGCTGTGCCGTCGTGTCGGCCGCCATCCCCGCCAGCACCTCGGCCACCCTGGGCAGGCCGGCGGGGGTGGGGCTGACGACGAGTTCGACGCGCTCCAGGCCCCGGCCGTCGTCCACGGCCAGGATGTCCGTGCGCTGCCGGCGTTCCAGGTCGGCCCGCACGATGCTGTCGAACCGCCAGGGGAAGAGGTCGCGCTTGGCCTCGGCGAGCGCCCGCAGGTCGCCCCCGTAGCCCTCGCGGAAGCCGGGCGGGGCGGGGTTGAGCGGGTCGGCCGCGAGCAGGTCCACGGTCGCCGCGATGTGGCGCTCGCGCTCGGCCGCGTCCGGAAAATAGCCGATGTTCCATCCCAGGCAGCAGGCCTGGACGACGCGGGCGCGCTCCTCGAAGGCGGCGACGAAGAGCACGTGCGGCAGCACGTAGGTCGCGAAGCACGCGGCGGTGGTGTAGGGGCGCACCCGGATGTGCTGCCCCGTCGTGCAGCGGTACGCAAGCGCCAACGTGCGGCGAGGCCGGACGCCAGGGGGTTGCGGCGTCAAGCCTTCAACCCGGCTCCCCCCGACTTCGCCGCGTGGCGCGCCGTCGCGCCTTCGGACGTGCGCAGCGCCGTGGTCAGCGTGCGTACCCGTTCCAAGGCGCGCCGACTTTCGACCGAGGTCGGAGGATGTGCGGCACCGCGTCCGGACCCGCCGCCGAGCCGTGCCCGGGCCGCCGCCTCGAACCGGCGCAATTCGCCCGCAACCGCCGGGTCCGCCCGTACCGCCTTCAACGCCGCTGCGCGGCCCGTGTTGTCCTTCGCCTCCGCCATCGCGGCAACCGCCGCCTCGGCCTTCGCGGAAAGGCGCGGGACGCCCGTCGCGTCCGCCTTGAGCTGCGCGGCGACGGTCGCTCGGTGCGCACCCGCGACCCGCGCCTCGGCCGCACCGACGCGCCCCATCGCCTTCACCACGACCGGCGCCAGCCCGACCGCGCGCTCCCGCTCAGCGCGTGCGGCTCGGCCCGCGAAGAACCCCGTCCTGCCGCGCAGCTCGCCGAGCGCGCCCGGGTCGCCGGCGACACGCGCGGCGGCGCTCGTCCAGCCCTGGCGGTCCACCAGCTCCTCCAGCCGCCGCCCCGCGGCTTCTGGGTCGCGGTAGGCGCCGCGCAGGTAGTCCGTCAGCGCCTCGCGCTCCCGCCGCACCCGCGCGTCGCCGGCGACCGCGGCCGCC
>JAIEOP010000414.1 GCA_019750465.1 Acetobacteraceae bacterium | reverse complement strand
CGCGGCCGCGCGCCCAGGCGCGCCCCCGGCGGCCTTGCAGCTGCTGGTGGACGGGACGGAGGCGAACGCGGCCGCGCTGGCGCGCGACTACATCGAGGCCGCCTGGGCGAATTGGCGGGCGCAGGAAGCGCTGGCCCGCCCGGGCGCGGCGACGGGGACGCCGCCCCTGCGGCTCGCGCCGCGCTTCTGGTTCAACCCGGAGGTGTCGAGCCACCATTACCTCGTCCCCGGCTCCATCGCGCTCGTGCTGACCCTGACCGGGGCCATGCTGACCGCGCTGGTCGTGGCGCGCGAGCGCGAGCGCGGCACCCTCGAGGCGCTGCTCGCCACGCCGCTGACACCGGGGGAGTTCCTGGCGGGGAAGCTGCTGCCCTACTTCCTGCTCGGCATGCTGGCCGCGGCATTGGCGGTGGCGGTTGCCGTCGGCCCCTTCGGCGTGCCCTTCCGGGGCTCCGTCGCCGCGCTTACCGGGGTCTCGGCGGTCTTCATGCTGGCGGCGCTTGGCCAGGGCCTGGTGATCTCGGTCCTCTCGGGCGGGCAGCTCGTGGCGAGCCAGGCGGCGATCCTCACCGCCTTCCTGCCCTCGCTCTACTTCTCGGGCTTCGTCTACGAGACGGAGGCGATGCCCTGGCCGCTGCCGCTGCTCTCCTATCTCGTGCCGGCGCGCTACTACGTCTCCAGCCTGCAGACCCTGTTCCTGGCCGGCGACGTGGCGGCGGTTCTGGTGCCGGACATGCTGGCCATGGCGGCGATAGCTGCGGCGCTGCTGGCGCTGGCCCGCTGGCGGCTGCGGGCCCGGGTCGCCTGAGCATGGCCGCCGCGCGCCTGCTCGCCCTGGTGGCGAAGGAGCTTCTCGCGGCCCTGCGCGACCCGCGCACGCGCGCGGTGCTGCTGCTCTCGCCGCTGGTCCAGCTCGTGCTCTTCTCGCTCGCCGCGACGCACGAGGTGCGCAACCTGCCGGTGGCGGTGCTGGACCGCGACGGCGGCGCGGCAGCACGGGAGTTCGCCGCGCGCTTCGAGGGCGCGCCGCCCTTCGCCGCCGTGCTGCGCCCGGCCGACCCGGCCGAGGCGGCGGCGTTGGTGGACGCGCGCGCCGTCGCCATGGTGGTTCATATCGGCCCGGGCTTCTCGCGCGACCTCGCGGCGGGCCGCCCGGTGGAGGTGCAGGTCGTGCTCGACGGGCGGCGCTCGAACACGGCGCAGATCCTGCTCGGCTACGCCGGCCGGATCGCGGCCAGGTTCGGCGCGGAAGGAGGCGCCACGGGTACCGGCGGGATGGCGGTGCGGATCTGGTTCAACCCGGACCTCGACCCGCTCTGGTCCACCGTGCCGGCGACCTTCGCGGTGCTGGTGGCGGTGGCGGGCTTCCTGGTCTCCGCCCTGTCGGTGGCGCGGGAGCGGGAGCTCGGCACGCTCGACCAGCTCCTCGTCTCGCCGCTGCGGCCGACGGAGATCCTGCTGGGCAAGGCGGTCCCGGCGATGCTGGTCGGCCTCGCCGCCGCGGCGGCCATGCTGCCGCTGGCGGTCTGGATCCTCGGCGTGCCGCTGCGCGGCTCGCCGGCGCTGCTCGCCCTGGGCGCGGTGGTCTACCTCGCGGCGATCGTGGGGGTGGGACTGCTGATCTCGGCGCTCGCCGCGAGCCAGCAGCAGGCGGTGGTGGGGCTGTTCCTGTTCATGATCCCGGCGGTGCTGCTCTCGGGCGCGGGCACGCCAGTCGGCAACATGCCGGAGTGGCTCCAAGCGGCGACGCAGGCGAACCCGATCCGCCACTTCGTGGCGCTGTGCCGGGCGCTCTTCCTCAAGGACCCGCCCGCGGCGGAGGCGCTGGCCCATGTCTGGCCCCTCGTGCCGATCGCCGCGGCCACCCTGGCCGCCGCCGGCTGGCTGTTCCGGCGACGGGTCGCCTGACCCGCGTTCCCCTCGTGCGCTCTTCACGATGTCCATGCGGCCCTCCGGTTCGGCGATGCCGCTGGTCTGGGCGCATGCGGAGTTCGTCAAGCTGGCCACGAGCATCCGCGCGGGCCGGCCGGTGGATCGGCCGGAGGCGGTGTGGCTGCGCTACGCCGGCCGGCGGCCGCACCCGACGCATGCGCACTGGGCGCCATGGATGCCGGTGGCGACGATCCGGCGGGGGCAGTCCCTGCGCGTCCTCTCCGATGTGCCGACGGCCGTGCGCTGGCGGGTCGCGGGCCGGGACGATGCTGGCCCGCCGGCAGCATCCGTGCGGAGATTTACGGTAAGGACCTGAGCCGGGTCAGGCCGGTGCCGCCTCGGCCAT
>JAIEOP010000311.1 GCA_019750465.1 Acetobacteraceae bacterium | reverse complement strand
GCGCGCGCGCCATCGGCCAGGGCGGCGCGCGTGGCCTCCGCCGCCCCGCCGGCGGTGCCGCCGGTGTCGCGCGGCACCAGCTCGACACGCGGATCGGCCTGGTCGAACAGCGCGAGCTGGGCGGCGTTCAGCATGGCCGCCCCAAGTGCCCGGTTGCCGCCGGAGAGCGGCAGCAGCAGCCCCACCCGCTCGCGCGGCGGCTCGCGCGGGGCGATGCCGGCATAGCCCCCGCCGAAGGGCGGCGCGAAGCGCGGCTGGGCGACGGGCGGGGCTTGCGGCGCACAGGCGAGGAGGGGCAGAAGCAGGGCGAGCCCGGCGAGCATCCTGCCCGCTGCGCACCGCGGCACCGCCGGGGAGCGCAGCGGATCATCGGGCTTTCCGGAACCGGCGCCGGCGGCTCTGCCCGAACGCCGCCGGGCTGGCAGCAGGGTGCGGAGCCGGGATATCACCCGCGCCGGCAGGCACGGCGAGGGCCGCCGGGCCGGGGCGCCTGGAGCGCGGATGGCGGAGCACCACGGTTCTGACAACGACCCTTCCTCCCGATCCATCCGAACCCCCGGGCAACGTGCCCGCGCCCGGCGCGATGCCCGGGCTGACGCTGGTGGCGACGCCGATCGGCAACCTCGGCGACCTGTCCCCCCGGGCGCTCGCCGCGCTGCGCGGCGCCGACGCCGTGCTGTGCGAGGACACCAGGGTAACGGGGGCCATGCTCGCCCGTCATGGCGTTTCCGTGACGCTCATGCCTCTGCACGAACACAACGAGGATGACCAGACCCCGCTTGTGCTGGACCGCCTCCGCGCCGGGCAACGTGTGGCGCTGGTCTCGGACGCCGGGACGCCGCTGGTGTCCGACCCCGGCTACCGGCTGGTGCGGGCGGCGATTGCGGCGGGGCTGACGGTCGGCGCCGTGCCCGGACCGAATGCGGCGTTGATGGCACTGACGCTGTCCGGCCTGCCGCCGCATCCGTTCCTGTTCCACGGATTCCTGCCGCCGCGGGCGGGGCCGCGGGCGGCGGCGCTGGCGCGGCTGCGAGCGGCGGAGCGGGCAGGACTTTCCGCCACGCTGGTGTTCCATGAATCGCCGCACCGGCTGGCCGAGAGCCTTGCGGCGATGGCGGCGGCGCTGGGCGGCGAGCGCCCGGCCGCGGTGGCGCGCGAGCTGACCAAGCGCTTCGAGGAGGTGCGGCGGGGGAGCCTCGGCGGGCTTGCCGCGCATTACGCCGGGGCGGAGGCGCGCGGCGAGATCTGCGTGGTGGCTGGCCCGGCGCCGGCGGAGGCCGGCGGGGCCGAGGCCGGGCTGGAGGCACAGCTGCGCGGGGCGCTGGAGGCCGGCATGAGCCTGCGCGACGCGGCGGCGGCGGTGGCCGAGGCCACGGGGCTGCCGCGCCGCCAGGTCTATGCGCGGGCGCTGGCGATCGGGCGTGAGGAGGCGAAGCGGCCATGACGAAACCCGCCGGACCAAGGAAGCCGCCGCAGGCGCTGCTGACCGCCCTGCGCCGCATCGCCGAGGAGGTCGGGCACGCCGCCAACGGCGCGCAGGTCGGCTTCTGCGATGCGATGGATGCCGAGACGGCGGCGGCGCGCCTGGCTGCGATCACCGTGCTGCTGCGCGGCAACCCGCTCTCGGCCGATGCCTGGGGCGCGCTGGCGATGGCGGCGCCGGAGGGCTCGCCGCTGGCGCTGGCGCTGTGGCAGCAGGCGGTGGCGGCCGGGACCCTGGCAGTCGGCCCGCTCGGATTCCTGGACATGGAGGGCGAGTTCTGGGGCTACCTGGAGACCCGTCCCTACATGCGTGCCCGCGCCGGGCTGGCGCAGGAGCTGTGGCGCCAGGGCCGGCACGACGCCGCGATCGGCGAGCTGCAGGACCTGCTCCGGCTCAACCCGAACGACAACCAGGGGCTGCGCTATCGGCTGCTGGGCTGGCTGCTCGAGCTGGGGCACGACGTGGCGGCGGCGGCGCTGCATGCGCGCTACGACGGGGACGGCTATGCCGGCTGGCTCTACGGCGCGGCGCTGCTGGCGTTCCGGCGCAACGGCGGCGACAGCGCCGCCGCCCGCCAGTCCCTGCGCGACGCGCTGGCGGGCAACCCGCATCTCGGGCCGCTGCTGGCGGGGACGGTGCCGATGCCGAAGCGGCTGCCCGAGGCCTATTCGCCGGGGGAGGCCAGCGAGGCGCAGGTTGCCTGGCGGGAGATGCAGCCGGCCTGGGCGGCGACGCCGGGCGCGCTGGCCTGGCTCGGCGCGCAGGTCGCGGCGGGCG
>JAIEOP010000307.1 GCA_019750465.1 Acetobacteraceae bacterium | reverse complement strand
AGCCGGCAGCGGCACCGCCCCGCCGCCCGCCGCGAGACCGGCACCAAGCCGCGCCAGCGCCACGCGGCGGTGGTAGCGCAGCCCGCGCAGGTCCTCGCCCGAATGGTAGTTGGCAATGGCCTGCGGCCAGTCGCCCGTCCGTGCGTGCAACTGGCGCAGGAAGGCCGCGGCGTAGAGGACATTCGCCACCGGGTCGAAACCCGCTTCCGGCGTCGGGAAGGCCTGCGGGTGGTGCGCCAGGTTCACCTGCATGCAGCCGACATCGATGGAGCGCACGCCACGTGCCCGGAGCGCCGCCAGCTCCGCCATCGCGGCGGCACGGTCCGGCGGCAGGCGGCCCTCGCCCTCGACATTCATCGCCCAGGGCCAGGGCTCGATGCGGCCGGTGGCGGGGTTGCGCCGCCCGCTTTCCACCAGGGCGATCGCCAGCAGCAGGCCGGGCGGCAGCCCGGCGCCCGGCTCCACCGCGGCGATGGCGCGGCGACAGGCGGACCAGTCCTCCGCCTCCGGCGCCGCCAGCGCCGCCACGGAGGGCAGGCCGAGCAGCAGCAGGACGGCCAGGCATCGCAGCATCCCGCCCAGGTGGACGCGCCCGGCGGGCCGCGTCAACCGGCGGCGGCCAGGCGCCTGCCGCGGGTGAGCAGCGCCGCCAGCGCCACGGCCAGGCCGCCCAGCGTGCCGATCACCCCCGCGGCGTTCAGCGCGACCCCGCTGCCCAGCGCGGCCGGCAGCGGCCCGGCCAGGGCATAGCCCAGCACCGCCAGCGCCGCGCCCAGCACCGCCCCCCCGATCACCTGGGGGGCGAAGCGGTCGGTCAGCAGCCGCAGCGCCGCCGCCGGGCAGACCAGCAGCGCGACCACCAGGATCGAGCCCACCGATTCGAAGGCCGCCACCGCCGCCGCCGCGACCAGCAGCGCCAGCCCGGTCTCCAGCCCGCGCGCCGGCAGGCCGAGCACCGCGGCATAGCCGGGATCGAAGCAGAGCAGCTTCAGCGGCCGCCAGCACAGCGCCACCGCCACCGCACTGGCCAGCGCGACCCCGGCCAGCAGCCCGAGCTGGCGCGGCAGCGAGCCGAGCGCGGCGGGATCGGCCAGCGAGCCCCAGCCCGTGGCCGCCGGCCAGACCAGCGTCTCCAGCTGGCCGAACAGCACGCAGTCGAGGTCGAGATCGACGCTGCGCGCGCCGGAGAGCTCCAGCCCGAACAGCCCGGCGGCGAAGAACACCGTGAACACCGCCCCCGTCGCCGCCCCCGCCTCCAGCCGCGCCGCGCGCCGCACCAGGCCGATCGCGGCAACCGCCAGCAGCGCCGCGAGCAGCGCGCCCCCGAGCATCGGCACGCCCGCGCGGAGCCCGGTGAGGGCGAAGCCCAGCACGATGCCCGGCAGCACGGCGTGCGCCAGCGCGTCGCCCACCAGGCTCTCCCGCCGCAGCACCAGCAGGCTGCCGAGCAGGCCGCAGGTGCCGCCGGCCAGCAGCGCCGCCAGCAGCGGCGGCAGGTCGAGCTGGAGAAAGGTGGTGCCGCCCATCAGGCGCCCGCCACCGCGACGTGCCGGCGCAGCCGCTGCGGCGCCTCGGGCCCCGCCAGCATCGACAGGCCGAGTAGCAGCCCCCCTGCCAGCACCACCCCGGCCCCGGTCGGCAGGTCCGGCCATACCGCCGAGGCGGCGGCGCCGGCGATGCCGCAGGCCGCGCCGAACGCCGCCGACAGCGCCAGCATGCCCGGCAGGCGCGCCGCCCAGAGCCGGGCCGAGGCCGGCGGCAGCACGATCAGCGCCACCACCAGGATCAGCCCCACCGCCTGCAGCCCGGCCACGCAGACCAGCACGAGCAGGCCGAGCAGCGCCATGTCGAGGAGCGCCACGCGCAACCCCTGGGCGCGGGCGAATTCCGGATCGAAGCAGGCGCTGGCCAGCGGGCGGAACAGCGCCAGGCAGGCGGCGACGCAGGCCAGGGCGATGCCGCCGGCGAGCCAGACATCCGCCGCCCTGAGCGCGGCCGCCTGCCCGAGGATGAAGCGCGCCAGCCCGGCCTGCGCCGCCTCGGGCACCGCCTGCACCACCGAGAGCAGCGCGACGCCGGCGGCGTAGAAGGCGGAGAGCACGACGGCGATGGCCGCGTCCTCGCGGATGCGGCCGGTGCGGCCCAGCGCCTGCATTGCCAGCACGCCGAGCAGCCCTGTCGCCGCGGCGCCCAGCAGCAGCGGCGGCAGCGACCGGGCCTCCAGGCCCAGCGCCGCGGCGGCGAGC
>JAIEOP010000068.1 GCA_019750465.1 Acetobacteraceae bacterium | reverse complement strand
AGCTCATCGGCGTGATGCGCAGCGCGAGCTGCTGGCGGCCGATGGCGGTGCCGGCGAAATCGATGGTCAGCGCCGCGGCGCCCTGTGCGGCGAATGCGCCGGGCCGGCACGCGATGGTGGGGTGCGGGGCTGACCCATGGCGTGAACGGCACGCCCGCCCGGGATGGCGCGGCGCGCTATCGCCATGACGTGCAGGACCGGCCGGTGGGCGCGACGAGCGGCTCTCACCCCGCCTCCAGCACCGCATCCAGCTCCAGCGGCACGGCACGGTGCGGGTCCGGCAGCACCCCGGCGGCGCCTGCCAGCACGAGCTCCATCTGGTGCTCGTGTACCGCATGCGCGAAGGTCGCCGCCGCTCCCTCCGGCACCGCCACGGCTCCGGCGCCGGGCGCGGCCGGCGGCATCTCGATGCTCAGCCGCACCTGTCCGCCCACCACCAGGTGCAGCCGCCCCGGTGCGTGGCCCGCCGGCAGGCTGCCGCGGATCGCCACCCGCCACCGCCCCGCATGCAGGAAGCACAGCGACAGAACACGCAGCCCGAGCGAGGACTCCGCCGGGAGGTTCCCCACCCCGTCCGGTCGCGCCGCCGTGCCGAAGAGCGGCTCGGCGAAGCGCAGCCGCCGTCCCGGCGCGGCCGGCAGGGACGGGTCGCCGACGCCGCCGAAGGCATGGTCCACCAGGGCCCGCTCCGCCTCGGGCAAGGCATCGCGCCACTTGCCGATGCGCCCGTCGCCGAGATGCGCCTCGTTCAGGCCGGTGGCGGGGTCGCTGCGCCAGCCATACCCGCTGGGCGGCGCCTCGCGCGCCACCCGCTCCAGCCGCGCCTGCACCGCCCCCCGCGTCCAGCGCCCGGCGATGCGCGCCGCCGCTGCCGCCGGAAGCGCGAGCCCGATGCGTGCGGCGAGGCCGCCGACCAGCGCCCGACCCTCCGTGCTGGCCGCCTCGTAGCCCAGCACCTCCACCCCCCAGCGCGCCTGCACCGTGGCGACGGCCGCGAGCGAGCGCGCCACCTCCGTGCACCAGCCGACCGCGCTGCCGCCAAGCCGTGCGCGCAGCGAGGCCAGGCAGTCGCGCGGGTCGCGCGCGCTCGGCACCGCCTGCGCGCCGGCGGCGCCCAGCAGCCCAAGCAGCGCGTCGCTCGCGGTATGCGCGCGGATCGCGATCGACCGCGGTGGCGGCGCACCGGCCAGCGCGGCCTCCAGCGCCGGGAGGGAGGTCGCCTCGACGGCCGCGACCGCGCCGGGATCCGCTTCCAGCAGGATCTCGCGCACCAGGTTGAAGACGAGGGTGGAGGCGCTCCCCGGCATGCCGAGGCAGAGCACGATCATCGGGCGGCCGGTGCCCTGGTCACGTCACGGCCATGGCTGGTCGGCGCGCAGCAGGAAGGAATTCTCGCCGGCGACGAGGATGCGCCGGTAGCCGCGCGCGGCGAGGAATCCGAGCAGCCCGGTCTCCGCATCGGCGTCGTTCGCCTCGGCGCAGATGAGCACGGGGCCGGGGCGCGACCAGTCGATGCCGCGCAGCACCGCCAGCTCGTGCCCCTCCACGTCGAGGCTGAGCAGGTCGGGGAAGCGCCCGCGGCAATGCCGCTCGACGATGCAGGCCGCCGTCGTCACCGGGATCTCCACCCGCTCGGTGATGGCGAATTGCGCATGGGCGGCGACGAAGCGCTCGGCCTCCGCGGCGTCCAGCGTGTTCCGCCCGGACTGCCGGTCGATCATGTGGAAGGTCATGCTGCCCTCCGCGTCGGAGGCGCCGAGGTTGAGGTTCACGTCCTCCGGCCGTTCGCGCAGGAAGGCTTCGAACAGATGCGGGTTCGCCTCGACGTTCACGCCGCGGCAGCCGCGGGCGTAGAGCAGGGCGGTGTTGGAGATGCGCCAGGGATGGTGCGCGCCGATGTCGAGCCAGGCCGGGCGGGCGATGCCGAGCCGGGCGAAGATGTTCAGGATGATCAGGTCCTCGCCGCCCTGGGCGTAGGTGGTGGCGCCGAAGCGCTGGTCGGGCGAGGCGCGCTCCGCCGTCGCGCCGAGCAGGCGGTCGAGCTTCAGCTCCACATGGATCAGGCGCTGGCGCAGCTCCTCCAGCCGCGGGTCGGAGCCGGTTGTAACACCTCCACTCATCGCCGCGCCTCCTGGCTAAGGTTGCGCGTCGGTAGCTGGGAGAGGGTCGCCGCGGATCG
>JAIEOP010000477.1 GCA_019750465.1 Acetobacteraceae bacterium | reverse complement strand
GATCGGCAGGTGGTCGGACATGGAGGGCGTGTGGATCGCCCCCGTCACCGCGCAGGTGATGATGACCTTGGCCATGGCGTGTTCCTCCGGACGGGACGTGCATTCTCGCCCCGGCGGCGCGGGGCGGGAAGGGGCGGGTTTCCAGCCCGCACGCGCCGCCGCATGCTCCCGGCATGACCGGACCCGATGCGTGGACGCGCTGACCGCCGCCCTGCCGCCCGGTGCCGGCCTGGCCTGGCTGCTCGCCGCTGCGCTGGCCGGCGGGCTGGCGCGCGGCTTCTCCGGCTTCGGCGCGGCGCTGATCTTCGTGCCCCTCGCCGCCGTCGCGGTCGGCCCGCACCGCGCGGCGCCCCTGATGATGCTGGTGGAGGTGATCGCGCTGGCCTCGCTTACCTGGCCGGCCTGGCGCATCGCCGACCGGCGCGAGGTCGGGGTGCTGACCCTCGGCGCCGCGCTCGGCTTTCCCGCGGGTGCCGCGCTGCTGCGCGCCGGCGAGCCGACGGTGCTGCGCTGGGCGATCGCGCTGACCATCCTGGCGCTGCTGCTGCTGCTGGCCTCGGGCTGGCGCTTCCGGGGCCGGCCGACGCGGCCGCTGACGGTCGGCATCGGCGTCGCCGGCGGCGTGCTGGGCGGCATCGCCATGGTCAGCGGGCCGCCGGTGATGGCCTACCTGCTGGGCCGCGAGATGCCGGCGCGCGAGGTGCGGGCGGCCTTCACCCTCTACCTGGGGGCGGGGACGGTGCTGGCGGCGCTCTCCTATGCCGCGCTCGGCCTGCTGGGCGGGGCGCTGCTCGGCCCCTTCCTGGTTGCCGCGCCGGCCTATGGCGCCGGAATCTGGCTTGGCGCGCGCCTGTTCGGCCTGGCCAGCGAGGTGGCGTTCCGCCGCGCCTGCTACGCCATGATCGCGCTCGCCGCGCTGCTCAGCC
The DNA here is from genome assembly GCA_019750465.1 of Acetobacteraceae bacterium. GTDB lineage: Bacteria > Pseudomonadota > Alphaproteobacteria > Acetobacterales > Acetobacteraceae > JAIEOP01. The sequence goes on along the minus strand of JAIEOP010000477.1, from coordinate 1,250 downwards.
TGCCGGCCTGGGATGGGGTGCTGCGATAGGCCGGTGCGCGCCCGGCGCCGGTCCGCGATGCTATGCTGCGCCGAGGAGGATCGCCCGATGACCTATTCGCCGAGGAGCTTCCGCGGCCTGACCTGGCACGACGGGGTGGCGGCCATGCGCGACGGCACCGACACGCCCCGCGCCTATCTGGAACGCTGCCTGGAGACCATCGCCGCGCGCGAGCCGGTGGTGCGCGCCTTCACCGCCATGAACGAGGCCGGTGCGCGCGGGGCCGCGGATGCCAGCACCGCGCGCTGGCGGGCCGGCCGTCCGCTCTCGCCCATCGACGGCATGCCGGTCGCCATCAAGGACCTGCTGGAGACGCGGGACATGCCCACGGAGATGGGCGCCGAGGCGTTCCGCGGCAATTTCCCGAAGCGCGACAACGCCGCGGTGCGCGCGCTGCGCGAGGCGGGCGCGGTGGTGCTGGCCAAGACCGTGACGGCGGAGCTGGGTGGCAGCCATCCCGGGCCCACGACCAATCCCTTCGATCCGGCGCGCACGCCGGGTGGCTCCTCCTCCGGCTCCGCCGCCGCCGTCGCGGCGCGCTTCGTGCCGGCGGCGATCGGCACGCAGGTCGGCGGCTCCATCATCCGCCCCGCCGCCTATTGCGGCAATGTCGCGCTGAAGCCGAGCCAGGGCGGCATCAACCGCGGCGAGCGCCAGGCCACCAGCCAGAGCACGCATGGCCCGCATGCCGGCTGCATCGAGGACATGTGGCAGGTCGCCATCGAGATCGCGCGCCGCGCCGGCGGCGACCGCGGCCATGCCGGGCTCATGGGTCCCGACACCTGCCCCGAGGCCACGAAGCCGCAGCGCCTGGTCGTGATGGAGAGCGCCGGCTGGGCCGGTCTCGACGCCGTCAGCCGGGGCGCCTTCGAGACGCTGCTGGAGCGCATCCGCGACGCGGGCATCGAGGTGCTGCGCCGCGGCGACCACCGCCTCATCGAGCATTTCGAGGGGGGCATCGCCGAGGCCGGCCCGGTCAGCAACGCCATCACCGCCTGGGAGAACCACTGGCTCCTGCGCAACATCGTGGACCAGACGCCGGATGGCATCAGCGCCCGCCTGAAGCAGACGCTGGCGAACGCAGAGGCAATGACGCCGGCCGACTACGCGCTGCGGCTGCTGCAGCGCGAGGAGGCGCAGCGCCGCCACGCCGCCATCGCGCCGCTGGCCGATGCGGCGATCGCGCTGGCCTGCCCCGGCCCGGCGCCGCC
>JAIEOP010000071.1 GCA_019750465.1 Acetobacteraceae bacterium | reverse complement strand
ACCGCGCTGCTCGGCCTGGCCGGGGAGCGCGCACAGCTTGCCGCCGGCGAGGCGGCCCGGGCCCGGCTGCGCGCGGCGGTCTTCGCGCGGTTGCTGGCCCTCGGCCCCGCCGATTCCCGCGGCGCCGGAGAGAAGGCCGCGCTGGTCGTCGATCAGGTGGAGGCGCTGGACGGCTATTTCGCGCGCTGGCTGCCGGCCGCGGCGCTGGCCGTGCTCGGGCCGCTGCTAGTCGGGGCCGCGGCGGCGCTGGCCGATGGGCCGAGCGGGATCATCCTGGCGCTCGGCGGGCTGCTGGTACCGGTGGCCATGGCCGCGACGGGGATCGGCGCCGCCACGGCCAGCCGCCGCCAGTTCGATGCGCTGCGCCACCTTTCCGGCCGCTTCCTCGACCGCATGCGGGGTCTTCCGACGCTGGTGCTGTTCAACCGGCAGGAGGACGAGGCGAGGGCGCTGGGCGAGGCCGCCACCGAGCTGCGCCGGCGCACCATGCGCGTCCTCCGCGTCGCCTTCCTGTCCAACGCCGCGCTGGAACTGCTGGCGGCGGCGGCGCTGGTGGCGGTGGCGCTGCGCCATGCCGCGCTGACGGCGCTGCCGGGCGGGCACCCCGACCCGGCCGCGGCGATCTTCGCCATTCTGCTGGTGCCGGCCTTCTTCGCGCCCCTGCGTGCCTTCTCCGCCGCCTATCACGAGAGCCTCTCCGCGCATGGCGCGGCGGCCGCGCTGGCGCCGCTGCTGGCCGACCCGCCGGGCCCTCCCGGCCTGCTGCTGGAGGCGATGCCGCCGCGCGTCGTGGTCACCTTCAGTGACGTGCGCCTCTCCTACGACGCGGCGCGGCCGCCGGCGCTGGACGGGCTTTCCTTCCGCGCCAGCGCCGGCGAGACGCTGGTGCTCTCCGGCCCGTCGGGCGCCGGCAAGACCAGCGTGCTGCGCCTGCTGATGGGCTTCGCCCGGCCCGACGCGGGGCGCATCGCCATCAACGGCCAGGACGCCATGACCCTGCGGCCGGAGGAGCTGCGCCGCCTCTCGGCCTATGTCGGGCAGCGGCCGCACCTGTTCCGCGCCACCCTGCGCGAGAACATCGCCCTTGCCCGCCCCGACGCGACGCCCGGACAGGTGGAGGCCGCCGCCCTGGCCGCCCGCGTCACCGGCTTCGCCGAAGCCTTGCCACGGGGTCTCGACACGCTGCTGGGGGAAGGGGGTTACGGCCTTTCCGGCGGCCAGGCGCAGCGCGTGGCTTTGGCTCGCGCCTTCCTGCGCGACGCGCCGCTGGTGCTGCTGGACGAGCCGACCGCGCATCTCGATCCCGGGACCGAGGCGGAGGTGTTCGAGAGCATCCGCCGCCTCTGCGCCGGGCGCACCGCCATCATCGCCAGCCATGCGGCGCTGGCGCGGGCCGGCGGCCTTGGCCGGGTGCTGGAGATGGAGGCCGGGCGCGCGGCGCCGGCGCGCGGGGTCGCGCGCGGATGACGGCGGGGATTCTCTGGCGCGACCTGGCGCGGGTCATCGGGCTGTGGCGGCCGCGCGCCGGACGGCTGCTGCTCGGGGTCGCGGCGGCGGCGGGATCGGCGCTGCTCGGCGCGCTGCTGCTGGTGCTGGCCGGCGGCGGCATGGCGGCGGCCCTCGATGGGCAGGCGCTGGGCGGGGCCTCCCTCGGCGCCGCGGCGGGGGCGGGCTTCCTGCTGCTGCGTCCGCTGGTGCTCCTGCGCCCGGCTGCGCGCTGGGCGGAGCGCATGGTCAGCCACGCCGCCACCTTCCGCGCGCTGGCCGATACCCGCGTCTGGTTCTTCCGCCGCCTGGCGGAACGCCTGCCCGGTGGGCTCGGCCTGAACCGCTCCGGCGACCTGTGGGGGCGGATCGTCGCCGACGTGGAATCGCTGGACGGGCTCTACCTGCGCGCCCTGGTGCCCGGGGCGGTGGCGCTGCTGATGGTGCTGGTGGTGGCGGCGCTGCTCGGCGCCGCGCCGGTGCTGGCGCTGGTGGTTGCGCTGCCGCTGGTCGCGGCGCTGCTGCTGCCGCTGCTGCTCGCCCCCGGCGCGGCGCGGGCGGCCGAGGCGGCCGCAACGGCGCAGGGCGGCGTGCGCGCCGCCGCCGTCGATCCCTTCCTCGGCCTCGAGGATACGCTGGCCGCCAATGCCGAAGGACGGGCCGCGACGCAGCTGGCCGGCGAGGC
>JAIEOP010000255.1 GCA_019750465.1 Acetobacteraceae bacterium | reverse complement strand
CCGCCGGCGGCGCAGCGGAGCGTGCCGGCGCGGCGGCCGGGGCACGGCCGGACGGCTGCTCGGCCAGCAGCGCGACGCGGGAGAAGCCGCCGGCGCTGATTGTGCCCATCACCTCCATGACGCGGCCGTAGGAGATGGCGCGGTCGCCACGGACGAAGATGCGCCGCTCCTGCGCTCCGGCGGGCTGGTTGCGGCCGATCGCCTGCAGCTGCTCGACCAGGCCCTCGAGCGGCACCTCGGTGTCCTGGAGGAAGATCTTGCCCTCCGGGTTCACCGTGATGGTGATCGGCTCGTTCTCCTGGTTCAGCGCGCTGGCCTGGGTCTTCGGCAGGTCCACGGGCACGCCGACGGTCATCAGCGGCGCGGCGACCATGAAGATGATCAGCAGCACCAGCATCACGTCGACCAGCGGCGTGACGTTGATCTCGGCGAGCGGGCGGTAGCGGCCACGCGCGCTGCCCATGCGCGCGCCGGCGAGGCTGGCGGCCATCGCGTTCTACTCCGCGGCCTCGGCGACCGGCGCGGCGGGGTCGCGCCCCATCGCCGCCTCGGCCTGGCGCGAGAGGATGCCGGAGAACTCGGCGGCGAAGCCCTCGAGGCGCGCGGCGTAGCGGGCGAGGTCGGTGGACAGCTTGTTGTAGGCCAGCACCGCCGGGATGGCGGCGACCAGGCCGATCGCCGTGGCGAACAGCGCCTCGGCGATGCCGGGGGCGACGACGGCGAGGTTGGTGTTCTGCATGCCGGCGATGGCGGCGAAGCTGTTCATGATGCCCCAGACCGTGCCGAACAGGCCGATGAAGGGCGCGATGGAGCCGACCGAGGCGAGGAAGATCATCCAGCGTTCCAGCCGCTCCATCTCGCGCTGGATGGTGATGACCATGGCGCGCTCCACGCGCTCCTTCAGCCCGGCGGCGACGAGGTTGCCGGTGGCATTGAGGCCGGCGGCGCTGGGCAGGCGGCCGGCGCTGCGCTGCCACTCGCGCATGGCGGCGCCGAAGACGGCGGCCATGGCGTGCGAGGGGTTCTCGCCCTCGCGGCGGTAGAGGTCATCGAGGCTGCCGCCGGACCAGAAGGCCTCCTCGAACGCCTCGGCCGCCCTGTTGGCGCGGCGGATCGCGGTGACCTTCTCGAAGATGATCGCCCAGACCCAGATGCTGGCCAGCAGCAGGCCGATCATCACCGCCTTCACCACCCAGTCGGCCTGCAGGAACAGGCCCCAGAGCGAGAGGTCGTGGGCGAGCCCGCCCAGCCCCTCGGTGCTCACGCTGCGGTCCACGCGGTCTCTCCTTCAATGTCGGATGCGGCCGGCGTCCCGGTGCCGCCCAGCGCCAGGCGCCAGGGGTCCGGGATGCGCCGCGGCCGCAATGTGTGCCGATCCACGCAGGCCAGCTCGACGCCGAGCGCGGCCAGCGTCGCGCCGTCGCGCAGCATGCGCTGGTCGAGGCGCAGGGTGACGCCCTTCACCGCGAGCACGCGGGTCTCGACCACCACCTCGTCGTCGAGCCGGGCGGGCGCCGCATACTCCACATCGAGGCGGCGCACCACGAGTATCGAATTGTGTCGCTCCATCAGGCGCTGGTGCGGCAGGTCCAGGTCGCGCAGCGCCTCGGTGCGCGCCCGTTCGGCCCAGCGCAGGTAGGTGGCGTGGTAGGCCATGCCGCCGGCATCGGTGTCCTCGAAATAGACGCGCACGGGGAAGGCATGCGCCGGCAGGTCGGGGGCGGGGCGGATCATGGCGCATCCCCAAGCAGGTCGGGCCCCAGCAGGTCGGGTTGCAGCGCGAAGCCGGCCGGCGGCCGCAGCCCGAGATGGCGCCAGCCCGGCTCGCCCAGCACGCGCCCGCGCGGCGTGCGCAGCACCAGCCCTTCCTGGATGAGGAAGGGCTCGATCACCTCCTCCAGCGTGTCCCGCGATTCCGCCAGCGCCGCGGCCAGCGTCTCCACGCCGACCGGGCCGCCGCCGTGATGTTCCGCGATGCGGCGGAGATACCTGCGGTCCTGCGCATCCAGCCCGAGGCGATCCACCTCCAGCCGCGCCAGCGCGCCGTCGGCCATCGCCCGGTCGGCGGGCCTGCCGGCGACGGCGGCGAAGTCGCGCACCCGGCGCAGCAGGCGGCCGGCCAC
>JAIEOP010000001.1 GCA_019750465.1 Acetobacteraceae bacterium | reverse complement strand
AAGGCTTTGTTGCAGAAGAACTTTCGCCGATTCAGAACCCCGATGCACCTACTCTGTGTGAGAAATGCGGGCTAGGCAGGCTTTCGTGGCTTGGCCCACACGTCGTGCGGCCCAAATCCCTGAGATGCAAGCCTGCTTCGGCTCCTGTTCGAGCGCAAACCTCGAGGGGTTCGCTTGGCCGATCGCATTCCCCCGGCCGGTTGGTCCCCAGCGCTGCCCGCGTCGAATGCAGGTGCCGCCCGTCCTCCCGAGGCGGCGACGCCGTTCATCGGAAGCACGGACCGGGTCGACCTCGTCATCAGGCCGCTTTTGTTCACAAGGACGATTCGAGCCGCGCACCGGGGACGGCCGCGCCGCTCGAATCGGCGGCTCCGGCGCCGGACGGCCGGCAGCTCAGGGCATGCCGCACGTCGTGCGGAGAGCGCCATGCGTGCCGCAGCGCGCAACGACGGGCTCCGCAATCCGTTGATCTTGAACGACTCGCGGGATCGTGTAGTGCGCCGCACGCGGCCGTGAGGTGCTTTCGCGAGCAAGCCTGTCTCTATCGCAGGTGTCGCGAGCCATCCGCCCTCCCAATCGGGCCGGCGGCGTAACGCCCGCGATCGATTGAGCCACAACCGGAGGCTGCATGACAATCCCCCGCCCCATCCTCATCGTCGAGGACGACGCCGCGCTCCGAGCCACGCTGGCGGAACAGATCGCCGAGGACGGCGACTTCACGGCCGACCAGGCGGAATCCGCGCAGGAGGCGGAGGAGAAGCTGATGAGCGCGGATGCGCGCTACGATGCCGTCCTGCTCGATATCGGGCTGCCGGATGGCGACGGGCGTGACCTCTGCGCCAAGCTCCGCCGCGAGGGCAAGCGCATGCCGGTCATCATGCTGACGGGCCAGGACGGCGAGCAGGACGTGGTCAAGGGGCTCGACGCGGGGGCGAATGATTACATTTCCAAGCCGTTCCGCGTGAACGAGCTGCTGGCCCGCGTGCGTGCGCAGCTGCGCGTGTTCGACAATTCCGAAGATGCGGTCTTCACCGTCGGGCCCTACCTGTTCCGGCCCTCGGCCAAGCTGCTGATGGAACCGGCGCGGAGCCGCAAGATCCGCCTGACCGACAAGGAAAGCGCGATCCTGAAATTCCTCTACCGCGCCGGCGGGCGGCCGGTGCCGCGCCAGGTCCTGCTGAACGAGGTCTGGGGCTACAACAGCGCGGTCACCACGCACACGCTGGAGACCCACATCTACCGCCTGCGCCAGAAGATCGAGCCGAACCCGATGCAGCTCCGTCTGCTGCTGACCGAAGCTGGCGGCTACCGCCTCGATCCGATGGCGCGGCTGCAGGCGAACTGAGCAGCCGGGGCGGTCACGCGGTCCGCCCCGTTCCGGCCTTCGGTGCCCGCGTGGCCACGCCGTCATCGCGTGCCCACGCGGGCGCGGCTTGCCCTATCGATCCGTCAGCCGCAGCTCGATGCGCCGGTTGCGCGCGAAGGCCTCCGGCGTGTCGCGATCATCCAGCGGCTGGTTGTCGCCGAAGGCCGCGGCGGCGACGCGGTTCGCCGGCAGACCCTCGTTGATCAGCAGCTGCGCCACCGCGATCGCCCGCGCCGCGGACAGCTCCCAATTGCTGGCGAACCGCCCGCCGCCGCGCAGCGGGTTGCGGTCGGCGTGGCCGTCCACGCGCAGCACCCAGGGCACGTCGGGCGGGATTCGCGCGGCAATCTCGGTCAGGACGCGGGCGAGCTCGCGGATCTGCTGCTGGCCGCGCTCCGACAGCTCGGCCGAGGCGGGCGGGAACAGCACCTCGGACTGGAACACGAAGCGGTCGCCGACCACGCGGATCTCGGGGCGCTCGCCCAGCACGTCGCGCAGGCGGCCGAAGAAGTCGCTGCGGTAGCGCTGTAGCTCCTCGACGCGCGCGGCGAGCGCGGCGTTCAGCCGACTGCCGAGGTTGACGATCTGCGCATCCTTGTCGCGCCCGGCCAGCTCCGCCGCATCCAGCGCGGCGGCGAGGCGTGCGAGCTGGGCGCGCAGCTCGTCGAGCTGGCGGGTCAGCAGCGCGACCTGGGCGCGGGCGCTCTCGCCGAGGCGCGCCAGCTCGGCCGCCTGCGTCTCCG
>JAIEOP010000103.1 GCA_019750465.1 Acetobacteraceae bacterium | reverse complement strand
CGAATCGTCCCCCAATCCGCACGCACAGCGAATCAGATCAATACCAATCTGACCAGGCGAATTTCCGCAGCCTGCTAGAGCGCTGTCGGGCCTGGTTGGCGCGGGCCTGGTCTTCGCCGCCGCCACCGGCACCTGCGGCCTGGCGCGCGTGCTGCGGCTGATGCCGTGGAACCGCGCCCTGGCGACGGCCTGAGCCGCGGTCACTCCGCGGCCGCGAGCCAGCTCGGGCGCTCGCCGGCGTAGCCGGGGCCGGGATTGCCGCCGACGGTGGTGCGCCATATCACCCGCTCCAGCCGCTCCGCGTCGAACCGGGTGGCGGCGTGCACGGTGCAGCGGTTGTCCCGGACCACGAGGTCGCCGGCCGTCCATTCATGGACCCCGTCCACGCGCGCCTTCAGCGCCGGCGGCAGCGCGGCATAGGCGGCGGTTCCGTCGGCGAACAGCGTCTGGCGCTGGTCGCGCGGCACCGGCACCACGGCGAGGAACAGCGAGATGTCGGGCGGCGGGCGGCGATAGGACTGGTCGGTGTGCCAGCCGCGGCGGTGCGGGAACTGCACGGGCAGCGAGCCGTCCGGATTGAAGGGCGGGTCGGGCCGCTTCGGCGGCGGGCGGCTCACCGGGGGCGTGTTGGAGACGATGAAGATCTCCGGCACCGCTGGGTGCACCATGTTCGGTGCCATGCCGGTGGTGCGGTAGTTCTCCACCTCCGGGCCGAAGACGCGGCTGAGGCGCAGCAGCAGCCCGGGCGCCTCGGCCATTGCCCCCATCGCCGGCAGCAGCAGCACGCCGCCGGCCTCGGCCAGCAGGCGGGGCAGCGCGGCGGGATCGGCCTCGGCGGCCTCGACCAGCGCGGCTGCGCCCGCGGTGCCGGGCAGGCACACCCTGCCGCCGAAGCGCGCGCCCGGCAGCGGGCCGGTGGACACGAAGCTGGCGCGCATGGCGGTGCCCTTCCGTCCGCTCGGGCGGCGTTCCCGTGCGGAGCCGATCCAGGCGCTCGCGACGCGGTCAAACGCGCGGGATGCGGCGCCGCAGCATTGGCCCTTCCTGGGTTGCATCGGAACCACTAAGCTTCACGGCCCTCGCGAGTGGATGGCGCAAGCCGGCTGCCGCATCCCCCCCGACCCCCCAAGCGGTTCGCCGCGCGGATCTGCGAAGCAAGACCTATGGGACTGCCCGAGAAGCAAGGCCTCTACGATCCGAGCAACGAGCATGACGCCTGCGGCGTCGGCTTCATCGCCGACATCAGGGGCCGGAAATCGCACGACATCATCCGCCAGGGGCTGCAGATCCTGGTGAACCTCGACCATCGCGGCGCGGTGGGCGCGGATCCGCTGATGGGCGACGGCGCCGGCTGCCTGATCCAGATGCCGGACCGGCTGCTGCGCCACTGGGCCGAGGTGCACGGCAAGGAGCTGCCGGCGCCGGGCCGCTACGCGGTGGCCATGTGCTTCCTGCCGCAGGATGTCCGCGCGCGCGACTTCGCCATCGCCTCCATCGAGCGCCTCGTGCGCGCCGAGGGCCAGGCGCTGATCGGCTGGCGCGAGGTGCCGATCGATACCACCGGCCTCGGCGCCCGCGTCATCGAGGCGATGCCGGTGATCCGCCAGGCGATCATCGCCGCCGGCCCCGCGATCCGTGACCAGGACCATTTCGAGCGGAAGATCCTCACGATCCGCAAGCAGGTGCTGAACAAGTTCCGCAGCCTGGCGGAGGCGCAGGGGCTGCCGACCACGGCCGACCTCTACATGCCGTCCTTCTCCACGCGCACGCTGGTCTACAAGGGGCTGCTGCTGGCGCACCAGGTGGGCAGCTTCTACCCTGACCTGCGGGACCCGCTGACGGAAAGCGCGCTGGCGCTGGTGCACCAGCGCTTCTCCACCAACACCTTCCCGAGCTGGAAGCTGGCGCATCCCTACCGCTTCCTCGCCCACAACGGCGAGATCAACACCGTGCGCGGCAACGTCAACTGGATGTACGCGCGGCGCGGCGCGATGTCCTCGCCGCTGCTAGGGCCCGACCTGGACAAGATGTGGCCGCTGATCCCGCACGGGCAGTCGGACACCGCCTGCATCGACAACGCGCTCGAGATCCTGGTGGCCGGCGGCTAC
>JAIEOP010000487.1 GCA_019750465.1 Acetobacteraceae bacterium | reverse complement strand
CCAGCCGGTGCCCGCGCCGGCCGGATCCATGCTGGGCGGCGCGCGCTCGGCGCTCGCCGCGCCGGTGGCGCACGGATCGCTGCCACCTCCCGTGCCCTTCGCCTCCGCCAGCGCGGCGGCCTTCGGCCCCGCCGCCGTTCGATGAAGGCGACCCTGCCCGGCCTGGAGGCGCCACCGGCGCCGGACTCCCCGCCGCATGGCCGGGCCGCGCTGCGCGACGCGACGTCCGGCAGCCAGGGTCGCGCCCTGGTGCGCGTCGCGGCCCCCGATCTGGCGCGCCGCGCACAGCTGGAGCGCACGCGCACGCGCCTGGTCTTCGCCGCCGGCGGTTTCGCGCTGCTGTTCTCGGCCGTGGGAGTGAAGCTCACCCTCGCCACGCTGCTCGACCCGGCGATGCCGCGGCTGCGCGCCGCGCCGGTGGTGCCGACCGCCGAGCCGCAGGTCGCGCGCGCCGCGATCACCGACCGCAACGGCGAGGTGCTGGCGGTCTCGCTGCGCGTCACCGAGCTATATGCCAACCCGCAGGAGATCAACGACCCGGCGGCCGCGGCCGACCGGCTGCTGACCGTGCTGCCCACCCTCGACCGCGAGCGGCTGATCGAGCGCATCTCCCAGCGGATGGTGCCCGAGACGGACCGCCCCGTGCAGTTCGCCTACATCCAGCGCAACCTCACGCCGCGCCAGACCCAGGCGGTGAACAACCTCGGCATCCCGGGCTTCCATTTCCGCCCGGCCGAGCGGCGCTTCTTCCCGCAGGGCTCCTCCGCGGCCCATATCGTCGGCCATGTCGACGTGGACGGGCGCGGCATCGCCGGAGTCGAGCGCGGCTTCGAGGACCGGCTGCGCGGCGACCGCCATCCGCTGCGGCTGTCCATCGACATCCGCGTGCAGGTGGCGCTGCGCGACGCGGTGCAGGCGGCGATCGCCGACTTCAACGGCATCGGCGGCGCCGGCGTGCTGATGGACGCGAACACCTCGGAGGTGATCGCGATGGTCAGCCTGCCGGATTTCGACGCCTCCGATCCGTTGAGCCTGGTGCGCCGCCCTGGCCAGCAGAGCGGCCCGGTGAACCGCCGCTCGGCCAGCCAGGACACCGATCCGACCTTCAACCGCGCGACCGTCGGCGTCTACGAGCCGGGATCGACCTTCAAGCTGTTCACCGCGGCGATGGCGCTCGACCTCGGCACGGTGAACATCTGGGGCGGCTACGACGCGTCGCGACCGATCCGCTACGGCCGGTTCGAGATCAACGACTTCAAGGGCAAGAACCGCTGGCTCGCCGTGCCGGAGATCATGGCCTACTCGTCGAACATCGCCTCGGCCCACATGGCCAACGCGGTCGGCCCGGCGCGGCATCGCGAGTTCATGGGCCGCATGGGCATGCTGAACCGGCTGCAGATCGAGCTGCCGGAGACGGCACGGCCGCTGGCGCCCTCGGAACGCGGCTGGCGCGACATCAACACCCTGACGGTCGGCTTCGGCCACGGCATCTCGGTGACGCCGCTGCACGTGGTGACCGGCGTCGCGGCACTCGCCAATGGCGGCATCCTGCGCCAGCCGACCTTGCTGTCGCAGCCGCCGGGCGCGGACCGCCAGGGCACGCGCGTGATCTCCGAGCGCACCTCGGAGACCATGCGCCGGCTGATGCGGCTGGTGGTGACGGACGGCTCCGGCAAGGGCGCCGAGGTTCCGGGCTACTTCGTCGGCGGCAAGACCGGCACGGCGCAGAAGGTGGGACCGCGCGGCGGCTACCTGGAGAACAAGCGCATTGCCGCCTTCGTCGGCGCCTTTCCGATGAACGCGCCGCGCTACGCCTTCTACGTCATGGTGGACGAGCCGAAGCCGAACGCCCGCAGCCATGGCTACGCCACCGCCGGCTGGGTGGCGGCGCCGGCGGCCGGCGCGGTGGTGCGCCGCGTCGCGCCGATCCTCGGCATGGTGCCGGAAACCGACCGCGTGCCGCAGATCCAGGCGGCGATCAGCATCCCGATGCAGCCGGGCCGACCCGTCGGCGGACCGCGCGGCAATGCCGCCGCGCCGCGCAGCGCCGCGCAGCAGCCTTCGCAGCCCGCCGGGCCACGTGCCACCCCGGCCGTCT
>JAIEOP010000125.1 GCA_019750465.1 Acetobacteraceae bacterium | reverse complement strand
CAGGACCGCATCCACTGCGCCTACAACGCCTCGAAGGCCGCGGTGCGGCTGCTGACCAAGTCGGTGGCGGTGCAGGAAGGCGTGCACAACATCCGCGTCAACAGCGTCCATCCCGGGCTGATGCCGCCCATGCGCACCTCCGGCGCGACGGCCGACCCGGTGTTCCGCGAGAAGATGCTGAAGCACGTGCCGCTGCGCCGCGCCGGCGGGGTGGAGGAGGTGGCGAATGTCTGCCTCTTCCTCGCCAGTGCCGAGAGCAGTTACATGACGGGTACGGAGCTGCACGTGGATGGCGGGTATCTTGCCTGCTGAGAGTCCCCGTGGTCGTGCCGGGTCGGAGAAATTCGCGCTGAACGCGTCCACCCGCTTGTCGCCCCCACGGCTTGAAGGTTACGCTCCCGTATAAGGAGTGTAGCCATGGATCTGTTCGCGGACGGCGAACGCCTGTGTCTCCCCGACCTGGCCGCGCGGCGCGAGGCCGCGTTGGGCCGCGACCTCGACAATGCCCTGCTGCGCATCGCGGAGCTGGAGGCGGAGGGCGGCGGCCTTCGCCGCGAGCTGGCCACGCTCCACGCCGAGCTGGACGGCGCGCTGCGCCGCATCGGCGAGGTGCTCGCGCCGCGCGACCCCTTCGCGCGCTTCCCTGCCGCCGCCGCCGCCGCGCTGATCGGGCACCTCACCGTGGTGCAGCGGCGCGACGCCTGGCTCGGCGCGCTTGCCCAGCTCGGGCTCGGCGGGGCCATCTTCGGCCTTGGCCCGCATGATGGCGGCGACGATCCGCTGGCGGTGCTCATCGCCGGCTCGGGCGGCATCGGCGACGCGCTCTACCTCTCCACCCTCGCCCGCGCCCTGCACCAGGCCTTCCCGGCGCCGCGCATCATCGTGCTGCACGACCACCCGGCGGCGCCGGAGCTGTTCGCCGCCAATCCCTTCGTGCTGGACACCGTGGTGCTGCGGGATGCCGCGCGGGAGGAATTCCTCGACCACTGCCACGGCCTCGATGTCTTCGACCTGGTCGCGGATGTGCGCTATGTCGTGTCCTACGCCGCACCGCCGCTGTCGCGCATCCCGCCCGGTTTCCTCCGTGCCGCGCATGCGCGGGCCGCGCCCTGGCAGCGCTTCGTGCGGTTCGACTGGCCGCACCGCAACAACGCGCTGGCGCGCGAGGCCGCGGCGCAGGGCATGGGCAAGCTCGACCTGCTGGGCTTCACCGCCAACCTGGCGGTGGACCGCCACCTGGCCCCCGACCTGTTCGACGACGCGGCGCCGTCGCCGGCGGCGGCCGATCCGCTCGCCCCGCTCGCCGGCCGCGCCTATGCCACGATCCATCACGGCTCCGCCGCGGACATGGCCGGCGAGGACGGCTTGCAGACCAAGAACCTGTCGCGGACGCAGTGGGGCGGGATCGCGGCCGGCCTCTCGGCGGCGGCCTATGCCGTGGTGCAGCTCGGCGCCGCGACGGAGGGGGCGGTGCCCGGCATCGACCTCGACCTGCGTGGCGCCACCGACCTCGCCGCCACAGCGCGCGTGTTGCAGCACGCCAGCCTGCATGTCGATACCGAGGGCGGGCTGGTGCACCTGGCGCGGGCCCGGCGCACGCCCTCGATCGTGCTGTTCGGCCCGACCCCACCGGGCTTCTTCGGCTATCCGGGCAATGCCAACCTCGCCCCGGCGGCCTGCGGCGACTGCTGGTGGATCACGCGCGAATGGTCGCGCTCCTGCCCGCTCGGCGAACCCGGGCCGCCCTGCATGCGCTCGCATGACGCGGCCGCGGTGCTGGCGGCGCTGCCCGGCCTGGCCCGCGCGCCGATGCTGATCCGCCTGGCGCCGCCCGTCCCGCTTGCCCTCCCCGCCGCGCCGGCCGAAGCGGGGCTGGTCGCCGGGCTTGCCGGCCGGCTGGAGGGGATCCGGGGCGCTGCCCTGCTGCTCGACAGCCTCGAGTTGCTCGCTGCCTGCCTCGCCGAGCCGGCGATCCGCGCCGCCGCGCCCCGCCTTCTGGTGCCGCCGGCGCTGCACGCCGCGGCGCAGGGAGAAGGTAATGCCCAGGCCCGCGAGCACCATCTCGCGCAGCATGCCCATCTCT
>JAIEOP010000300.1 GCA_019750465.1 Acetobacteraceae bacterium | reverse complement strand
TGACGGAGCGTAGCTCAGCCTGGTAGAGCACTGTGTTCGGGACGCAGGGGCCGGAGGTTCGAATCCTCTCGCTCCGACCAACCGGATCCGCGAGAAAGACCCCGCCGCCCATCCGGGCCGGCGGGGTTTTTCATGGCCGCGTGCCGGCAGCCCAGACCATCAGCCGGCGCGCCGGCCAGGTCCAGGCCAGGCCGGCGACGACGAAGTAGAGCGCCTGCACCGCCCAGTGCAGCCCCAGCACCGGATCGGCCAGCGCCGCGACGAGGCCGACATAGGCCAGGAATGCCAGCAGGCCGATCGGCAAGGCAAGCGCGGTGCGACGGGTCATGCGCGCCAGATGCGGCGCCGGCTGCCTGGCGCCAAGGGCCTGCCGCGAGCGACCCGCCGGCACGGGCGTTGCCCTGATGCACCACCCTCCGTAGGGTGCCGCCGCCGCCCCCGAACCGCCGGAGCCGCCATGGCCGACCCGACCAGCAGCATCGACCTGCGCGACCACATCCGCGGCATCGCGGATTTCCCGAAGCCGGGTATCCTGTTCTACGACATCTCCACCCTGCTGCGGCACGGGCCGGCCTGGAAGGCGGCGATGCAGCGCCTCGCCTCCATCATCCGCCCGCACAAGCCCGACCTGCTCGCCGGCATCGAGAGCCGGGGCTTCCTCGTCGCCGCGCCGCTCGCGCTGGAGCTCGGCCTCGGCTTCGTCATGCTGCGCAAGCCGCGCAAGCTGCCGGGGCCGACGATCGGGCTCGACTACGCGCTGGAATACGGCACCGACCGCATCGAGATGCAGGCCGACGCGGTGGCCAGGGGCGACCGGGTGGTGATCCTCGATGACCTGCTGGCAACCGGCGGCACCATGGCGGCCGGCATCGGGCTGCTGCGCCAGGCCGGCGCCGTGGTGCCGGCCGCCGCGGCGCTGATCGAGCTTCGCTTCCTCAACGGCCGCGATCGGCTGGATGTGCCCTTCGACGCGCTGCTGGGCTATGACGACTAGGAATCTGCCGGCCGAGACTTCGTGAAGGCCGAGATTTCGTGAAGGCCGAGATTTCGTGAAGGCCGAGATTTCGTGAAGGCCGAGATTTCGTGAAGGCCGAGATTTCGTGAAGGAATGTCCAGCGTCGCGGACGGTGCGGCGGAAGGCCGCGTGAGGCCAAGGAGCATTCCTTCGCACCTTCGTTGGCGCCACGCGCGCCGGGCCGGCGCCCGGCGCGGCTGAGGAGCTGGTCCATGCAGCCTGCCTCCACCACCGATGCATGTGCACGGCGCAGCCTGCTCGCGGCGCTCGCCGTCCTTCCGGCACTGCCGCTGGCGGGCGCCGGGGCCGGCCAGGCGGGCGGCGGCGCCCGCCTGCTGGTGCCGGGGCCGGAGGAAAACGGGACCGCGCTCTGGGGCCGCCGCCTCGCCGCCCAGGCCGCGCGCCCGCCGCTGCCGGCGACCCGGCTGGAGATCGAGCTGCTCGGCGGCCCGGACGGCGTGACCGCGGCCAACCGCTTCGCCACCGCGGCCAGCCCCGATGGCCGCGTCCTGCTGCTGCTGCCGGGCCTCGCCGGCCAGGCCCGGCTGGTTGGCGACCCGCGCGCGCGGTTCGACCCGGCGGGCTGGCTGCCGGTCTGCGCCATGGCGCAGCCGGCGCTGGTCGCAGGGCGGCTGCCGCTGCCGCGCGGGCGGGTCACCGCGCCGATCCGGCTCGGCCTGGCAGCACCGGACCATCCGGCAAGCGCGGCACTCCTGGCCTTCGACCTGCTCGGCATCGCCGCCGTGCCGGTGCTGGGGGTTCCGCCGGCACAGGCCGACGCCGCACTGGCGCAGGGTGCCGTCGATGCCGTCGTGCTGCTCGGCGCCGATGCCCCGGCACGGCTGGCAGCGCTGGCGGCGGTGCCATGGCTTGCCCTGGGCGGCGGCGGGAGGGAGCCGCCGGCGGCGCTCGCCGGCCTGCCCGGTGCCGCGGCCGCCGCGGCACCGACGGCGCCCCGCAGCCTGCAGGCTGCGCTCGAAGCCGCGTTGGCGGCGACGCAGTTGCAGGC
>JAIEOP010000007.1 GCA_019750465.1 Acetobacteraceae bacterium | reverse complement strand
GGCGGTCCCCGCCCCGAGGGCGCGCCGCCGGTGAGTGGTGCCGAGCCGCCACCGCGCCTGCCGGCCCCGCCGCCGGCACCGCCCCGCTACATGGGCCCGACCCCGGCGGACCCCTTCGCCGGGCATGTCGATGACATCCTGGCCGCGATGGAGGCCGCCGAGGCTGCCGCGGAGGCCGCCGCGGCCAGCCGCATCGGCCGCCTGCAGGCAGCGTCGGTGCAGGAGGCGGCCGCCACGCCGATGAACCCGCCACCAGCGCCGGAGCATCTCGCGCCAGTGGATCCCGCACCGATGGATGTCGCGTCGGAGCCGCCGCCCGAGCCCATGGCCGCGCCGGCCCTGGCCGAGCCGCCGCCTGTCGAACCGGTGCCCGAAATGGCTGCGGCGCCGGCGGCCCGGATGCCCGAGGCCGCCGCGCCGACGGTGGAGCCGGTGCCCGAGCCGGTTGCGGTGGACCCCGCGCCCTCGGCCCCGGCCGCCGAGGCACCGAAGCAGGGCACGCTCATCCAGCCCAAGGTGCTCGGCGAGGCACCTGTTGAGGCCCCGCGCCGCGGCGGCTGGTGGCGCCGCTGACCGGCGACCGAAGGTGACGGCCTGCGACGCCCGCCGCTGCGACCCTCAGCGGATCAGGCAGGCTGCCTCGGCGAGAATGAGCGGGTGCGCCGCTGCCAGCCGCACCAGGCCGTCCTGGGGCGGGACCAGGGTGATGACGCCGCCCGCCCCAGCCTGCCCGTCCGGCGTGGTGGCCAGTGCAGTCGAGGCGGCGCCCGCCACCCGCAGCCGCGCCAGGGCGCAGCCGGCTCCGAAGGCGAGGGTCGCCGTGCCTTCCAATGCCATCCCGCGCCGCCCGCCGCTTTCCAGGCCAGGCCCGGCCACCGCCTCGCAGAGCCGCGTCGCCGGTGCCGGCCAGTCCGGGGCGGGTGCCGCCGCTTCGCCCGGGCGGCGCAGCGCGCAGACGACCGGGCCGACGCCCTGGGCCGACCAGTTGGTGCAGACGCGCCGGCAGGTCTCGGGCGCCGGCTCCAGCCCCCAGCTCCGCAGCCGTGCCCAGCCCTGCCCGCTGGCGGGCGAGACCAGGTAGAGCGGCCGGTCCTGCGCCAGCAGCGCCTGCAATTGCCGGCGGAACCGCGCCGCGCCCAGTTCCTCGACGCCGAAGGGACTGGCGAAGGCGACGCCCGGCGGCAGCCCGAAGGCCAGGAAGGCGGTCGGCGGCTCGGCCTGCAGCACCACCGCGCGCGGTGCCAGGCGCGGCCAGGCGATGTCGAGGTAGCGCGGCGCCGGCACGGCACGGCCGGAGGGCACGGGGATGGTGGCCAGTGCCGCCGCCGCCACCAGCCCGGCCAGCGCCGGCCCGCGCAGCCGCCCGGCCCGGCGCAGCAGCGGCGCGAGCACGCCGAGCACCAGGAGCGGCGCCAGCGCCTCCAGCACGAAGGCGTAGCGGTAGATGCCGAACAGGCCCGCCCAGATCGCGAACCCGGCCAGGAAGAAGCCCGCGAGCGGCAGCAGCGCCGGGGCCGGCGCGAGCTGGCGCCAGGCGAGGATCGGCAGGGCCAGCACGGCCAGCAGCCCGGCCGCGATGCGGGGGTCGCGCATGCGCTCCTCGGTCGCCAATGGCGCGGCGGAGACGGCCCAGCGGAAGGGCCGGGTCAGCGCATCCAGCACGCCGTCGGGCAGGAAGCGGGCGTCGCGGCCGATGGCATGGCCGTCCCAGCCGGGCACGAGGATGGCCTGGAAATAGGGGAAGACCGGATTGCCGAACTCCGCCCGCAGCACCGCGCCCCACCAGCCATGCGCAAGCAGCACGCCGGCGAGGCCACCGGCGGCGCAGCCCAGCAGCAGCCGCGCCCGGGCCGCCGGCCTGGCCCCGGGCGCGAGCGCCAGCAGCACAGCCAGCGCGGGCGCATAGGGTGCATTGGTCAGCTTCAGCCCGATCGCGGCGCCGCAGAGCAGCCCGGCCAGCGCCGCGCGCCGCCACTCCGGCGCCGCGATCGCGCCCAGCGCCGCCAGC
>JAIEOP010000085.1 GCA_019750465.1 Acetobacteraceae bacterium | reverse complement strand
CGGTCGACGGGGCCGAGCCGGCGCCGCCCCTCGCCGCCGCCGCCGCCGCTGCCGCCGCCGTTGCCGCCGAGAGCGAGAACGGCGCCGCAATGCCCGAGACGGCGTCACCGCTCGCGGCCGAGAACGCGGCGCCGGCTGCCGCGCCCGATGACGCGAGGCCGGGCTTCCCCATCGGCGGCGCCGCCGATGCCGACGCGACGCCCGGCTCCGACGGCTTCGACGCCGCCCCCGCCGAGGCGCTGGCCGGCGACGGGGATGCCGTCGCCGAGGGTGCGACCGGGGGGCGCGAGCAGGGCGAACCGCGCCAGTCCCGACGCCGTGACCCGCGCGGCCGCGGCCGCCGCGACGACCGCAGCCGCGACGACGAGCCCCGCACCGCCCGCGAGGACACCCCCCGCATCGCCCGCGGTGACGAGGACGGCGACGCCGAGGACGAGCCGCCGCCGGAGACCCTCGGCGGCGATGGTCCCGAGGAAGCCGACAATGGCCGCGAGGAGCGCCGCATCCCGCCGCGCTTCCTGCGCCACTACAAGATCCAGGAAGTGATCAAGCGCCGGCAGATCATGCTGGTGCAGGTCGTGAAGGAGGAGCGCGGCACCAAGGGTGCGGCGCTGACCACCTACATCTCGCTGGCCGGCCGCTTCTCCGTGCTGATGCCGAACTCGCCGCGCGGCGGCGGCGTCTCGCGCAAGATCACCTCGGCGGCCGACCGCAAGCGCCTGCGCGAGGCGATCGACGAGGTCGGGCTGCCCGAGGGCATGTCGCTGATCGTGCGCACCGCCGGCGCGCAGCGGCCGAAGCCCGAGATCAAGCGCGACTGCGAGTACCTGCTGCGGCTCTGGGACAACATCCGCGAGCGCACCCTGGCCTCCTCCGCCCCGGCGCTGATCTACGAGGAGGCGGACCTCATCAAGCGATCGATCCGCGACGTCTTCTCCCGCGACGTGGAGGAGATCGTGGTGGAGGGCGAGGACGCCTACCAGGAGGCGCGCGACTTCATGCGCATGCTGATGCCCCAGCACGTGAAGAAGATCCAGTACGCGCGCGAGGGCGGGTTGTTCGCCCGCGCCCAGGTCGAGCAGCAGCTCGACGCCATGCACTCGCCCACGGTGCAGCTGAAGTCGGGCGGCTACATCGTCATCAACCAGACCGAGGCGCTGGTCGCCATCGACGTGAACTCCGGCCGCTCCACGCGCGAGCGGCACATCGAGGACACGGCGCTGCGCACCAACCTGGAGGCCGCCGACGAGATCGCCCGCCAGCTGCGGCTGCGCGACCTCGCCGGCCTCATCGTCATCGACTTCATCGACATGGAGTCGGCGAAGCACGACGGCATGGTGGAGCGCCGCCTGAAGGAGGCGCTGAAGAACGACCGCGCCCGCATCCAGGTCGGGCGGATCAGCCATTTCGGCCTGCTCGAGATGTCGCGCCAGCGGCTGCGCCCCAGCCTCGCCGAGACCAGCTTCGTCACCTGCCCGCATTGCGGCGGCCGCGGCACGGTGCGCAGCCTCGAGAGCAGCGCGCTCACCGTGCTGCGCGCCATCGAGGAGGAGGGCGCGCGCCGCCGCTCCGCCGAGATCGCGGTGCATGTCTGCTCGGCCGTCGCGCTCTACCTGCTGAACCGCAAGCGCGACCGCCTGACCCAGATCGAGGAGCATTTCGGCATGGCCGTGCTCTTCGAGCCGGATGAGACCCTCAGCGGGCCGGAGCACCGCATCGAGCGCCTGCGCGCCGCCGAGCCGGCCTCCGCGCGTGCCCTGCCGCCGGCGCACCAGGCGGCGCTGCGCATGGACTACGCCCCGGAGCCCGACGAGGATGACGAGGCGGAGGACGACATGGCCGAACCCCTCGCCGGGAACACCGGCGCGGAGGCGGCCAGGCCCGCCGCCGCCCGGGAGGGAAGCGCCCCACCGGGCGAGCCCACCGGCGAGGCCCCGGATGAGCCCCAGGGCGAGACCGAGGGCGAGGGTGCCCGCCGCCGC
>JAIEOP010000227.1 GCA_019750465.1 Acetobacteraceae bacterium | reverse complement strand
GGCTGCCGCGGCGGCCGGCCTCTGCGCGCCGGGCATGACGCCGGTGCTGGTCACCGGACCGGTGGCGCGGGCGGGAGTCTCGGCGCGCCGGCCACCGGCGGGGGCACGCGCGAAGCCGCGGGTGGTGTGCCGGCGCGGGAGATCCTGAGGCGCCGCGCGACAGGCACCGCGGGCTTCAACACGCAGGGCGGGTGATCCCGGACCTGCACAGTGCGATGCATCCGCCGGCTTCGTGCCGAAGCGCCGAGGTGCACAGTGCGACGCATCCGCCGGCTTCGTGCCGAAGCGCCGAGGTGATCCGGTCGATCGGCCGCCGAGATCCGCTTCACGCTACCGCCAGGTTCGGCACCCGCACCAGCGTGAACAGCCCGAAGGGTGGGCATTCCGTGATCTCCGCAGCCGCGCGCGGATCGTCGAGCAGGTCGGTGATGGCGAAGTCCGGGTGCCAGCCCAGCACGCGCGACAGAGGCGCCAGCGTGCGCTCCGCCCACCACCGCATGCCCTTCTCGGCCCGGAAATGGTTGACGAAGAGCAGGTCGCCGCCCGGCCGCACCACGCGGCGCATCTCCGCGAACAGGCGGCGCGCATCCGGCACCACGGTCGCGGTGAACATCGCCACGGCGATGTCGAAGCTGGCATCGGCGAAGGCCATCCGCTCGGCGTCCATCTCCACCAGGCCGACGACGTTGCGCAGCCTTTCGGTCCGCACCCGCTCCTGCGCGCGGGCCAGCATGTCGCGCGAGAGGTCGATGCCGACCACGCGCTTCTCCGGCGCGTAGCGCGGCAGGGCAAGGCCGGTGCCCACCCCCACCTCCAGCACGCGCCGCCCCGGCAGGGCATTCGCCGCGGCGACGGCGCGGTTGCGGCCGGCGGCGGAGACGCCGCCGAACACGTCGTCATAGACGCGCGCCCAGCGGCGGTACGCATCGCGCACGGCGTCGGCGTCGAGGGCGGTGCGGGCATAGGGCTCGCGGTGCAGGGCGGGGCTGCCGGCCATGGCTACGCGGCTCCGAGACAGATAGATGACCACTCCCGCTAATGCCTCGGATCGGCTGGCGCAAGGCTGGAAGCGCATCCGCCGACAGAGCCGGCGCACACGGCTCCGCGGCCGCACGAAATGCCGAGACTTGTCGCAAAATATGTAACTTCCCCGGATCAACCTCGTACCGCCTTGCCCGGTGCCCGCGCGCTGCCAGAGTCGGGCACGAAGGGGCGCGACTCGGCATGGACCAGCAGACCGAAGTTTCCAAGGTGAAGGCGCGCATCCGCGCGCTCGCCGCCAAAACCGTGGATCGCGGCTGCTCGGAGGCCGAGGCACTGGCCGCCGCCGCCAAGGTGGGCGAGCTGCTCGACGTCTATGGCCTCTCGATGAGCGAGGTCGAGCTGCGCGAGGAGGCCTGCATCGAGCGCCGCCTCGCGGCGCACGGCCCGGGCGGCACCGCGCTGCGCTGGCTGCTGCCGGCGCTGCTGCGCTTCTGCGAATGCCGCGGCTGGACGGATGGGCGGCACGACATCGTGCTGTTCGGCCTGGAGCCCGACGTGCAGATGGCCGAATACCTGCTGCACGTGATCGACCGCGCGCTGGCCTTCGAGGAGCATCGCTACCGCCTCGGCCCCGACTACCTTGCCGCGACGGCGCGGCACACGCCGCAATCGGTGCTGCGCAGCTTCCGCTACGGCTTCGGCGACCGCGTCGCGAAGCGCCTGGATGCGATGACGGAGGGGCGCCACCGCGTGCAGGAGGCGCGGCGGGAGCAGGCGATGGGCCGCAGCGCCTCCACGGCGCTGGTGCTGGCGAAGGAGAAGAAGGTGGAGGAGGGGTTCCGCGGCCTCGGCGTGCGGCTGCGCACGGTGCGCACCACGGCGACGGTGCGCGACAAGGGCGCCTATGGCCGCGGCGCGGAGGCCGGTGGGCGGGTCGGCCTCGACCGGCCGGTGGGCGCGGGCGCCGGTACGGGGCGCCTGC
>JAIEOP010000232.1 GCA_019750465.1 Acetobacteraceae bacterium | reverse complement strand
CCACCGGCGGCGGCGCCGGTGCCGCGGGCGGCGTGCTGGCCGGCCAGCCGTCGCAGCCCGCCAGGAGCAGGGCCAGCAGGACGGCGCGCCTCACGTCGGCGGCCCGGGCGTCGGCACCTGCTCCGGCACCTCCACCACCCGCAGCGGCTGGAGGGATTCCAGGAACCGCGTTGCCGCCGCGGCGCCGAAGCGTGGGTCGTCGGCCTGGATGAGCAGGAAGAAGCGATCCTCGCTGGCGCGCGCGAAGCCCGGCGCGGCGAAGACCGGGTGGGACAGCCGCGGCAGTCGGTTCAGCACCAGCATGCCGATCAACGAGGCCGCCGCCGCCCAGAGGATGGCGACGATGGTGGTCGCCGGCAGGAAGGCCGGCCAGGCATGCAGCGGCCGGCCCCCGACATTGATCGGATAGTCGTGCACCGAGAGCCACCACTGCGTGCCATAGGCGATGCCGGCCCCCAGCAGCCCGGCCGTGATGGCGATCCAGGCGACGCGGTTGCCCCTGGCGCCGAGCAGCTCTGCGGCCTCGGCGACGGGGAAGGGCGCGAAGGCATCCATGCGGCGCCATCCGGCGGCACGGGCGGCCTTCAGCGCGGCGACCAGGCGCTCGTCGCTGCCGAATTCCGCCATGACGCCATGGATCGTGGTCACGCGCCCTCCGACCGGTCTTCCTCGTGCCGCGTCTCGAACATGGAGACCACCGGCAGGGTGCGCGCGAACAGCAGCAGCGCCGTGGCGAACAGCCCGACGGTGCCGAGCAGCAGCGTCCATTCCGGCCCGCTCGGCGCATAGGCCGGGCCGATGCGCGGCAGGTGGTCGCGCAGCAGCCCGCCCGCCACCAGCGCGAAGCGGTCGAGCCACACGCCCGCCGCCGCGCCGAGCCCGATCAGGATGCCGGCTGCGGCGCTGCGCCGCACGCGCGCGCTCCAGAGCAGCTGCGGCAGCACCGCCGTGAGCGCAACCCCGCTCCACCACAGCGGCGCGTAGGGGCCGAGGATGCGCGCGGCGCTGGCCTGCCGCGTCGCATCCTCCTCCAGCCAGGCGGCCAGCAGCTCGTCACCGTAGAGCCACAGGCTCGCCAGCGCCACAGCGGCCGTCAGCTGGCCCAGCAGCCGCATATCCGCATCGTCGATGAAGTGCTGCAGCCCGAGCGTGCCGCGCAGCAGGATGGCCAGCACCAGCACCACGCCGAGGCCGGAGGGCAGGCCGGTGACCACGACATGCAGCGGCACCCGCCCCTGGTGCCAGTCCGGCACCAGGGTGCTGGCGAATTCCAGCGCCACGATGGTCTGCGCCGAGACCAGCATCGGCAGCACCAGCGCCGCGACGAGGCGGTACGCCGCCTGGTGCCGCGCCCAGTGCACCACCGAGCCGCGCCAGCCGAGCGCCGCCAGCCCGTAGAGCCGCGCCGCCAGCATGCGCCCCCGCAGCGCCGCGCGGTCGCGCATGGTGGCGAGGTCGGGGATCAGCCCGGTGTACCAGAACAGGCCGGTGACCACGACATGCGACAGGATGCCCCAGAGATCCCAGACCAGCGTGGATCGGAACTGCGGCCAGACCTGGAAGGTCGCCGGGTAGGGCAGCACCCAATGGAACAGCCAGGGCCGGCCGAGATGCAGGATGGGATAGAGCGCGGCGGCGGCGACGGCGGCCAGCGCCGCGGCCTCGGCGAAGCGGTTCACCGCGGTGCGCAGCCCGTGCCGGCGCAGCACGAGGATGGCGGCGAACAGGCTCGCCGCGTTCGCGATGCCGATCCACCAGATGTAATTGATCAGGTCGAAGCCCCAGACGAAGGGGATGTTCGTCCCCCAGAGCCCGGTGCCGACCAGCAGCAGCCCGGCCACCGCATAGGCCAGCAGCAGCACGCCGGCCACGCCGAGGCCGAGCGCCAGCGCGAACCGCCAGCCGAAGCGCCGCAGCGGGATCGCGGCGACGGGGTTGGGCGCGGGCGGCGGCGGGCCCGCCG
>JAIEOP010000171.1 GCA_019750465.1 Acetobacteraceae bacterium | reverse complement strand
GCGCCGCTGCCCGGCCTCGAAGCCCGGCCGGAGGGCGGCTGGCGCCTGCGCTTCCCGCCCGGCAGCGGGGCGGCCCTCCCCGCCGGAACCCCGGCGAGCCTGGCCGAGCTCGGCCGCCGCCTGACCAGGCAGCCTGCCGGCCGGGTCACCGTGGTCTCGCAGGTCTCTGGACCCGCCAGCGACGTCTCCGTCGCGCGTCGCTTGTCGCTGGCCCGCGGCCTCGCCGTCAAGGAGGCGCTCGCCGCCGGCGGCCTGGCCGAAACCCGCATCGACATCCGCCCCGCCGGCCGCACCGAGGACGCCACCGACGCCGTGGACGTGCTGCCCCCCGCCGTCCCGAGGGACCCGCCGCGATGACCCGCCCGGAGCGCTACCTCTGGCGCATGCTCGGCTTCCTCGGCGTGGTCGTGCTGATCGGCGCCGCGCTCTCGGCCGAACTGGCCACCGCCTTCGGCGCCAACCTCGTGCTGAACGGGCTCATCCTCGGCGTGCTGCTGGTGGGCGTCGCCTGGACATTGCGCCAGGTGCTGATGCTGCGGCCCGAAGTCGCGTGGCTGGAGAATTTCCGCAGTCCCCGGATCGGCGCGCCCGCCCTGCCCAGCCCGCGCCTGCTCGGCCCGATGGCCAGCATGCTCGCGCTGCGCCGCTCCGAGCGCGTGTCGCTCTCCGCCCCGGCGATGCGCAGCGTGCTGGATGGCATCGCGTCGCGGCTCGACGAGACGCGGGAGATCGCGCGCTACCTGACCGGGCTGCTGATCTTCCTCGGCCTGCTCGGTACCTTCTGGGGGCTGCTGCTGACCATCGGCTCGGTGAGCGAGGTGATCGCCGACATGTCGGTGGGGTCGGGCGACATCAACCAGCTGTTCAGCCAGCTGAAATCGGGCCTGAGCCAGCCGCTGCGCGGCATGTCGGTGGCGTTCTCCTCCTCCATGCTGGGGCTCGCCGGCGCGCTGGTGCTCGGCTTCCTTGATCTGACGGCAGGGCAGGCGCAGACGCGCTTCCTCAACGAGCTGGAGGAATGGCTGGCCGGGCTGACCCGCCTCTCCTCCGCCGGACCGGGCGGCGAGGGTGGCGAGGGCGGCGTGCCGGCCTATGTGCAGGCGCTGCTGGAGCAGACCGCGGAGAACCTCGACGGGCTGCAGCAGATCCTGCTGCGCGGCGAGGAGGGGCGCGCCGCGGCGAACGCGGCGATGATGCAGCTGACCGAACGCCTCACCGTGCTGACCGAGCAGATGCGCGCCGGGCAGGTGATGATCGCTCGCGTCGCCGAGCAGCAGCAGGCGCTCGCCCCGGTGCTGGCGCGCATGGCCGATGCCACCGGCGCGCAGGCGCAGATCGAGGAGGCGACGCGGGCGCACCTGCGCAACATCGAGCTGGGGCTCGCGCGGCTGGTGGAGGAGGTGGCGCAGGGCCGCATCCAGGCCACCGCGGACATCCGCAACGAGATCCGCGTGGTCGCCCGCACCATCGCCGCGCTGGCCGAGGAGCCGCCGCGGTGAGACGCGCGACATCCCCTCCCGCCGTCGTGGCCGGGTGTGACCCGGGCGCGGGACCGGGTTGAGCGATGGCCGTCTCCGAAGGCGGACGGCGGCGTGGGCGCGGCGGCGGCGGGTCCCTCAATGCCTGGCCGGGCTACGTGGACGCGCTGTCCACGCTGCTCATGGTCATCATCTTCGTGCTGCTGGTCTTCGTGCTGGCCCAGGGCTTCCTCTCGGTTGCGCTGTCCTCGCGCGACCGCGCGCTGGACCGGCTGAACCGGCAGGTCGCCGAGCTGGCCGAGATGCTTGCGCTGGAACGCGGCCAGGCCGCGACCCTGCGCGCCACGCTGACCCGCACCGCCGAGGAATTGCAGGGTGCCGCAGCCGCGCGCGACACGCTGGCGCAGCAGCTGCGCGACGCGCGCGAGGAGCGTGACCGCGCGGGCGCCGAGCGCGACGGCAC
>JAIEOP010000128.1 GCA_019750465.1 Acetobacteraceae bacterium | reverse complement strand
ACGCCCGCCTCCTCCGGCGCCTCCACGGGTGGCGCGGCAAGCTCGATGGCGACGGCGGCATCCGCGCCGGCGGCGTTGCGCAGCGCGTCGGCCTGCCACAGCACGCTGCGCAGCAGCCGCGCCGTGCCCAGCGCCGCCATCGCGGCCGGATCGGCGAACAGCAGCGCCGGCGGGAAGAAGGGCGCCGTGACCGGCCGCTCCTCCGCCGCAAGCAGCCGCAGGCGGGCAACGTCCGGCGCCAGCGCCTCGGTCACGGCGTCGGCACCCGGATCGAGCAGCAGGCGCACCGCCTCGCCGGGATCGGCGCCGAACAGCGCGAAGCGCGGCGCCTCCTCGGCTTCCAGGGCAAGCAGGCGGCGCGGCGTGAACAGCGGCGCGACCGCCGGCTTGCGGCGCAGCGCGGCGTGCAGCGCCTCGCGCTGGCGCTCCGCCTCGGCCACCATGCTCTCGGGGCGGCGGCGGTAGCGGAAGCCGGCATCGGGCAGGTGCAGGCCGCGGAACCCGGCGGCGCCGGCGCGCAGCCAGAAATCCCAGTCCTCGAAGCCGCTGCGCAGGCCCTCATCGAAGCGCAGCGCGTGCGGCGGCGCGAACAGCGCGCGGCGCACCAGGCTGCCGGCCTCGACCAGGTTCTCGGTCAGCTCGGCGAGCAGCGACCACGGCGCGCTGGAGTCGGGCTGCGCCGCGCCGAAGCTGTCGAAATCGGGATGGACCCAGCCGGTCCCGGGCGGCGCGGCTTCCAGCGCGGCGAAGGCGCGGGCCAGGAAGGGCGGGTGCAGGCGGTTGTCGGCATCGAGGAAGTAGATCGCCCGCAGCGCTGGGAAGGCGGCCAGGGCGAAGTCGATGCCGGTGTTGCGCGCCGCCGAGAGGCCACCATTCGGCCGGCGCAGGGCGAAGACCCGGCCGGGATGCGCGGCGGCGAAGGCACCGGCGGTGCGCCGCGTCTCGGGAAAGGGGCAGCCGTCATCGACGATCACCACGGCGGTCGGCGGTGCGCCCCGCTGCGCCAGCACCGAGGCGACGGCTTCCGGCAGCAGGCCGGGCTGACGCCAGGCCGGGACGACGACGGCGATCGAGACCGTCTTCGCCGTCTGCTGCGGCTCCGTCGCCGCCATCGCCTCCCGCGTCATCACCCCGTGTCAGCCCCCGGCGCCGCGCGCGGTGATAGCCCGGGCCCCGGCCCCCGGCACCCCCGCCGCCACCACCGCGCCGCGCAGCAGCCCGAACAGCCCGCGCAGCATCGCCGCCTCGTCCCAGGCGGCGGCATGGCGGAAGGCCGCCTCGACCTGGACGGCCCGCCGCGCGGGCGCGGCCAGCAGCGCCACCACCCCGTCCACCAGGGCGGAGGGCATGCCGTCCGGGGCGAGGGCGGCCATCTCCCACCCGGCGTCGCCGAAGGCCTCCAGCGCGGCGGCGGTGGCGACCACCGGGCAATGCCGCGAAGCGGCCTCGAGGAAGACCAGCGGGCAGCCCTCCAGCCGGGAGGGCAGCAGCAGGGTGTCGGCAGCCAGCAGCCAGTCGCCGACATCCCGCACCTGCCCGATCAGGCGCAGCGGCGGGTCGGGATCGGGCCGCCGGTCCGGCGGCCCGGGCGTTTCGAGCAGGGCGCGCCCAGGCCCCTCGCCGAGCACGGCGATGGTGGCGCCGCAGCGCTGGCGCAGCGCCTGGGCGAGGCCGGGCAGCAGGTCCGTGCCCTTCTTCGGCTCCAGCCGCCCGGCGACCGCCAGCAGCGGCGCGCCGGCATCGAGCGCCAAGGCGCCACGCTTTGCCGCGCGCGCTTCCAGCCGGTCCTGCGCCGTGACGCGCGGGATCGGCACGCCGTTCGGCACCACCGCCACGCTGCCCCGGGGCAGGCCGAGCGCGGCTTCGACACGCCGGGCGGTGGGGGCGCCGACGGCGGCCCAGACGCAGCCGGGCCAGGCCGGCGGCGGG
>JAIEOP010000121.1 GCA_019750465.1 Acetobacteraceae bacterium | reverse complement strand
GCAGTCTCGCCAATGCACCGCGACGCAGAAAACCACACGTCACATACCCCGTCAGAGCGCTATTTTAGCGCGTATGCGGCAACCACCGGTGGCGCCGCGGGTTGCTGCCGCGACCGGAGGGCACCCATGGACCCCGCCACCATCGTCGGCTTCCTGGCCACGGCCTGCTCCGTGTCCTCCTTCGTGCCGCAGGCTTGGAAGGTGATCCGCACGCGGGACATGAAGGGCGTCTCCACGGGAATGTACGCCATCACGGTGGTGGGCTTTTCGCTGTGGTTGACCTACGGGCTGCTGCTCTGGCAGTGGCCGCTGATCCTGACCAACGGCACCTGCCTGCTGCTCTCCGGTTTCATCCTGCTGATGAAGCTGCTGCCGCGGCAGCGGCGCGACGCGGTGGCGGAGGCACTGGATCCCGTGGGCGAGTAGGCCGTACGGCCCGGCACGCCGGATCGGGCCGGGTATGGGCGGGGGCTTCCTTCACCGGGTCCAAAAGGCTATCAAGGGCCCCGGCGAGGACCCGTAGCTCAGCTGGATAGAGCGTTGCCCTCCGAAGGCAGAGGTCGAAGGTTCGAATCCTTTCGGGTCCGCCAGTTTTTCAGATACTTAGCCTGCTCGGCACAGCGACCGGAGCGGCGCTAGGTAGCAAATAGGTAGCAGCACCGTGCTGCGCCCCGAATCGGGGCTAGGTGCGCGGAGAGCCTATTCCGCCCTGCCATGTGCGCAGCGCAACTGCCCATGTGCTGGCCTTGCCTTCGCGACGATCGCCACCTCCCGGTCGCGCGCAGCGAGGAAGATCAGGCGGCGCCCGACCGAAAGCGCTCGACCTTGCGGTCCGGTCACGTGGCAGCGTCCAGGCGTCGGTCATTGTCGCTCGATCTCATCGTTATGCGCTTGGGCGCCGGAGTTCCATCTGCCGCGCCCAGCAGTGGACTGTCCGACAACGCGAACACGTTGCCGCTGCCTGGGGCAATCGGGCCGCAATGGAACCTATCGCCTGCCTCCGCTGGTGTTCGCTTCAAGCGAGCGATCTGCATCAGAGTTCGACGACAAAGGTGATCCCAGTTCCCGGGTGACACCGGGTCCCCGCTGTGGAGTGGCGTCGAGAGTGAGAGCTTTGCAGCTGTCGCCGTGACGGGTTTCGGGGCCGAGAGAGAGGCTCGCGGCCGGCCCGTCATGGAGAACCGCCATGACCCGCTCCGCGACGCGGCCGGCCCCGAGCGGCCGAGCCTCGGCTGACCGCGCGAACCTCTACGACGAGATCACCGACAGGATCATCGCCGACCTCGAGGCCGGGCGCCTGCCCTGGGTGCAGCCCTGGGGAACCTCCAGTGTGGCCGCACCCCTCGCCCTGCCGAAGAACGCCGCGACCGGCCGGCGCTACTCCGGGATCAACGTGCTGATCCTGTGGGGTGCCGTCGTCGAGCGCGGCTACGCCGGCCAGAGCTGGCTCACCTTCCGCCAGGCGCTCGCGCTCGGCGGCAATGTGCGCAAGGGCGAGCGCGGCACAACGGTCGTCTACGCCGACCGCTTCATCCCTGGCGAGGAGCGCGAGCGCGCGCAAGAGACGGGCAAGGATGCCCGCGCGATTCACTTCCTCAAGCGCTTCACGGTGTTCAACGTCGAGCAGTGCGACGGCTTGCCGCCCGAGCTCGCCGCCACGACGCCGCCTGCGGACACCTCGCTCATCGAGCCGCGCGTGCAGGCGGTGATCGCAACTTCTGGCGCCAATCTCCGCATCGGAGGAGAGCGCGCCTACTACGACGTACTCGGCGACTTCATCGGCGTTCCGCCGCCGCAGGCCTATTTCCAGCCGATCGACTGGCACCGGACCGCGCTGCATGAGCTCGGCCATGATGCCGCGTGCTGGATTATGCCGCGTGGCTTGGCCGGCTGGCGCGGCTGCGGCGCCTTGGCCGCTCGGC
>JAIEOP010000432.1 GCA_019750465.1 Acetobacteraceae bacterium | reverse complement strand
CTGGGGCGCAGGCGGAAGGTGAAGGGGTTGCCGCGCGACCAGACCAGCGCATCGGTCAGCGGCTCGCTCGCCACGTAGAGGCGGCGGTTCTGGTTGGCGAAGTCGGCGATGGCGAGGCCGACATTGGAGAGGAACCCGCCGGCCAGCAGGTGCACGCGCTCGGCGTTGATCAGCTCGCCCGCCAGGCGCACCGCATCCTCCGGCTTGCCGGCATCGTCGCGGAAGATGGTCTCGACGCGCCGGCCGTTGATGCCGCCGGCGGTGTTCACCGCCTCAACCGCCATGATCCAGGCGTTGCGGTAGGGGATCAGGAAGGCGGGCTGGGCGGTGTAGGAGTTGATCTCGCCGATTCGGATCGGGTCGTTCTGCGCACGCAGGACGCCGGGCGCCGCCAGCAGCGCCGCTCCCGCCAGGAGTGGCCGACGACCGACGCGAATTCCCTGCATGGAGGCGATTCCCCGGAGATGCTGCGAGTGCGAAGCCGTCGCAGGAAAGCGCAACGGCGACGCCTGCGCAAACGAAAAGCGCGGCACACGGATGCCCCGGTGCCGCGCCAATCCCGGCAGGGATGATAGGGTTTACGCAGCCTCGACCAGGCCCCCCGCATCCGCCAGCACGCGCAGCCAGTGGTCGGCGTCGCCGAAGGTGGCCTCGTTCACCGTCAGCCGCTTGAAGTAGTGGCCGGCGGCGTATTCCATCGTCATCGCGATGCCACCGTGGAGCTGGATGGTGTTCTGGCCGACAAAGCGGATGGACCGGCCGATCTGCACCTTGACCGAGGCCATCTGCCGCCGCCGCAGCCCGGCATCCTCCTCGCCTGCCGCGAGCGCCGCGAAGAACGCCATGGAGCGCGCCTGCTCCAGCGCCACCAGCATGTCGGCGGCGCGGTGCTGCAGCGCCTGAAAGCTGCCGATCGGCCGGTCGAATTGCTTGCGTGTCTTCATGTAGTCGATGGTCATCTCATGGGCGACGTCCATGGCGCCCACCGCCTCGGCGGCCAGCGCGGCGATCGCCTCGTCGACGACACGATCGACGATGGGCAGCCCGTCCGCGGGGTCGCCCAGCACCGCTTCGGCGCGCACGCCCGTCAGCTCCACTTCCGCGGCGCGCTGGCCATCGACCGTGCGGTAGCCGCGGATCGAGACGCCCGGCGCCCCCGCATCCACCAGGAAGACGCCGACGCCCTTCGCGTCGCGCTGCCCCCCGGAAGTACGCGCGGTGACCACCAGCCTGGTCGCGGTGTCGCCATGCAGCACCATGCCCTTGCGGCCGTCGATCACCCAGCCGGAGCCATCCTTGCGCGCCGTGCTGCACACATCGTGCAGGTCGTAGCGCGACTGGCGTTCCGTATGGGCGAAGGCGAGCAGGCATTCGCCGGCCGCGACCTTCGGCACCAGCGCGGCGCGCGTCGCGGCATCGGCGCCGTGGCGCAGGAAGCCGCCGCCGACGACCACGGTGGTGAACCAGGGCTCCAGCGCGATGGCGCGGCCCATCTGCTCGGCGACGATCAGCACCTCCTCGCGCCCGCCGCCGAAGCCGCCCTCGGACTCGGCGAAGGGCAGGCCGAGCAGGCCGAGTTCGGCGTACTGTGCCCAGACCTCGCGGCTCCAGCCGGTGTCGGAGGCCATGTAGCCCTTGCGCTGCTCGAAGCCGTACTTGTCGCCCAGCAGCCTGCGGACGCTGTCCTGCAGCAGGGTCTGGTCTTCGGAAAGATCGAAATCCATGGGGATCCTCGGAAGCATCTTCCCCTCCCCCGCCGGCGGGGGAGGGAGGGGCCCGCGAAGCGGGAGGGTGGGGGTGGCGGAGCGGGCCGCGGGTGGGGAGCCGCCCCCCCCCCCCCCCCCCCCCCCCCCCCCGGGGGGGGGGGCCCCCCCCCGCCCCCGCGGAAAATAACCCCCGCCGCCGCGAGGCAGCAT
>JAIEOP010000267.1 GCA_019750465.1 Acetobacteraceae bacterium | reverse complement strand
TCGACCACCGACGCCGACGCCCGGCTGGCCAGGAAGTCGGACGGCCAGGCGGCGAAGCTCTGCTACGCCGGGCATGTAGTGATCGGTTGCGGGCACTGCCCGCAACCCGCCCACGGGCTGGTGGTGGCGGCCAAGGCGACGCTGGCGACCGGCACGGCGGAGCGGGAGGCGGCGCGGGACCTGATGGCACGGCTGGCGCGGACCAGGCGGGCCACGCTGGGGGCCGACAAGAACTACGACACCCGCGGCTGCGTGGCCGATCTGCGCGACCTCGGCGTGACGCCGCACGTTGCGCAGCACACCAAGGGCCGCCGCTCGGCAATCGATGGCCGCACCACGCTGCGTGCCGCGGCCTACAACCTGATCCGCCTGCCGAAGCTGCTGGGCGCCGCGGCGTGACGTGGCGCCCGGAGTGCGTCCGGCGGCGGTAAAATCCGGCGGAAAACCATCGGAAACCAGCGCATCACACCACCAAATGGCAAACACGCGCGACGCGAAGCCAGGAAAGACAAGCATCTGGCGACGAATTTCCGCAGCCTGCTAGGGCAGCTTGTCTCCGACCGAATGGGATGCGTGCGCGTTCCATTCGGCCGGGGGCTGCTCTGGGGACGGCAACGGCGATGTGTGGCACCGATCGGGCGGGCCGCCCTGCGCGGCCCGCCCACCCCCCGGGGACGCAGCGGCAACTCCGGGCCTACGCAGCGGCAACTCCGGGCCTGTAGAACACCAGCCCGCCGATCTCGGCCAGTGCCACCTGGCCCACCGCCCAGGCGGGCAGCGCCTCCGCCACGTGCCAGTGCGTGGCGCCGCCGGTGGGGTCGCCGAGCGTGCCCGCGAGGGCGCGCGCGGCGATCCGCCGGCACGCGGCATGCGCAGGGTCGCGCTCGGCCGATCCCGACGTGGCCGCGTAGCGCGCCGCGCTGCGGCCTGCGAACACGAACGGGGCACGGCAGGCCGCGGCGACCAGCACCGGCCAGGTCGGCGTGCCGCCGGGACGGAGCGCCGGGGTGAAGCGCAGCCGCGCGGTGGCGTCCTGCGCGGCGTCGCGCGCGCGGTTCGCCACCACCGCAGCCAGCGCCTCGATGGCGCGCACCGGGCGGGTGCCGGCTTCGGCATGCAGGCTCGCCGCGAGCAGCGCGATCGCCCCGGCCGCCGAGGCGACGTCGAGGCGGGCCGGCGCGCCGCCGGCGCGGGTCGTCGTCGTCGTCACGACAGGTCCTCCGACATCGGCACCGCCGTGTGCCGCCCGCCATGCATCGGGCGCATCGCCCCGGCATGCAGCGAGGCGTCGAGCTTCGCCTCGATGCGCAGCAGGTGCCCCGAAAGCCGGCGGTCCACGTCGCGGATGAGCGACAGCGGCACGTAGGTGCGCGCGACCTCCAGCTTGAACTCCGAGAGATCCTCGCGGGTGCGGCTGACCGCCTCGCTTTCGCGCTCGTCGGAGCGGTCGATGCGCTCGTGCAGGTCGCGGCGGAGCCCGTGGATCATCCAGAACAGCGCGGCCACGATCGGCGCCTCGACGGCGGTGATCCACCAGGTGGGTTCGATCTGCATGGCTCTGTGGCCTCCCCGGGCCGGCTTGAAGGTTTGCGGTGGCGCCCCCACCCTCGGACAGCGACGCCGCGTGAAGGGCAGGACAAGACGATGTGGGACGAGCCCTACCTGGAGACCTGCTGCCGCGCCGCGCTGCACCGGCTGACGCTGGTGGGCGCGATCGGCCGGCCGGAAGGGCTGGCGGACCAGCCCTGCCTGCTGCGGCTGCAGGGAATGGCGCTGGCGGTGCGGCGCGGGGATGCGCGCTTTGTCGCGACAAGCGCCGGCGTCGCCCGCCACGCGCGGGACATCCTGCGCCGCCCCGCCGCGTAGCCTTGCCGTCAGGCTGCCCCGCGCCAGCCCGGGCCGCGC
>JAIEOP010000445.1 GCA_019750465.1 Acetobacteraceae bacterium | reverse complement strand
CGTCCCGCCCCGCGGCGAGGCCCGCCACCGGCGCGGCCAGCATGCGCTCGGCCTCGCGCAGCGCCGCCAGCCCCTCGCCGAAGCCGCAGCGTGGCCGTTGCGCCTGCGCGTCCCCCGCCGGCACCAGCGCCGACAGCGCCAGCACGGCGCCGCAGGCGGCACGCAAACACCCAAAAAAAGGAGGGTTGGGGCCTGGGGAAGGGAGTTCCCTCCCTTCCCCAGCCTGCCTCACCGCCGCGGCCCGGGTGCCGGCGCCGGCGGCGGGGTCACCACCGGCAGCGGATCATCCGGCCCCAGCACCGTGACCCGCCCCGTGTTCTGCCGCGCGAAGACCTGCGGGCGGTACATGTCCTCCACCTGCGCGCCGGGCAGCTCGAAGCGCCCCGCCGTCACCGCGCGGAGACGGACGGCGATGCGGAATTCCGGCCGGTCCGGCGTCAGGTCCAGGATCGCCGCCATCCGGTCGTCGAGGGCCGGGGTGGCCACCGTCTCGCTCAGCTCGCCGACCCAGGGCATGCCGGGAACCTCGCCGGCGGCCAGCCGCCCGACGATCTCCCACCCCGCCGGCAGGCCCTGCTGCACCACGGCCTGCATCGCCTCGCGCGTCTCGGCGCGGCCCTCGAGCTGGAGGACGAAGACGGTGTTCTGCCGCAGCGTGTCGAGGTTCAGCGGCCCGCCGGCCAGGTCGAAGAAGCGGCGGCGGATCTGCATCCCCGACCGGCCCGCCGGGGCCGGCTGGGCCGGGATGCCGGTGACCGAGACCGCCGACCACAGGGCCGCGTCGGTCGCCAGGTTGCGCGCCGTGCCCGGGGCGGCCAGCGCCACGGTCACGCGCGGCGCCGGCGGCTCGGGCGTGCCGTTGACGGCGACGCGCACGGGCCGGCCGTCGCGGCCGAGCGCGGCGGCGGTCAGCACCGCCCAGCCCTGCTCCTGGGTGTTGGTGCCCTGGGGCGTGAAGTCCGGCCCGGGCAGGCGCGCCTGAAGGGCCGAGAGGCGGTCCGGCAGCAGCCCGCTCTCCTTCAGCAGGGTGGCGACGGCCAGGGCGTCGCGCGCGGTGTTGCCGTAGTCGTAGCTCCACCAGTCGCGCGCGGGCGCGGCCAGGGCGGCGGCGAAGGCGGCCTCGGCGCGCGGGCGGTCGCCGGCGCGGGCGAAGGCGGCGCCGAGCTGGGCCTTGCTGAGCGGGGTCGGCAACTCATCGAGCGCTTCCATCAGCCGCCGCGCCGCGCCGAGACGGGGCCGGCCCGCCAGCGAGAGCACGTGCAGGCGGTAGGCCTGGGCGGCGCGTTCCTCCGGCGTGTCGGGGGTGCCCTCCTCGACCTGTTCGAGGATGGCCTTCAGCGCCTCCTCGATGGCGGCTTCGGGGACCGCGGCGCCGGCGGCGCGGGCGCGCAGCAGCGCCTCCATGGCGTAGGCGCCGGTCCAGTATTGCGGCTCGCCGCCGGCCGACCACAGGCCGAAGCTGCCGTCGAAGCGCTGCTTGTTCAGCACCCGCTCCACCGCCTGCTGCAGGCGACCGGCGCGGTCGTCCGGGCCGGCATCGTCGGGCAGCACGGCCGCGGCGAAGGCGAGGAGCTGCGACGACGACTGCTCCAGGCAGGCGAAGCCGTAGCGGTCCAGCATGCGCAGCATGCCGGTGGCGTCGTAGCGGACCGGGCCACCGAAGGAGGCGGCGGCGCGCCAGGTGCCGGCGGTCCAGCGGTCGGGCGCGAAACTCAGCGCGCGCTCGGCGCCGGGGGCGATCTCCGCCGTCGCGACCTCGGTGGTGGCGGGGCGGGAGGAGCGGTTGGTGATGCGGCTCTCGCGCGTCGCGCTGAACCCGCCGGGGCCGGCGACGGCGAGGCGCAGCACCCCCTCGCCGGCCGCGGTGGCGCGCAGCGTGGTGGTCGGCAGGGCGCGC
>JAIEOP010000195.1 GCA_019750465.1 Acetobacteraceae bacterium | reverse complement strand
AGCGGCCGCTGCGCGGTGTAGCCGGCCTCGGCCAGCAGGCGCCGCGCCTCGGCCTTGTCGGTGCGGATCTGGAAGCTGGGGTTGCCCCACCAGGGATGGCCGGGCTGCACCGTGCCCACCGCCGGCACCATGAAGCCGCCGAGCAGCTGCTTCATGCCCTCGCGGTCCACCGCCAGGTTCAGGGCGCGGCGCACGCGCACGTCGCGCAGCGGCGAGCCTTCCGCGAAGCAGGGCTGCCAGGGCCAGAAATGCGGCTGGACGTTCTGGGTGATGACCATGTTGCGTGCGCGCAGCTGCGGCACGCTGTCCGGCGACGGCGCCTCGATCCAGTCCACCTGGCCGGAAAGCAGGGCCGCCGTGCGCGCATTCGCCTCCGGGATCGGCAGCAGCACGATGCGGTCTGCCCTGGCCTTCTCGCCCCAGTAGCCGTCGAACCGGGCGTACTCGGCACGCTCGCGCGGCACGAAGCGGGTCATCCGGAAGGGGCCGGTGCCCGAGGGGCTGGCGGCGAAGGCGTTCCACGCGGCCTCGGCGTTCGGCGCCGCCGCACGCAGCCGCTCCCAATGCGCGGGCGAGGCCATGAACAGGTTGGTCAGGTTGTAGGGCAGGAAGCTGTCGGGCTCCGCCGTGAACAGCGCCACCGTGTGGTCGTCGATCTTCTCGGCCCGGCGCAGCGCCGGCATGCGGCTGGCCGTCAGTCCCACCTGGCGCGGATCGTAGTGCGGTGCCTCGCGGTCGAGCACCTTGCGCACGTTCCACACCACGGCGTCCGCATTGAAGTCGGAGCCGTCGTGGAACTTCACGCCGCGCCGCAGGGTGACGATCCAGCGCGTCCTGTCCGCCTCGTCCACCCGCCATTCCAGCGCCAGGCCCGGGACCAGCGGGGTCGGCCGGTCGCCGCGCGAGAGATCCCAGGCGATCAGCGGGTCATAGAGCGGGATGCCGGTGAAGCGGTTGCCCTCGAAGCCCTGGTCGGGCTGGCCGTGGGTCAGCGGGATGTCCGCCGCCGTCATGCCGATGCGGATGGTGCCCTGCGCCGCGGCCGGCAGGGCGGCGAGGCCTGGCAGCGCGGCGACGCAGGCGGCGAGGAGAAGGCGCCTCATGAGCATGGCGATCGGGCTCCCGGGGACGTGACATGGCCTGGCCCGGCGGCGCGGGGAGCGGGGTCGGCCCCTCCGGAGACGCAAGGCGCGTGCCAGCCTAGACCCGTTCCCCGGCAGAAGGGAAACCCTGCCGGCCGGCGTGCCGGCCTGCCCAAGCTGCGCGCAGCCTGCCCGGTGCGCGGTCATCGCCGCCGCCCGCCCGCCGAACCGTGTGGCGCTTAGGGGAGCCTTAAGCGCGGCCGACGCAGGGTGCGGCCCCAGGAGCGGTGGATGGCAGGCAAGGGCGGCAAAGGGGGCGGCGGGGGGACGATCGTCCTCAAGCGCATCGAGGAGGGCGGGCACGGCCACCATGGCGGCGCCTGGAAGGTCGCCTATGCCGACTTCGTCACTGCGATGATGGCCTTCTTCCTGCTGATGTGGCTGCTCAACGCCACCTCCGAGGAACAGCGCCGCGGCATCGCCGACTTCTTCTCCCCGGTGAACGCCTTCGGCCAGAGCACCTCCGGCGCCGGCCTGCCGTTCAGCGGCCGCACCCCCAACTCCACCGCCAACCTGATTTCCGACTCGGGCGCGATGAACCCGACCCGCAGCACCGCCCCCGCCCGCCTCGACATCGAGGAGGAGGACGAGAACGCCGAGACCATCGTGCGCAGCCTCGGCCGCGGCGACGGGCCGGTGGCCGGGCCCGGCCAGCCCGCAGCCCGGGCCCGGCAGGCGACCTCGACGGACGCGGACGGCCCGGGCGGCGAGACCCTGGCCGGGCCGGAAACGCCGCCCCGCGGCA
>JAIEOP010000373.1 GCA_019750465.1 Acetobacteraceae bacterium | reverse complement strand
GACCCCGCCGGCGCCGCTGACCTGCGCGCTGCGCTGAGCGCCGAGTAGCGCCCGCCAGCCCCGGTTCCGGCAGCGGGTCGCGCCCCGCGCCTGGCCGTGCGGCGCGGACGCAAATTCCGCGCCACGCGAACGCTCCGTTCATCTCGGCGCGGCATCCTGGTGGGGCATGACGTCAGCGCCCGACCTCGATCTGCTGCTGCAGCGCTACGCCACCGGCCGGTATCGGCCGGCGACCTTCCTCGAGCGCGGGGTGGCGCTGCCGCTGACCACGCCGGCCCTGCTCGGCGCCCGCATCCGTCCGGCGGAGCGGCGCGGGCTGGAGCTGGTGCTGCCCAACCCGGCGGGGGCGGAGGGCGTCTATATCCTGCCCTGGACGGCGCTGCATGATTTCTGCACGCCCTCGCTGCACGACAGGATGCTCTGGGAACGCGTCTCGACGCTGCTGCTGCTCTCGCCGGCCGCGGTGCGGGAAGCGGCGCGGCGTGTCGCCGCGGAAGGCTTCGCCGGGCGTGCCGCCGCGCGCGCCGCCTCGGCCGCCGTCGCCGCGCGCCAGAACGGCGCCGCGCGCACCCAGATCGAGCTGCTGATGCTGCTGCTGCGGCAGGGCGAGCCGCCCGGCAACGGCCTGCCGCCGCCGGAGCGCGACCATCCGGTCAACCTCCAGCTGCGCGTGCGCGCCGCGCTGAAGCGCCGTGCCGGCCAGGTGAACCCGGTGCGCGCGCTGGAAGTGGTGGAGGAAGCCGCGGTGGCGCTGTCCGGCGTCGGCCTGCAGCCGGAATCGCCGGCACCGCTGGCGCAGCTCGTGCGCGCGCTGCGCACGCTGGTCGAGCAGATCTCCGCCTGGGCCGCGGCGCGCCCGCCGGAGGACCAGCCCTCGGCGCAGCTCATCGTCGCGGCGACCGAACTCACCCTGCGCTGCGCGGAGCGCAGCATGGCGGAGCTGCGCGGGCTGAGCGCCGACATGTGGGCGCTGCTGCGCCGCTGGGACGCCGAGGCCGACCGCATCCGGGCCCAGGCGACGCGGCCGGAATGGCTGCTCGATGGCTGGGATCTCCTGACCGGCGTCTGGAACGGCGCGACCCCCGAGACGCGGCTGGAGACGCTGGCGGAGATGGCCCTGCTGGTGCCGGTGATTCCGGCCGAGGCGCGCGACTGGGTGGGCTTCGACGCGGAGAGCGACATGGATCGCCATCGCAGCGGGTTGAGGGCGTGGCGGCGCACCGTTCTCGCGCGGCAGGACTGGGTCACGGGCCGGCTCGGCGCGCCGCCGCAGGAACGCTCCGAGGCCCTGGTCGGAGCCTGCGCTTGAGCGGCGCCGCGGCCTCGCCCGCGCGCGCGGTCCGAACCCTTGCCGCGAGCGCGGCCGGTGCCGAGGACACGGCGCTGCTGCGCCTCGTGCGCCTGCTGGACAGCCTGCCCGAGCGCGGCGAGGCCGACCGCGTGCTGGAGCCGGCGCGCGCCCGGCTGCAGCGGCTGAAGCCGCAGCGCCCGCTGCGCCTGGCCCGGCTGCTGTTCCTGCCGCTCGATGGCGCCATCGTGCCGGCGCCGCGTTGGCGACGGGGCGGGCATGAGGTACCGCGCAGCGCCATCGCCCCGATCGCGGCGGCGGTGGAGGCCGCGCTGGGCATGGCGGCCGCCGCGATCCGGCGCGAAGCCGAGGGTCATGGCACGGACGAGGCGACATTGGCCGCCACGCTCGGCGCGCGGCTCTGGCCCGCCGCGGCGGAGGCGCTGCCGGAAGCGCCGCCGCCGGACTGGACGGCGAACGGACTGGCCGTCGAGGACTATGCGCCGGTCCGCGCCGTCATCCAGCCCGTCCTGGCCGCCGGCGTGCCGATCTTCGCGGCGCTGCGCGCTGCGGCGCAGGGGCCGCC
>JAIEOP010000328.1 GCA_019750465.1 Acetobacteraceae bacterium | reverse complement strand
GGCGCGGGCGCGCGCGACGCGGGCGCGTGCGCCGCGGCCGGCGCACCCAGCAACGCAAGCGCGAGCACCGATCCTGCAAGACCTCGTCGCAAATGCATGGGCGGATCCTCGACGCCGTAGGCGGGCTTCCGCATCCTCCATGTGCGCCGCCGCGTTGCAAGAACAATCGTGACATCGGCGGCGCGCCGCTCCGACGCCCTGCCCCCTGGCCAAGCCTCCGGCGCGGTCCAAGATGCATGCGGCCGGAACCTGGAACGCCCCATGGCCCTCGAAGCCGACCTGCTGATCGACCGCCGCCGGCTCAAGCGCCGGCTCGCGCTGTGGCGCGCCGCCGCGGTGCTGCTGCTGGCCGCCGGCGCGGCGCTGCTCGGGCGGGGCAGCGCCGATGGGTTCGGCGAGCTGGGGACGGGCGGGCAGCATGTGGCGCGGCTCGCCGTCAGCGGGGTGATCGCCGAGGATCGCCGGCTGCTCGAGGCGCTGGAGAAGGCGCGCAAGGACGCGGCGGTGCGCGCCGTGCTGGTCGCCATCGACAGCCCGGGCGGCAGCGTCGGGGGCGGCGAGGCGCTGCACGCCGCGCTGCTGCGCATCGCCGCGGACAAGCCGGTGGTGGCGGTGATGCGCGGCACGGCGGCCTCGGCGGGCTACATGGCGGCGCTGCCGGCGGCGCGGATCTTCGCCCGCGAGGCGACGGTGACCGGCTCCATCGGCGTGCTGCTGCAGACGCCGGATGCCTCGGGGCTGCTGGACCGGCTCGGCGTGCGGGTGGAGACCATCGTCTCCGGCGTGCTGAAGGACCAGCCGAGCCCCTTCCACCCGCTCTCGCCCGAGGGACGCGCGGCGCTGGAGCGCGTGGTGCGCGACCTGCACGACCAGTTCGTCGCCATGGTCGTGCGCGGCCGCGGGATGGCGGAGGCCGAGGTGCGCGCGCTGGCCGATGGCCGCGTCTTCACCGGCCGCCAGGCGCTGGCGGTCGGGCTGGTCGATGCCATCGGCGGCGAGCCGGAGGCGCGGGCCTGGCTGGCGGCGGCGCGCGGGGTGCCGACCCGGCTGCCGGTGCGCGACATCGAAACCCGCGGCCCGGCCGAGCGGCTGCTGGGAGCGGCCTGGAGCGGGTTCGTAAAAAGCGTGATTTCAGAAGGGCTTGGCGTTGACGGATTTCGCGCCCTCTGGCAGGTTTGGCGCTGACCGCGGGCCCCGTGCCCGCCCATAGGAAAGGCCGATCCGCCATGACGCAGGGCCGCCCATGACCAAGAGCGAATTGATCGCCCTGCTGGCGGCGGAGAATCCGCATCTCCGCCAGCCGGACATCGAGCTGATCGTCGCCACCATCTTCGACGAGATCACCGCGGCACTCGCCCGCGGCGACCGGGTGGAGTTGCGCGGCTTCGGCGCCTTCTCCGCCAAGCGGCGGGATGCGCGCACGGGACGCAACCCGCGCACCGGCGCCGCCGTTCCCGTGGCTGGCAAGGCGGTGCCCTACTTCAAGCCGGGCAAGGAGTTGCGCGAGCGGGTGAATGGCGGCCCGCCCGCCGCGGCGGCGCCGGTCCGGCGCCCCGCGCGCATCGCCTCGAAAGTCGCGTGATGCTCTGGATCCTGCTTGCCCCCTTGCTGCTGCTGCTGATCCTGTTCGGGCTGTCGAACCGTCAGCCGGTGGCGCTGCAGCTCTGGCCGTTCGATGTTGCCTGGGTGGCGCCGCTCTCGGTCGCCATGCTGATCGTCGCCTGCATTGCCTTCCTGTTCGGGGCGCTGATCGCCTGGCTTGCCGCGCTGCCGCACCGCCGCCGCGCCCGCCGGCTGGAGGAGGCCGGCCGGGTGCTGGAGGCCGAACTGACGGAGCTGCGCGCGCGCCAGGCGCGGGAGGTCGGCGCCGCC
>JAIEOP010000409.1 GCA_019750465.1 Acetobacteraceae bacterium | reverse complement strand
GCCGCGCCGCCGCGGTGGCGCCGACGGCCCGCGCCGGCTCCCGCCGCGCCACCGCCTCGGGCGGCAGGATGCCCGACAGGCCGTAGTCGAACAGCCGCACCACATCCAGCCGATCGAGGCGTGCGAACAGCTCGATCTCCGGCGCGCCGCTGGCGGACCAGCGCACCACGCCCACCGGCAGGCCGGACGGGAAGGCATTCGCCTCGGCGCTGGTGACCACCCGCTCGCCCTCCTCCGGCAGCGTGCCCTCGGGCCAGTGCTGCAGCCGCGGGCGGGCGCCGTTGGTGCCCACCATGATCGCCCGCGCCCGGCTGCCCTCCAGCGTCACGGGGATGCGCATGTTCATGTCGGTGGCCAGCAGCACCCGGGCGGAGCGTGCGCCGACCTCCGTCACCCGTCCCACCAGCCCCCGCTCGTCGAGCGCCACCTGGCCCTTGCGCACGCCGTGGTGCGGCCCGGCGGCCAGCAGCAGCGCGCGCGCATAGGTGCCGCCGCCATCGGCGACCACCCGGGCGGTGTGGAAGGCCGGCGCGGCCTCCGGCACGAAGCCAAGCTGGCGGCGCAGCATATCCACCTCCGCCTCCAGCGCCAGGGCGGCGGCGTGCCAGCGGCGCAGGCGCTCGTTGTCCTCGCGCAGCCGGGCGTTCTCCTCGCGCAAGGCCAGCAGCTGCCGCGCCTCCTGCACGGCGCCCTGCACCGCGCCCAGGGGTTCGCGCAGCGCCGCCCAGATCGGGGTCAGCACGTCGGCCAGCGCCACGCGGGCGCGCTCGGCCAGCAGCGTGTCCGCCTTGCCCAGCAGCATGGCGCCGAAGGCCGCGGCGATCAGCACCGGCAGCGACAGCCGCGACAGCGCCAGGCGCAGCGGGATGCTCAGGCGGATCAAGGATGCGTCCTCTGCCCCCGGACGGCCCGTCCCCGGATCCGGGGCCGCCGCCAACCCATCAATACATCGACGAGAGGACCTGGCGAAGCCGCTTCATCTCCTCGAGCGCCCGCCCGGTGCCGAGCGCCACGCAGGACAGCGGCTCCTCCGCCACCACCACGGGCAGGCCCGTCGCCTCGCGCAGCACCTCGTCCAGCCGGGCCAGCAGCGCCCCCCCGCCGGTCAGCACGATGCCCTTGTCCACGATGTCGGCGGCGAGCTCGGGCGGCGTGTTCTCCAGCGCCACCTTCACCGCGTCGACGATGGCGGTCACCGGCTCGGCCAGGCTCTCGGCGATCTGGCGCTGGCTGACCACCACCTCCCGCGGCACGCCGTTCATCAGGTCGCGGCCCTTCACCTCGGTCATCGGGCCCTCCTCGCCGCCCTCGGCACGCGGGTCCGGCGTGCGGGCGGCGCCGATCACCATCTTGATGCGCTCGGCGCTGCTCTCGCCGATCAGCAGGTTGAACTGCCGCCGGATGTAGGAAATGATCGCCTCGTCCATCTTGTCGCCGCCGACGCGCACGCTGCGGGCATAGACGATGCCGCCGAGCGAGATCACCGCGACCTCCGTCGTGCCGCCGCCGATATCGACCACCATGGACCCGCTGGGTTCCGTCACCGGCAGGCCGGCGCCGATCGCCGCCGCCATCGGCTCCTCGATCAGCAGCACCTTGCGGGCGCCGGCGCTCTCGGCGCTTTCCTGGATGGCGCGGCGCTCGACGGCCGTGCTGCCGCTGGGCACGCAGACGATGATCATCGGCGAGGCGAAGCTGCGCCGGTTGTGCACCTTCCTGATGAAGTGCTTGATCATCTCCTCGGCCACCTCGAAGTCGGCGATCACGCCGTCGCGCAGCGGCCGGATGGCGGCGATGTTGCCCGGCGTGCGGCCGAGCATCAGCTTCGCCTCCTCGCCCACCGCCAGCACCTGCTTGCGGCCGCG
>JAIEOP010000233.1 GCA_019750465.1 Acetobacteraceae bacterium | reverse complement strand
GCGCCTCGGCCGGGGCGGGCGGCGGCGCGGCGCCGAAGCTGTAGCGCAGGCCCAGCAGCACGGAGTGGTTGGCGTTGTCGAGCTTCAGCGCGCCCGGCACGCCGGCGACCGGCGGCCCCGCCACGCGCTGGACGGCGATGCTCTGCTCCAGGGTGCCGAAGAAGCGGTACTCCGCGGTGATCGCCAGCCCGGGCACCAGCCCGCCCAGCCCGAAGGCCGCGCCGGCGATGCCCTGGTAGGCGAAGCGGATGTCCGTGTCGTCGATGCGGAAGCTGCTCGTCGCGGTGTTCAACCGGGCGCCGCTGATGCCCAGCCAGCCCGCGCCGATGCCGGCACCGACATAGGGCATGAAGACGTCCGGCCGCAGGCCGAAGCTCGACATGTCGAAGTCGAACAGCGCGTTCACCATGGCGCCGTAATTGTTCAGCCGCCCGCTGCTGCCGACCTGCGTGCCGTTCAGGGTCACGGCGGAGAGGTTGGCGCCGCGCCAGCTGCCCTCCGCCTCCAGCCGGATGCCGTTGCCGAAGCCATAGCCGATGGAGCCCAGCACCACCCAGCCCGGGTCGGAGGTGCGCAGCTCCACCCCGCCGCTCGATTGGCGCGGCCACCAGTTCACCCCGGCGCCGCCGCCGATATAGACGCCGCTGACGGTCTGCGCTGCCACGGGCGCGGCCGGCAGCAGGGCGGTTGCGCAGGCGAGCAGCGCCTGAGTTGGCGTGAGGCGAAACATCCTGTCGGGTCCCGATCGGCTGGAGACTGCCAAGGTGTAACGGTTCCTCACCTCGAGTCGAGGTGGGCACGGCGGCAGAATGCCGCAATGCGGCATCGCAGCAAACCGTTATTAGATTGCAAAATATCGCGGCGGCGTTGATCTGCCCAAGGCTTGATCATGTGCGGCGCATGGCGCCCCGCAGCTCACGCGGCGCCACGGCGCGTCGCACTGGCCAGCAGCGCCTGCGCGAGCCGTGCCACGTCCTCGGCGGCCGGCGTCGTCGGATGGCGCGTCAGCAGGGGGGTCTGGTGCCGGATTGCCTGCGGCAC
This sequence comes from Acetobacteraceae bacterium, assembly GCA_019750465.1. Lineage (GTDB taxonomy): Bacteria > Pseudomonadota > Alphaproteobacteria > Acetobacterales > Acetobacteraceae > JAIEOP01. Next base: position 810 of record JAIEOP010000233.1, on the reverse strand, counting down.
CCGCGGGTCGCGGCGGACCACCCCGGCCAGCGGTACACCGGCGCCGAGGAAGCCGAGCGCCGCCCGGTCCAGGCTGCGCCAGATCCGCTGACCGGCCGCAGCGTCCGCGGCCCCGTTCGCCACCAGCCGCGCGTCGCCGCCGGGCCGGTCGCGCCGGTGCAGCTTCAGGACGGCATAGGCGTCGGTGAGGCTGGTGGGCTCCTCCGTGGCGAGGATCAGCAGCGTGTCCGCCGCCGCCGCCAGCCGCCGTTCCACCGTCCCCAGCCCGGCGGCCAGATCGAGCAGCACCAGGGGCCAGAGCCGTGCCGCCCCGGCCACGGTCGCGGCCAGCCGTTCCAGCATCGCCGCGTCCAGCACGGCGCCCGACCCCGACCGGCCGGGCAGCAGGTCGAAGCCCGCGGCGTGGCGCAGCACCGCCTCCCCCAGCGGCACGCGGCCGGCCAGCACCCCGGCCAGGTCGTGCCGCGGATCGATGCCGAGCTGCACATCGACATTGGCAAGGCCGTGATCGGCATCGATCAGCAGCACCGGCCCGGCACCGCACTCGACAAGCGCCTGGGCCAGGGTGATCGCCAGCCAGGTCTTGCCGACGCCGCCCTTGCCGGAGGCAATGGCGACCACCCGGCCCATCCGGGATGCCTGCATGCCCGCTTCTCCGTTCATGCCGCCTGGGCCTCCGGCCTGGGGCCGCCCAGGAGGCGGGTCGCCAGCCAGTGCGGGGTGAGGTCCGTCAGCCCGTCCGCGGCGCCCGGTCCGGTGCCGGCCTGGCCGAGCGCCAGCCCCGCCGCCTCCGCCGCCGCCAGCACGCCG
>JAIEOP010000277.1 GCA_019750465.1 Acetobacteraceae bacterium | reverse complement strand
GGCCACCGCGCGCGCCTTGGCCGCCGGCGCCCCGGGGCCGGCGCCGTCCTCCACCACCACCAGCGGCAAGCGCGCCGCGCGCAGCACGGCCACCACCTCCCGCGGGCCGGCATCGCCCGAGAGCAGCAGCAGGTCGGGGGCGAGGGAAACGATCCCCTCCGTCGGCAGGGCGCGCATGTAGCCGACGCGCGGCAGCGCCGCGGCGAGGGCGGGATGGCGGCTGGTGCTGTCCACCGCAACCACGCGATCCCCCGCGCCGAGGGCGAAGACGGTCTCGGTCAGCGCGCCGCCGATGCTGATGATGCGCCGGGGGAGGCCGGCGCGCGTGAGCCGGGGCGCGGCGGCAAGGGCAGCCGCCGCGGGCAGCAGCAGGCGGCGCGGGATCATGCCGCCTGGCCCCGCAGCGCGTGCCGCTCCGCCACCGTGGCGGCGAGCGCGCGCCAGGCGGCCAGCTCCGGCTGGCCCGGCTTGCGCGCGCCGAAGAGCTGCGCGACCACGCCGCCCGCGGCGTCCAGCAGCTCGATGCTGGTCACCGCGCCGTCCTCGGTCGGCTTGACCACGCGCCAGGCGGCGGCGACGCCGGCCTCGCGCAGGTGCAAGTTGAAGGTCGGGTCGAGCACGTTGAACCAGCCTCCGGCCGAGGGCGCGAGGCGGTGCACCGGCCCAGTATGGATCTGGATCGCCGAGCGATTGCCGACGAAGACCATGACCGGCACCCCCCCGGCCGCCGCCAGCTCGAGCGTGGCGCGCCCGGCGCAGGCGTGGTCGAGCGGCATCGCCAGGTCCTCGCCCGCCAGCGCCAGGGCCTGGCGCCGCGTGGCCCGGTGCGTGCGCAGCAGCCGGACAAAATCGTGCGTGTCGCGGAGCGCGAGCCAGTCGGTGCGGAGCGCCGCAGCGTCCACCTCCCCCTCCCGGGCCGGAGCGGCGGATGCGGGCGGCGCGTCCGGCGGCGCGGCGAGGCCGGGCGCGGCGAAGCCGCCGACCAGCGCCTCCCAGGCCGCCATGTCGGTGCGTCCGGCCAGGGCGAAGACCTTGTGCGCCGCCTCGCCGTCCCGGTCGAAGATCTGGATCGAGGGGCGCTCGCCGGCCAGTGCGAAGGCGTGGGTCCAGCGGCCGGGGAAGAGGCGGAGGTCGATGTCGGGACCGAGCACCAGGATGTGGCCGGGGCCGCTGGAGACATCCTCGAAGCGACCCTGCCGCTCATGCACCGCGTGCTCGTTGCGGGTCAGCGCCATGACGGGGTCGAGCGCCCGGAAGGCGGCGACCAGGGCCGGCCAGTCCGGGCGCAGCGGCGTGGCGGCGGCGCTCGTCGCGCCGGACGCGACGAGGGCCGCTTCGGTCGCGCCGAGCCGCCGGGCCGCGTCGCGGGCACGCAGTCGCGGTTCGTCGCGGCGCAGATCCTCGAATCGTTCGGCAAGCTTCGGCATGGTGGCCTTCTCCGGTCGCAGGGTCATTGTCGCGCGGTCATTGCAGGCGGAAATGCACGGGTACCTCGACCCAGGCGGCGATGCGCCGCCCGTCGCGCGAGGCGGGCTCGAAGGCCCAGCGGCGCACCGCGGCGAGGGCGGCGGCATCAAGCATCGTGTGGCCGGAGGAGCGGTGGACGCGCGCCTGCTGCGGGTCGCCCTCGGGGGTGAGCAACGCGCGCACGACGACCGTGCCGGTAATGTCGAGCTCGATGGCGCGCGGCGGGTAGTCGGGCGGGCGGGGTGGGCGGCGGAAGCGCGGCATGGTGACGAGCGGCGGGCCGGCGGGGTCGTTGCCCGTGGCGGGCGCGGCAGCGCGCGCGCCGCCCCCTTCCGACCCATCGAGACCA
>JAIEOP010000418.1 GCA_019750465.1 Acetobacteraceae bacterium | reverse complement strand
AGGCCGGACGCGGCGGCCGGCACCAGCGCCTCGCGCCAGCCCGACACCGCGCCGCTGCGCGCCTGCGCCCGCACGCGGAATGCGGTCGGCTCGGCGGTGGGGATGGCGACGGCGGTGGCGCCGAAGCCGCCCGCATAGCCCTGCCACACGGCGATCGAGGCTGGCCGGAACTCGATCTCGTAGCCAGCCAGATAGGCCGAGCCCACCACGGACCAGGAGACCCCCATCGCCGTGAAGCTCACTGCCAGCGGCGTCTCCACGAGGATGGTGGCCGGTGCTGCGATCACGCCCGGGTTCGGCAGCACCACGGACGGATTCTGCCCCGTGGCGCGCTCGTCGGTGGCCGGGTTCCACGCCCAGACGGCCGGGTCCTCCTCGGCCAGTTGCAGGTTCACCCCGCCATCCGGCGCCAGCGCCCAGCCCGTCACGCGCGCCGGGAATGGCGTGAGGCGGTCCAGCGCCACCGTCACCCCATCCCAGGGTCGCAGGCGCAGCGCGGAGAGGTTGGCCTGCATCGCCACCTCGCGCTGGCGGCGGTTGCGCTCCAGCTCGATTTTCATCAGCCGCTGGACGGTCGCCGCCGAGGTGGTGAGCGGGAACTCCATGTCCCGATAGATCGCCTCGCCGCCATCCTCGGTGACGTAGTTGCTGGCGAGCAGCGGTGGCGCATCGGTCGGCTGCCAAGCGGCTGCGGGCTCGACATAAACGGCGCGCACCCCGTTGAAGAGATCCCGCCGCGGGCGCGAACCGACGATGGTGACGTCGCCACGCAGATCGTCGGAGGTGAGCGTGGCGGCCGGCAGGGCCGGTGCACCCGCGTGGATGTAGAAGCGCCCGCCCGACACCACGAGCGCGCCGGCCATGGCGGCGACCAGCTTGCGGGTGATGGCGATCTTGCCCTCGCCCAGAGTGACGGCGCCGTTGACGGTGTAGCGCCGCTCGGCCGTGCCATCGCGCCGGCCCATGATCTCGTCGCAGATGTTGGCCGCGGCCATGAGCGCCGGCAGGTCGATATCCGCCCAGGCGGCGCGCCAGCCGAAGGGCGAGGTCAGGTACCAAGCCAAGCAGAGCGCGGGATTGTCGGACCAGCCGGTGGCGCCGGTGCGTGGGTCGAGGATGGTGTCCGCGCCCTCGACGATGGCGGACAGGCTGGGGGCGCCGGAGGGGAAGGCCTCGGGCCGCAGCTTGAGCCGCACGGCGAGATAGGCCCGCCCCTGGCCACGATGAGCCGCGGTCCACTGGCCGCTCGTGTCGGCCACGAGATTGGCATTGGCGGCCTGGCCAGGATCGCCCAGCGCGCGGTCGATCCGCAGCAGGCCGGCGAACTTCGCGTCGGTGGAGGCGGTGCCGTTGAGAAATACCTCGCCGATGGCGCGCACGCGATGCGCGGCCAGCACCACGACGACGTGCAGGAAGCCGTCGGCGCGGCCCTCGTCGTCGGTCGCGGAATGCAGGAACACGACCGGGCCTGAGGTGCGGCAGCGCCCGAAGACGATCTGGTGCTCGGTGATGGGTTGGCGGAAGGACTGGGTGCGGCCGGCGCCGGGCGTGCGCGGATCAAAGCCGGAGCCTGGTCCGGTGTCCGTCCCTGGCGTGACGTTGGCGCTGCGGGCCGCGGAGGGCGACTTGGGGCGGAAGACGGCGGCCCCCACGGCCGAGACCACCAGGGCGGCGCCGGCGGCCGCCACGGCGCCCAGGACGCCGCCACCAATGACGGCGGAGGCGGCGGCCCTCGCGGCGGCGGCGATGAAGGGAATGGCGACGGGCATCAGCCAACCCTCCAGGCGATGGTGCAGGCGGTGATGGGGAGGCGA
>JAIEOP010000427.1 GCA_019750465.1 Acetobacteraceae bacterium | reverse complement strand
GCGGGGGAGGGGGTGCTGCGGACCGTCCGCCGCGCGTGCCGGCGCAGCCTGCCGAAACCCACGGACGCGGGACAGGAGGCACCCATGAGTGCCTCGGCCGCCCTTCGCGCGGAAGCCCTCGCCGCCCGGTTGCCGCCGCTGGTCGTCGCCGCCGACCGCGTCGCGGCCACCGTGCTGCAGGGCGTGCACGGGCGACGCCGGTCCGGCCAGGGCGACGCCTTCTGGCAGTTCCGCCCCTTTGTTGCCGGCGACCAGGTCGCCCGGGTGGACTGGCGCCAGAGCGCCAAGTCCGACCGGCTCTTCATCCGCGAGACGGAGTGGGAGGCGGCGCAGACGGTGGCGCTGTGGTCCGACGCCTCGCGTTCGATGGAGCACGCGTTCGGCCGCGGCCGCCCGACCAAGCGCGAGCGCGCCGACCTGCTGCTGGCCGCGCTGGCCTCGCTGGCACTGCGTGGTGGCGAGCGGGTGCGGTTGATCGGCAGCGGGGCCGAGGCGCGGCGCAGCCATGCCGGACGGGCCGGTCTGAATGCCGTGGTGCAGGGGCTGGCCGCCATCGCCAAGTCGGGCGCGCTGCCGGCGCCCGACCCGTCGCTGCCGCGGCACGCGCGGGTGGTGCTGATCGGCGATTTCCTGGCGCCGCTCGATGAGATCCACGCTGCCGTCGCGGCCCTCGCCGGCTGGCCGCTGCACGGACATATCGTGCAGATCCTCGATCCGGACGAGGCGACGCTGGGCGCGGAGAACCGCGCCTTTGCCGGACGCGTGCGCTTCGAATGGGGCGCGGGCGGTGATTCGGTCCTCGTCCCGCGCGTGGAATCGGTGCGTGCCGAGTATGTGGCGCGCCTGGCGCGGCACCGGGCCGGGCTGGCCGGCATCGCCGCCGGGGTGGGCTGGACCCTTCTGACCCACCATACGGACCAGCCGCCGGAGGCGGCGCTGATGGCGCTGTGGCAGGCCCTGGCGCCGGCGTGATCGCGGTGGAGCGGGACGCAACCCGGCGTCCCTATCTTGCTTGGCACGTTGCATGCGCTTTCCGCTAGGTTGATCCCCGGATGCTCGCGAACCCATGCTGACCCTGGGCCCCGTCGCCTTCGCCGCCCCGTGGCTGCTGCTGGCGCTGCCGGCGCTGCCGCTGCTGTGGTGGCTGCTGCGCGTCACCCCGCCGGCGCCGCGCCGCGTCACCTTCCCGCCGCTGCGCCTGCTGCGCGATCTGCTGCCGCCCGAGGAGACCCCCGCCCGCACGCCCTGGTGGCTGCTGCTGCTGCGCCTGGCGGCTGCGGCGCTGGTGGTCATCGGCCTGGCGCGGCCGGTGATCGGGCCGGGCGGCGCCGGCGCGGCCGGGGACGGCACGTTGCTGCTGGCGATCGACGACGGCTGGCCTGCCGCCGCCGACTGGCCGGCGCGCATGGCCGCCGCCGCCGCAGCCCTGGAACGGGCAGGGCGGGACGGGCGGCGGGTCGCCCTGCTCGGCACCGCGCCGTCCGAGACGGGGGAGCCGCCCCGGGTGCTCGGACCGATGCCGGCCGAGGATCTGCGGGCACGGCTGGCGGCGCTGCGGCCGAAGCCCTGGCCGCCGGATCGCGGCGCGGCGCTGGCGGCCTTCGAAGCCTGGCGCGGGACGATGTCGGGACCCATGGCCACGCTCCTGATCTCCGACGGCATCGAGCATGCGGCCGCGGCCAGCCAGCCGGGGGCCGCACCGCTGGCCGAGGCCCTGGCGGGCGCCGGGCGGCTGACGCTGGCGCTGGCGTTATCCGGGCGCAGCGCTTGCAGTGCCTGCTGTAGCAAACGCAACTGGGCTGGTAA
>JAIEOP010000518.1 GCA_019750465.1 Acetobacteraceae bacterium | reverse complement strand
GCCTGGCGGTGGCCCTTGCGGCGCTGCGCGGCCAGGTCTGAGCGGACCGCAGCGGCCGCGGCCGGCGCATTGCGGCGGTGCTGCGGCGGCGCTGCCATCACCCCACCGCGCCGCGGCCCGATGCGGGCCATGCCGGCGCGATCCCATCGCGTGGCGGAGCGACTGGGGCGGCATTCCGCCGCCCCGTAACCCCCCCGCGCCTGGGAGGCTCTGGCAGGCATGCGGACAAGCCGGCGCGCAACGTCCGTAACCCCCCCGCGCCTGGGAGGCTCGCATGACCTGCCGCATCGCCCCGATGATCCGCTCACTTGCGCTGCTGCTCGCCGTCGCCGCGGTCTCGGCCGGCTGCGTTGCCTATCCGGCCGGCCCCTACGGCTACCGTCCTGGCTGGCGCGGCTCGGCGCCGTACCATGCGCAGGCCCATCGCCCGCAATGGGGCGACGGCTGGGGCCACCATCGCCGCTGGTAGGATCCGGTCCGCACCGGGTGTACGCCGGCACGGTGCTTCCCTCCATCGTCATCGCCCGGCGCTTGGGCGTTGGCGGGCCGGCCGTGGTAGTGCTGCCCTCCACGATCCGCGAAACGGGAGATGCCGCATGAGTGAAAGCCTGGACCAGAGCCGCCGCGCCCTGGAGGAAGCCTTCTTCGCCGAGCACAACGAGAAGCTGCGCCAGCGGCTGATCGAGGCCGATCGCCTGAACTCGCGCAAGGCCGCGCTCTCGGCCGCCTCCGGCATCACCGACGAGGCGGTGCTGGCGCGCATCATGGCACTCGACATCGGTCCGGAGGCGCTGGCGGCGCTCTCGCTGGTGCCGCTGCTGCTGGTGGCCTGGGCCGACGGCGCGCTGGACGAGGGCGAGCGGGGGGCGATCCTGAAGGCCGCGGAGGAGGCGAAGATCGGGCGCGCCGGCCCGGCGCACGAGCTGCTCGCCGGCTGGCTGCAGCGCCCGCCGCCGGCCGCCCTGTTCGAGACCTGGTCTGGCTATATCCGCGCGGTGACGGCAAGGCTGGACGGGCCGCAGCGCGACGAGCTGCGCACGCACCTGCTCGGTACCGTGCGCGCCGTCGCCGAGGCCTCCGGCGGCTTCCTCGGCCTCGGCTGGAAGGTGTCGAGCGCGGAGGCCGCGATGCTGGCGCGGCTGGAGGCGGCCTTCGGCGGTTAGCGGCCAGCTGCACCAGGCACCGCTGCCCAGCCGCGGAAGCGTCCGGTCACGGTGCCGTCAGGCGCGCTTCCGCGCGCGCTTCGATGGCGGCTCGTCCGCCATGTCGCCGGCGCCGCCGCCCTGCCGCGCCAGCAGCGGTGCGAGGAAGGCGCCGGTGTGGCTTCCCTCGGTCCCTGCCACCCCCTCCGGCGTGCCGGCGGCAACGATGCGCCCACCGCCATCGCCGCCCTCCGGCCCCAGATCGAGGATCCAGTCGGCGGTCTTGATGACTTCCAGGTTGTGCTCGATGACCACGACCGTGTTGCCGGCCTCGACGAGCGCGTGCAGCAGCTCCAGCAGCTTGCGCACGTCCTCGAAGTGCAGGCCGGTCGTCGGCTCGTCCAGGATGTAGAGGGTGCGGCCGGTGGCGCGGCGGGCCAGCTCCTTGCTCAGCTTGATGCGCTGCGCCTCGCCGCCCGAGAGCGTGGTGGCCTGCTGGCCGAGATGGATGTAGCCGAGGCCCACCTCCCGCAGCACCTTCAGGCGGTCGTGGATCGCCGGCACGGCGGAGAAGAACTGCACGCCCTCATCGACCGTCATCTCCAGCACGTCGGAGATCGACTTGCCGCGGAACTTCACCTCCA
>JAIEOP010000047.1 GCA_019750465.1 Acetobacteraceae bacterium | reverse complement strand
GACATCAGCCCGTAGTCGCTCATGCCGTGGTAGCCGCCCTCGAATTTCAGGATCTTCTCGCGCCGGCGGAAGGCGCGGGCGGCGCGCATGGCATAGAGGTCGGCCTCCGACCCGGTGGAGACGAAGCGCACCTGCTCGGCGCAGGGCAGGGCCTCGGCGATCGCCTCGGCCAGGGCGATGCCGTGCTCGTTGTTGGCGAAGAAGGTCGCGCCCTTCGGCACCTGCGCCAGCACCGCCTCCGTCACCTCCGGGTGGCAGTGGCCGATGAACATCGGGCCGGAACCCAGCAGGTAATCCACGTACTCGTTGCCGGACACGTCGCGGACGCGTCCCCCGAAGCCCTCGCGGATGACGATGTCGGTGGCGAAATTGCCGAAGCCGCCGGCGGGCAGCACGCGCCTGGCGCGCTCGATCAGGGCGCGCTCCTCGGCGGAGGTGGTGATCCCGGGCATGGTGCGGTCTCCGGCCTGTGGGGGATGGGACGCGCAGCATGCGGGAAGCGGGCGCGGGAGGAAATCCCGCCGCCGCCGATCAGTGGCCTTGCCCCGGACGCGGCGCGCCCGAGGTCAGTTGGAGCCGGCGAGGTCCATCAGCAGGCTGGCGTGGATCCACCCCTCAGGCGCGCTGTCGCCAACCTGGACCCAACCGCCCGGCGCGCGGTCGAACACCATCAGCGTGCGCCCGCGTGGCACGGAGGCCAGCACCTCGCCCGAGGGCGCGGCGCGGAGGTTCGCCGGGCTCTGGGTGATGACGCGGCCGCCGCGCTGGCCTTCGGCGGCGGCCGGTGGCGGCGGCGGGGCGGCAACCTCGACGGCGGTTGCCTCCGCCGGGGGGCTGGCCTGCGGCGGCGGGTCCGGCTCCAGGTCGCGGCAGAAGCGCCGCGCCGCCTCGGGCGAGGGCCGCACGAGCCAGGGGGCGTCCTCCACCACGGTCTGGGCCGGGCGCCCGCCGGCCTCCGGGCGGCCGCGCGGGTACAGCACCCGCACCACGAAGCGCGCCGTGCCGCCGGCGATCTCGGCGGTCAGCATGGTGCCGCAGACCGCGCGCTCGTCGGTCGGGCCGTATTGCCAGATCCGGACATCCTGGAACTGGAGCGTGTCGGGGTTGCGCAGGCGCGTCGCCAGGGCCTGGCGGGCCGCCGCGAGTTCGGGCGCCTCCGGTGCGGGCGCGGTCGCCGGCGACCGGGATTGTGCCGCGGTGCCGGGCTGGGCGGACAGCGCCGGCAGGTTGCGCGGACCCTGCGCATCCCTGGTCAGCAACAGCGTCCCCGCCGAACCGAGCATCAGGCCCACCACGCCGGAGAGGATGATCGGCCAGGACCGTCCAGGCACCGCTCGCCCTCCTCATCACGTCGCCCGCGCCCCTGGCAGCCGCCAAGTCGCGTCGCACAGCAAAGCTCGTATCGAGGGCAGTGGTTTCCAGCGAACTTCGTCCGACTGCCGGCGCCCCGCGACACACAGCCTCGTGAGTCCACAACGAAGAACCCCCGCGAGCGTGCCGGCTCGCGGGGGTTCTTCGCTTGCAACGGCAATCGGCCGCGGCTTGGATCTCAGGCGCGCAGGGCGCGCGGCAGGTCGGCGACAGCCTTGTCGATCAGCGCCGCGTCGGCGGCCGGGCTCATGCGCTCGGCGATGACGTTGCGGGCGGCGGCGGTGGCGATCTCGGCCGCGGTGTTGCGCACCTCGGCCAGGGCGCTGGCCTCGGCGGCGGCGATGCGGTCCATGGCCATGCGCTCCCGGCGCGCGGCGGAAGCCTCCGCCTCGGCGGCGGCGGCTTCGGCGACG
>JAIEOP010000019.1 GCA_019750465.1 Acetobacteraceae bacterium | reverse complement strand
TCGGTGGTCAGGGCGCCGGCGACCGCGGCCTGCTCGATGATCTCGGCCGGCACGGCGGCGGCCAGGCGGCGCACGCGCTGGGCCGTGCCGCGCAGCAGCTCCACCTCCTCGCGCAGCGCGGCGCCGGTCGCTTCCCGGCCGTCCGCCAGGCGCAGCGCGGCACCCGCCAGCGCCTTCTCCAGCAGGAAGTCCTCGAGCGCCGCGTCGTCCTTCAGGTAGCGCTCGTCATTGCCGCGCTTCGCCCGGTACAGCGGCGGCTGGGCGATGTAGAGATTCCCGTTCTCGATGAGCTGCGGCATCTGGCGGAAGAAGAAGGTCAGCAGCAGCGTGCGGATGTGGCTGCCGTCCACGTCGGCGTCGGTCATGATGACGATGCGGCTGTAGCGCAGCCTGGTCACGTCGAAGCCGCCGCGCGCCGGCTCGCCCGTGCCGATGCCGGTGCCAAGGGCGGTGATCAGCGTGCCGATCTCCGCGCTGGACAGCATCTTGTCCACCCGCGCGCGCTCCACGTTCAGGATCTTGCCCTTCAGCGGCAGGATCGCCTGGAAGACGCGGTTGCGCCCCTGCTTCGCCGAGCCGCCGGCGCTGTCGCCCTCGACCAGGAAGAGCTCGCACTTCAGCGGGTCCTTCTCCTGGCAGTCGGCCAGCTTGCCCGGCAGCGTCGAGATATCCAGCGCGTTCTTCCGCCCCACCTTCTCGCGCGCGAGCTGCGCCGCCTTGCGCGCGGCGGCGGCGAGCACGACCTGCTCGAGGACGATCTTCGCCTCCTTCGGGTGCGTCTCGAACCAGTGGCTCAGCGCGTCGGCGACCGCCATCTGCACCACCGGCTGGACCTCGGAGGAGACCAGCTTGTCCTTGGTCTGCGAGCTGAACTTCGGGTCCGGCACCTTCACCGAGAGCACCGCGGTCAGCCCCTCGCGCATGTCCTCGCCGGACAGCTCGACCTTCTCCTTCCTCGCGAGCTCCTCGGCGTATTTCATGACGATGCGGGTCAGCGCCTGGCGGAAGCCGGCCTGGTGGGTGCCGCCGTCGCGCTGCGGGATGTTGTTGGTGAAGCACAGCGCCATCTCGCGCGGCGAGGTGTTCCACCACATCGCGAGTTCCACGCGGATGCCCTCCTGGTCCTTCGAGACCAGGCTGATGGGCGGGCGGAACAGCGGCTCCTTGCCCTGGTCGAGCCATTCGACGAAGGCGACGAGGCCGCCGCGGAACTGGAAGAACACCTCCTGCGCGGGAACGTGCCGGTCGTCCCTCAGCGCGATCGCCAGGCCCGAGTTCAGGAAGGCCAGCTCGCGCAGCCGGCGTTCCAGCACCGCCATGTCGTACTCGACTTTCGTGAAGGTGCCGCTGCTTGGCTTGAAGGTGACCTCGGTGCCGCTGCGTTCCTCGGACGGGCCGACCAGCCGCAGGGGCTGCACCGTCTCGCCATGCTCGAAGCGGATGAAGTGCTCCTGGCCGTTGCGCCAGATCCTCACCTCCATCCATTCGGACAGCGCATTCACCACCGCGGCGCCGACGCCGTGCAGCCCGCCCGAGACCTTGTAGGAGTTCTGGTTGAACTTGCCGCCGGCGTGCAGCCGGGTCAGCACCACCTCGGCCGCGGAGATGCCCTCTTCATGGTGGATGTCGGTGGGGATGCCGCGCCCGTCGTCGCGCACGGTGACGCTGCCGTCGCCGTTCAGCGTGACCTCGACACGCGTCGCGAAGCCGGCCTGCGCCTCGTCCACGGCGTTGTCGATGATCTCGAAGGCCATGTGGTGCAGGCCGGAGCCGTCATC
>JAIEOP010000036.1 GCA_019750465.1 Acetobacteraceae bacterium | reverse complement strand
CCGGCGCCGCCGCGGCGCCGCGCGCGGGCTCGGGCGGGCGGCCCAGCAGGCCGTGCGGGCGGATCACCAGCACCACGGCCATGACCAGGAAGACCAGCACCAGGGTGATCTTCGGGAAGACGAGGATGCCGAAGGCGTGCAGCTCGCCGATCAGCAGCGCCGCCAGCGCCGCGCCGATCAGGCTGCCGAGGCCACCGACCACCACGACGACGAAGACCTCGGCGATGATGGCGAGGTCCATGTGCAGGTTCACGCTCTCCCGCGGCAGCTGCAGCGCGCCGGCGAGGCCGGCCAGCAGCGAGCCCAGGAAGAACACGGAGGTGAACAGCAGGCGCTGGTTCACCCCGAGCGCGCCCACCATCTCCCGGTCCTGCGTCGCGGCGCGCACCAGCGTGCCCCAGCGCGTGCGGTGGAACAGCAGCAGCAGCAGCCCGAGCACCAGCGGCCCGACGGCAATGAGGAACAGCTCGTAGAGCGGGAAGCGGGCATCGCCGAACAGCGCGACGCTGCCGCGCAGCCCCGGCGCGCGCGGCCCCAGCAGGTCCTGCGGGCCCCAGATGGCGAGCGCGAGATCCTGCACGATCAGCACCACGCCGAAGGTCGCCAGAAGCTGGAACAGCTCCGGCGCGCGGTAGATGCGGCGCAGCAGCAGCACCTCGATCAGCGTGCCGATGGCGGCGACGATCAGCGCCGCCCCGGCCACACCGCCCCAGAACCCCAGGTGCCCGCGCGGCAGCGTCGTCACCAGCGTCCAGGCCAGGTAGGCGCCCAGCATGTAGAGCGAGCCATGCGCGAAGTTCACGATCCGGCTGACGCCGAAGATCACCGTGAGCCCCGAGGCGACAAGGAAGAGCGATGAGGCGCTGGCCAGGCCGCTGAGGGCCTGGAGGATCAGGTTCTCGAGCAATGCGGTGGGGTCAGCCCGCCGCCTGCGGCCGCAACGTGCGCACCACCTCGTCCGAGGGCAGGTAGTCCTTGCCCGGCGCATAGCGCCAATCCGCCATCGCACCCCGGCCGTTGCGCAGCACGGTGCGGCCGACATAGGCGCCGACGGTCGACTGGTGGTCGATGGCGCGGAACTCCGAGGGGCCGAACACGGCGTCGAATTGCAGCCCCTTCATGCCCCCCACCATGCGCTCGGTCTCGGTGGAGCCCACCTTGCGCAGCATGGTGGCGATGGCATTCACCGTGTCGAAGCCGACGACGCTGCCGAGCCGCGGGTAGTCGTTCCAGCGCGCCCGGTAGGCGTCGCGGAAGGCGGTGTGCGCGGGCGTGTTGATCTGGTCCCAGGGATAGCCGGTGACGATCCAGTTCTCCGGCGCCTCGTCGCCCAGCGGATCGAGATACTCGGGCTCCCCGGTCAGCAGGGAGACCACCCGCCGCCGCTCGAACAGCCCGCGCGTCGAGCCCTGGCGCACGAAATTGGTCAGGTCGGCGCCGAAGGTGACGTTGAAGATCGCCTCCGGATTCGCCGCGGCCAGCGCCTGCACCGTGGCGCCCGCGTCGATGCGTCCGAGTGCCGGGAACTGCTCCGCGACGAAGGTCACGTCCGGCTTCGCGCGGGTCAGCAGCTCCTTGAACCAGCGCACCGCGGACTGGCCGTATTCGTAGTTCGGCGCGACCGTGGCCCAACGCTTCGCCGGCAGCTTCGCCGCCTCCTCCACCAGCATCGCCGACTGCATGTAGGTGCTGGGGCGCAGGCGGAAGGTGAAGGGGTTGCCGCGCGACCAGACCAGCGCATCGGTCAGCGGCTCGCTCGCCACGTA
>JAIEOP010000453.1 GCA_019750465.1 Acetobacteraceae bacterium | reverse complement strand
GCGCCCTGGCCCTCGAGGATCCGGCGACGGCGCGCGCCGCGGCGCTGCTGACGCGGCTCCGGCGCGCGAGCGCCGGGCGGCGGCGGAGCTGGCTGCTCGACATCACCACGGAGTTCGGCGTGCCGGTGGTGGCCGCGCTCTCCTTCGGGCCGGAGGGGCGCGGCTTCTGCTGCGGCTTCGCCGCCCGCGCCGGCGGCCTGGCCGCCGCCGCCGAGGCGGCCATCCTGGAGATGGCGCAGATGGAGCTCGCCCAGGCGCTTGTCGAGGCGAAGGCCCGCACCCTCGGCGAGGCCGCGCTGAACCCGCGCGACGGGGCGCATCGCCGACGATACCACGGCATCGACGCCGCCACCTGCGTGGCCGTGCATCCGGCGCTGCCGCCGGCGCCGCCCGCGCACGCCGATGCCGGACCATCGCTGCCGCCCGAAGGCGCCCCCGCGGACGCGGCGCTCGCGGCGGTGCTGCCGCGGCTGGCAGCGCATGGCCTGGCGCCGCTGCGACTCGATCTTGCCGGTCCTGGCGAGGCCCGCACCGGCGTGGAGGTTCCGGTCCTCCGCATGCTCTGCCCTGGGCTCGAGACCGAAGGCGCATGTCCGCCCGGCCCGCGCCTGCGCGCGGCGCTGGCGGAAACCGGCGGGGGGGACGGCCATGCGCCGGGAATCCAATTGACCTGATAGGAATCGGGGAGGACGGATAGTGGCGTGCCGACAACGATCACGGACCATCGCCACCGGACGGCATGCGCAGCGGAGCGGTTCGCGGCCGCCCCCTTCCGCGCTCCGCCGCGCCGGCGGACACATGTGATCAGGATCGCTGCCCGCCTCGTCGCGGCGCGGTAGGGTTCGGACAGGGTGCGGCAGCGCCGCGACGGCGCCAGGCCAGTGGGGCAAGGGATGGAGGACGTCAGCGAGATCACGGCCCCGGCGGACCGGCGCCCGCAGGCCGAAGCGGCGGCGCGGCGGCCGCTGACGCTGTTCGTCCTCGGACAGGTGCAGGCGGAGGTGGGCGGCCGGCCGATCCGGTTGCGCAGCCGCAAGGCGCGCGCGGCGCTCGGCTACCTCGCGCTGACCCCGCGCGCCGAGGAGACGCGCGAGCGCCTGGTCGGCCTGCTCTGGTCCGAATCGGAGGAGGACAAGGCCCGCGCCTCGCTGCGCCAGGTGGTGCACGAGCTGCGCGAGGCGCTGGAGGGCGCCGGCATCCCCGGGCAGATGCGGGCCGAGCGGCTCTCCATCGGCCTGGATGCGGCGCAGCTTTCGCACGACATGGGCGCGGTGCTGGCCGAGGCCGAGGCCGGGCGGGTGCATCCGCGGCTGCTCGACACGCCGCGGCTGCCCGAGACGCTGCTGGAGGGGCTGGACGACCTCGACCCGTCCTTCCGGGTCTGGCTGCTGGCGCGGCGGCAGGCGCTGCACGACCGGCTGATGCAGCTGCTGGAGCCGCGGCTGCGCGCGCCGGGTCCGGGCCGGCGCGGCTTCGCCCAGGCGATCCTGCGGCTCGACCCGACGCATGAGGAGGCCTGCCGCGCGCTGATGGAGGGTGCCGCGGCCGAGGGCGACACGGCCGCCGCGCTGCGCGCCTACGAGCAGCTCTGGACGCTGCTCGAGAGCGAATACGACATGGAGCCCTCGGCGCCGACCCAGGCGCTGGTGGCGGACATCAAGTCCGGGCGCTTCGAGGCGAACCTCGCCGCGCGGGCCGCGCAGGCGCCAGCCCCGCCCGCGCCGCCGCTGATCGGCGAGGCGGGGTCGGC
>JAIEOP010000367.1 GCA_019750465.1 Acetobacteraceae bacterium | reverse complement strand
CCTCCGCCGGGGCGGCGCCGCGGGCCGCGACCAGCCGCGCCACGCGCACCGGCACCATGCCGCTGCCCGGCTCCGCCGCCATGGCCTCGGCAAGCAGGGCCACCATGCCCTGCAGCGCGGCATCGAGGCGCACCGGGTGCAGCAGGAAGCCCGCCGCATCGGGCGGCGCCGCGGCCGGCAGCACGAGCCCGGCCTCGGCGATCCCGGCGGCAGGATCGGCGACGAGCTGAGCCAGGCCATGAAAGGCAGGGCCGTATTCCAGGCCGGCGGCGGCCGCGTGGTGCCGCACCGCCGCGCCATCCTGCTCCGGCGCCGTGGGCCTTGCGGCCTTCCAGGCCTCGGGCAGCCGCGACAGCGCGGCGACCCGGCCCTCGGCGTGCAGCGTCCAGTCGGTCTCGGCGAGGCGCCGACGGCTTTCCAGGGTGAAGCGGCCCGTGCTGTCCAGGGTGCAGCGCAGGGCGCGCGCCGGCTCCGCCTCCAGCGGCAGGGCGCGGAGGATGGCGAAGCCGGACACCTCCAGCGCCGGCGCCTCGGGGTGGCAGGCGGCACCGGCCGCCAGCGCCATGTCCAGCATCGCCGCCGCTGGCAGCACGGGCTGGCCGGCGAGGCTGTGGTCGGCGAGCCAGGGCTCGGCGGCGGTGTCCAGGTGCCGCTGCCAGGTGCCGGGCGCCTGGCCGACGCGGAAGCCGAGCAGCGGATGCTCCGCCACCGGTGCGGTCAGCGGCACCGCCTCGGGGCTCGGGGTCCACCAGAGCGGCGTGCGCGCGAAGGGCGTGGCCGGCAGGCCGCGCCGCGTCGCCGGTCCGGCATAGGCCGGCCCGCCTCGGGGGTCGGCGCCGTGGGCGAAGGCGCGGTCGGCGATGGCGGCGAAGGGATCGGCGGCCGCCGTGCAGGCCTCCGCCTCGCGCCGCGTCAGGCTGGGCAGCGCCGCCCCGGCCGCGCCCATCTCGCGCAGGGTCTCGCGCAGGTAGGATTGCAGGGCGGGGTTCGGCCCGATCTCGATGAACAGGCCGGCGCCCGCGCCGGCCGCGGCGCACACCGCGTCGCGGAAGCGCACCGGTTCGCGCAGGTTGCGCCACCAGTAGTCCGGCCCGCCCTGCCCGGCCTCCAGCACCGCGCCGGTGACGCTGGAGATCATCGGGATGGCAGGCTCGGCGGTGGCCAGGCCGGCCAGGTCGGCGAGCAGCGGCGCCTGGACCGGGTCCATGAAGGCGCTGTGGAAGGCGTAGTCGAGGTCGAGCGGCATGCAGGCCCATTGCCGCTCCGCCGCCGCGGCGGCGAGCCGCGCCAGCGCCGGCTTCGGCCCCGCGACGGTCAGCGCCCGCGGGCCGTTCAGCGCCGCGACCTCCAGCCCCGGGCCGCATTCCGCGAGCACCGGCGCCGCCTCCTCGGGCGTGGCGCCGAGCGCGGCCATGCCGCCCTGCCCGCGCATCGCGTGCTGGTGGCGGCTGCGCGTCACGATCAGCCGTGCCGCGGCCCCGAGATCGAGCAGCCCGGAGGCCGCGGCCGCCGCGACCTCGCCCACCGAGTGGCCAAGGCAGAACGCCGGCCGGATCCCCTCGGCCGCCAGCACGGCGACGATGCCGTGCTGGATGGCGAAGAGCAGCGGCTGGGCGATGTCGGTCGCCGCCAGCGCCTCGGCGGCGACGCCTGCGCCCAGGCAGTCCGCGACCGACCAGCCGAGCAGCGGCGCAAGCGCCGCATCGGCCGCGGCGACACCGGCGCGGAAGGCCGCGCTGG
>JAIEOP010000063.1 GCA_019750465.1 Acetobacteraceae bacterium | reverse complement strand
GCCTGAGCGGAGCAGCCCATGACCCAAGCCCGCCTCGCCTTTCCCCCGACGGGCGTCGTGCCCGCCATCGGCACGATACTCACCCGGCACGATCCACCCTCCCTCTGCAATCCCACAGGAGACCGCATCACCATGTCCGCCCTCGCCCATCGAACCCCGACCCTCCGGGTCCTTGCCGTCATCCTCGGCCTCGCCACGCCCGGCGCATCCGTGGCCGTGGCGCAATCCGTGACCATCGCAGCGAACCATCCCAACGTCGTGTCCTTCTGGAACGACGTCGCCAACCGCACCATCCTGGCGCAAATCCCCACCGCCACCACGCCGGAGGAGCGGGTCCCGGCCTTCCCGCACGACCTCGCCAGCGTGCATCTGGCGATCTACGACGCCGTCGTTGCCATCGAGGGCCGCTACCGTCCCTTCGCGGTGCGGCCGACCGCTCCGGCCGCCGGCGCCTCGACCGACGCCGCCGTCAGCGCGGCGGCGCATGGCGTGTTGCGGGCGCTGTTTCCCAACCGCAGCGCGGTCTACCAACCCGCCTACGACCAGCGCATGGCCGCGATCCCGGAGGGGACGGCCAAGACCGCGGGCGTGGCGCTGGGCAGCGAGGTCGCGGCCGGCATCGTGCGGCTGCGCGCCAATGACGGGCGCAGCGTGGCCTTGCAGCCCTATGTCTCCGGCACCGCGCCGGGGCAGTTCCGCGCCGCCAACCCGAACCCGATCTTCCGCCATTTTCCTGCGATCAGGCCCTTCGCGGTGAATAGCCTCGACCAGTTCCGCGCGCCCCCGCCGCCCGCGCTGACCAGCGCGGCCTATGCCGCCGCCTTCAACGAGGTGCGGGCCCTTGGTGGTGCGGCCAGCACGACGCGCACGGCCGAGCAGCTCGAGATCGCACGCTTCCACACCGAGCCGCCGCCGACCTTCCTCACGCGCAATCTCGGCCGCCTCGCCGCCAGCACGCCAGATGTGGCGGATGCCGCAAGGCTGATGGCGATGGTCACTGTCTCCTTCGCCGACGCGATCGGCACCTGCTTCGAGACCAAGTACCATTACGCGACCTGGCGGCCGCAGACCGCGATTCCGCTCGCCGCTGACGACGGCAACGACGCGACGCAGGCGGATGCGGCCTGGACGCCGGTGCTGCCCACGCCCAACCATCCCGAGTATCCGGCGGCCCATTCCTGCACCTCCAGCCCGCTCGGCCAGGCGCTACGGCATGTCTACGGCACGCCCGATGTCACCTTCACCCTGGACAGCAGGGTCACCGGCACGACGCGCAGCTATGTCGGCACCGATGCCTTCAACCAGGAGAACCGGATCGCCCGCATCGCCGGCGGCATGCACTTCCCGTTCTCGGCCGTCGCCGGCGAGCAGATCGGCCAGCGCGTCGCCGACTGGGTGGCAGCGCGGCACTTCCAGCGGCAGTGAGGCGGGGCGGCCAGGCACGGCACCGACGCTGCGCGCAGCGTCGGTGCCGTGCCCGGACCTGTCACTGCGGCACGCCGGCCGCGCGCTGATCCGCGTGGACATGCACCGACCGCCAGGAACGACGCGCCGTGTTCTCGAAGTGTTTCGACACCGCCGGAGATCCTCCACCGCACGAAGGAGCCCGACTTGGCACGACACCGCACCCTGGGATCGTATCCCCGCCGGTGGGCGGCCACCGCGGTGTTCCCTGGCAGGGTTGGGTTGCTGAGACCCTCGACCTGGACCTGGGAGC
>JAIEOP010000108.1 GCA_019750465.1 Acetobacteraceae bacterium | reverse complement strand
GCCCGGGGCTTGGGGGTCTGTGTGGGGGGGGGTGGGGTTTTTTTTGTGCGGTCAACCCCCCCCCCCGGGGGGGGGGGGGGGGGGGGGGGGGGGCCGCTTCGTGATTGCCCGTGGCGGCGCCCCCCCTCCTGACCTCCCCCCGCAAGCGGGGGGAGGGACGCGGTGGCTCACCGCACCGCGGCGATGTCGATGATCTCCGCCGCCGGCAGGCCGCTCACCGCGCCGGCCGGGGTCACCGCACCGGTCGCCACGTCCACCCGGTGCAGCGTCCCCGCCGCCAGCAGCCAGCCGGCATTGCCGCCCTGCGCGTCGGCCAGGATGTCGAAGGCCACGCCCGGCGGCAGGCCGGCCGGCAGCTCCGCCCGCGGCTGCTGCACGCCGTCGTTCGGCGGCGCCTGCAGGTTCCAGGCGCGGGTCAGCGTGTCCAGCGTGTAGAGCGCCGTCGCCTGCGCCCCGGCCATGCTGTTGGTATAGGCGCCGGCGCCGATGCGCGGCGGCGTCTCGGCCCATGGCGTCCCGGCCTGGTACTTCAGCTGGCCGTCGCGCACGACCGCGCCGGTCTCCACGTTCACCCGGAAATTCGTGCCGTTCACGCCCATCAGCCGAAGCCGGTCGGCCACCGGGTTGAAGTCCACCACGGCGCGGCCGCCGCTCTCGAAGCGCTCGGACAGCCGGCTCACCCCCGTCGCGCGGCCGGTGTTCCAGTCGATGGCCACGATCTGGCCGGCATCCGTCACGCCATACAGCTTGCCGTCCGCCGGCCGCTGGTCGATGCCGATCACGCGCCCCTCGGCGCCGGTGATGCGCAGGGGCTGGGCGGCGCGGCGCGTCTCGCCGTCGATGCGCACCAGCATGTTGTCGGCGGTCAGGCCGAGCAGCGTCTGGGCGGAGGCGGCGCTTGCGGCGGCGGCGCCGAGCAGGGCGGCGGCGCCTGCCAGTGCGGCACGGCGGGTCGGGCTCATCATCGGGGTCTCTCCGTCCGAGGCGCGGGGGCCGCATCCGGTGCGGTCCGATTCGCGCCCGCCGCCGACGGTGGCGGGCGATCGGGCCGCTGCGGCCCCGCTGAGACGCTACGGGGCAGCGCGGCGGATGGATGCAGCCCAGGCATGATGCGGGGACGGAGAAATTCGCCCTCCCGCGGCCCGCCAACCTGCAGGAAAAGGCGGGATGGGGCCTGGGGAAGCGCGTCCCCCTCCCCTCCCCAGCCGTTACGCTCCGCCCGCCGCCGTCAGCCGCCCGATGAACAGGATCGGCCCCGTCGGCCGCCCGATGGGCGAGCCGCCCGGCGGCTCCAGGCTGATCTCGATCAGCATGCCCGGCTCAGGGCGGATCTGCGCCGGCGTCACGGTCACCCGCCCCTCCGGCGGGATCAGCCCGAGCGAGGTCGGCGCCGTGGCGCCCTGCGGCAACGCCCAGAGCTGCAGCACGCGGTCCGGCGGCACCGGCTGCGCGTTCAGCGCCGCCAGGCGGATCGCGCCGTCGCGCTCCGCCTGCACCAGCCAGGCAGGCTGGTCCTGGCTGCTCAGCAGCACGGTCATCAGCTGCGGCGCCGGCACCGGCTCCGGTGGCCGCAGGACCACCAGCGCGGCCAGCCCGGCGGCGATCGCACTGGCGCCAAGCGCCCAGCCGCGCCACCAGCGCGAGACGCCGGCGCGGGCGATGCCGCTGCGCATGGCGGCAGCCGGGGCGGCCGGCG
>JAIEOP010000032.1 GCA_019750465.1 Acetobacteraceae bacterium | reverse complement strand
CCGCGGCTGCGGCGCGCGCAGCCTTGCCGGGGTCGGCGCGGCGACCGCCGCGGGCACCGGCTGCGGCTCCTGCCGGCCGGAGATCGCGGCGCTGCTGGGCGCGGTGCCGGAGGTGGCGTGATGCGGCAATTCCCGGTCTTCCTCGATCTCGCCGGCCGCGTGGCGCTGGTGCTCGGCAGCGGCGGCGTCGCCGCGCGCAAGGCCGAGCCGCTGCGCCGGGCCGGCGCCACCATCCGCGCGGCCGCGCGCTTCGCGCCGGCGCTGCTGGACGGCGTCGCCATCGCCATCGGCGCCGATGCGCCGGAGGCCGATCTCGCGGCGCTTTCGGCCGCCTGCATGGCGCGCGGCATCCCGGTGAACGTGGTGGACCGGCCGGCGCTGTGTTCCTTCCTGATGCCGGCGATCGTCGACCGCGACCCGGTGACCATCGCCATCGGCACCGGCGGTGCGGCCCCGGCGCTGGCGCGCATGGTCCGCCAGCGCATCGAGGCCGTGCTGCCACCTGGCCTTGGCCGCCTGGCGGCGCTGGCGGGGCGGTTCAAGGCGGCGGTGCGCCGCGCGCTGCCCGACCTCCCGGCACGGCGGCGCTTTCTCGATGACGTGCTGGCCGGCCCGGTCGCCGAGCTGGCCATGGCGGGCAGCACGGCGGCGGCCGAGGCGGCCTTCGCGCGGGCGCTGCATGCGGCCGACGCCGCGCCGCCGGGCATCGTGCACCTGGTCGGCGCCGGGCCGGGGGCGGCGGATTTGCTGACCCTGCGGGCGCAGCGCCTGCTGGGCGAGGCGGACGTGATCGTGCACGACCGGCTGGTCTCGCCCGCGGTGCTGGACATGGCGCGGCGCGATGCGGAGCGGATCTTCGTCGGCAAGGCGCGCGCCAACCACTGCATGCCGCAGGCGGAGATCAACGCGCTGCTGGTGCGCCTGGCGCGCGAGGGCCGCCGCGTGGTGCGGCTGAAGGGCGGCGATCCCTTCGTGTTCGGCCGCGGCGGCGAGGAGGCGTCTGCGCTGGCCGAGGCCGGCATCGCGCACGCGGTGGTGCCCGGCGTCACCGCCGCGCTCGCCTGCGCCGCCGAGGCCGGGATCCCGCTGACGCACCGCGACGCCGCGCGCATGGTGACCTTCGCGACCGGGCACACGCGGGAGGGGCGGCTCGACCTCGACTTCGCCGCGCTGGCGCGGCCCGGGCAGACGCTGGCGGTCTACATGGGCTTGGCGACGCTCGGCGCGCTGCAGGCCGGGCTGGTCGGCGCGGGGCTGGACCCGGCGACGCCCGCGGCCATCGTCGAGAACGGCGGCGCGGACCGGCCGCGGCTGCTGCACGGTACGCTCGCCTCCGTCGCCGCCGCCGGGCCGGGCTGGTCCAGCGGGCGCCCGGCGCTGGTGCTGGTCGGCGAGGTGGTCGGGCTCGGTGCCGGGACGGTGCGGGCGATGGCGGGCATGGCCGCGTAGCCGGCGCCGGCGCCGCGCCATGCCGGCGGATGGGACGGTGCCATGTCCCGCCGGCGGTCCGGGAGGAATGCGCGCGTCGCTTCGGCGGGAGGACCATCGGCAGCTCCACCGGCGGCGGTCGACGGCGAGCGCGACACCGCCGGCCTGCGGCGCCCGGAGCGCATTGCGTTCGCATGCGCTCACGCAACACGCTCCAGCCTTTGCCGGGTCGCGGGATTCAGCGTTTGCGGCGA
>JAIEOP010000261.1 GCA_019750465.1 Acetobacteraceae bacterium | reverse complement strand
GCCGGCGGCCAGCGCAAGCGTGCCGCGCGCCGCCGCCAGCGCGCCCCGCCCGGCCAGGCCGGATCCGCGCAGCACGAAGCGTTCGGTGTTCGCAAAGGCGGGGCTGTCGAATGCGGCGGAGCGCGCATCGGTCATCAGCGCCACGCGCTCGCCGCGCGCCTGCAGGGCGGCCGCCAGCGCCTCCGCCGGGAACAGGTGGCCGCCGGTGCCGCCGGCGGCGATGACGATCGGGCGCACCGCGGGTCCCCTCATCCCGAAGGCTCCGTCAGCGCGCGCCCCGGCCGCCGCCGCGTCAGCGCCAGCAGCATCCCCATCCCCAGCGCGATCGCCAGCACCGAGGAGCCGCCATAGGAGACGAAGGGCAGCGTCATCCCCTTCGTCGGGATCAGGTGCAGCGTCGAGGCCATGTTGACGAAGGCCTGCAGCCCGAACTGCGCCAGCAGCCCGGTCGCGGCCAGCACCACGAAGAGGTCGGTCTCCCCCAGCAGCCGCAGCAGCCCGCGCACCACGACGAAGGTGAAGAGGGCCAGGATCACCAGGCAGATGACGAAGCCGAATTCCTCGCCGGCGACGGCGAAGACGAAGTCGGCATGCGCGTCCGGCAGCATGTTCTTCACCCGGCCCTCGCCGGGGCCGCGCCCGAGCAGCCCGCCATGGCCGAAGGCCTCCAGCGACTTGGTGATCTGGAAGGTGTCGCCCGCCGCCGGGTCGAGGAAGCGATCGACGCGGCTGCGCACGTGCGACAGCATGAAGTAGGCGCTGACCGCCAGCCCGATGCCGGCGATGCCGATGCCCGCCACCAGCACCAGGTTCAGCCCGGCGACGAAGAACTGCGCCAGGCAGACCGCGACGATCACCATCAGCATGCCGAAATCCGGCTGCGCCTTCATGATGACGGCGATGATGCCGAGCAGCGGCAGCACCGCCAGCGGCCAGAGATAGCGGCCCGGGGATTGCAGCATCAGGCGCGGATCGGGCAGGCGGAACCAGCCCCGCTCCAGCCCCGTCGGGCGTGCCGCCGCGGCTGTCGCCGCCGACGCCTTGCCGCGCGCCAGCATCCAGGCGCAGACCACGGCGAAGCAGGGCTTGAGGAACTCCGAAGGCTGCATCGTCCCGAGGAAGGGCAGCGACAGCCAGCGCCGCGCGCCCTTCGTCTCGAAGCCGATCAACAGTGTCGCCGCCGTCAGTGCCAGCGCGCCGAGGCAGCCGAGCATCGCCACGCGCCGCACGTCGCGCGGCGAGAGCAGCGAGACGATGACCATCAGCGCCCCGGCCATCGCCAGGAACACCACCTGCTTGGCGAACAGCAGCCCGCGCGCCGAGGTGCCCATCACGCGCTCCGCCACGGCGGGCGAGGCGGCCAGCATCATCACGTAGCCGAAGCCGATCAGCACCAGCAGCGCCGCCAGCGTCCAGCGATCGACGGTCCACCACCAGCGGCCGAGGATGGAGGTGTCGGTGCGGCTCACGCTCATCGGGACGCCTCCGCGCGGTCGCCGGCGCTCATGCCGCGCGCTCCGTGGCAAGGCCCTGCACCAGCGTGCGGAAGCGCTCGCCGCGGGCCTCGAAGCCGCTGAACTGGTCCCAGCTCGCGCAGGCCGGCGAGAGCAGCACCACCGGCGCCGCACCCGCCCGCGCGGCGGCGGCCGCCGCCGGCACGG
>JAIEOP010000301.1 GCA_019750465.1 Acetobacteraceae bacterium | reverse complement strand
GCCGCGGCGCCGCGGCGGCCGCGATCAGCCGCCGGCGCTCCGGCGTCGAGAGGTGCAGCATGCCCTCGCGCCGGATCAGCGGCGCCCGGCCCCGCGCCTCCAGGATGCGGTCCCGGTAGAGGCCGGTGGCGTCGTCATGCACCACGGCCACCAGCACCGGCACCACGAGCGTCCCCGGCGGGAAGTCCCGGCACAGCGCCTCGTACTCCGCCAGCGCGTCGAGCCGCTCGGCGAAGGGGCCGAGCTGGTACCAGCGCGCCTCCATCCCGTACCGGGTTCCCGGCAGGGTGTGCAACAGGACCTCGAAACTGCGATCGCTGCGGGTCAGGAGGTCCATCGGCATGCGCAGATCCGACGGCATGGACGGAGTGTCGCAGCCAGTGCTGAAGGAAGCGTGAGCGGATCACCCGAGGCATTTCGCCATCAGCGTCACCGGCACGTCGCGCCAACGCTCCGCGCCCAGCACCCGCCAGCCGCGGCGGGCATAGAACGCCGCCCGGTCGGGCGTGAACAGGTGCAGCTTCCCGTGGCCGAGCGCCGCGGCCCGTGCCTCGACATGGCATGCCAGCGCAGTGGCCAAACCCAGCCCGCGTGCGGCCGGCGCCACCCAGACGCTGGCCAGCCAGGGCGACAGGTCGGGCCGGCTCGGCAGATCATCGACATCGAGCGTCGCGGTGCCGAGCGGCTCGCCGGCGACCTCGGCCACGAAGGCGATCGGCGCCGCGGGACCGGCGGCAACGGCCAGCTCCGCCCGCACGGCGGCGAGGGTCCAGCCATCCGCCGCCCACCAGGCAGCGTGCAGCCAGGCGGCCACAGTGGCGAGGTGGGGTGTTTCCGCCGCCGGGCGGATCACCGGGGGTTCGAGCCCGCTCACCACCGCAGATCGAGCCAGGACAGGTGCCCCCCCTTGCCCGCGCCGGTGTCGAGGAACATCGCCAGCCCGCCCAGCGCCCCCTCCTGCACATAGGGCCGCCCGTCGGGCGAGCGCCGGTCGTGGCCGCAATGCACCGTCAGCCCGGGCGGAATCCAGTCCACCCAGTCGTACACCCGCTCCGGGTAGCCATCCGGCCGGGTCCGCCCCGTCACCTGGCCGAACAGGGCCCGCGACAGCACGGGGTCGGGTTTGCCGGTGCCCGCATCCCCGGGTGGCGGCAGGTGCCGCATGCGCGGGTGCCAGGCCGCGTGCACGAAGAACCAGGAGCCGAGCCGGAGCCAGGGCGGCGCCGCCGCAATCTCCGCCACCGCGCGGGCCTTCAGGGCCGGCCCGTCCGGCGCGCGCGCGAGCTGCTCCAGCGTGCGGCCCAGCCCGTCCGCGGCGTAGCGCACGGCCTGGCCGAGCAGCGCGCGGCGCAGCTTGTGGTCGTGGTTGCCGAGCAGGAAGCGTCCCTGGCGGCGATCCAGCACGCCGAAGATCAGCCGCAGCGCCGCCGGGCTGTCGGGCCCGTAATCGGTCAGGTCGCCGAGCTGCAGCAGGTAGAGCCCCTCCGCCTCGGCACCGGCGATGGCGTGCGCGAAGGCGATGGCGTCGCCATGCACGTCGCCGACCACGCGCAGCCCGACGAAGCCGCGGCTGATCAGGGGAATCGCTTCCGGCGGCGGGGCCGCGGCGGCGGGTCGGCTCACGGTGCCGGGCCGCGGGCCGCGGCCGGGTC
>JAIEOP010000010.1 GCA_019750465.1 Acetobacteraceae bacterium | reverse complement strand
GGGGCCGGCAGGGGCAGCGGCGGCGGCGCGGCCGCGCGCAGCGCGGCAGCCTCCTCCTCGGTCAGCAGGGCCGGCCCGTCGGCACCGGCCAGCCGCCCCTGCAGCCAGCGCAGGAAGCCCGGGATGGGCGAGAGCGTGGCGAAGGCCTTCACGTTGGGCAGGTCCTCGCCCAGCAGCCCGACCACCCGCTTGATCAGGAAATTGCCGAAGCTGATCCCGTCCAGCCCGCGCTGGCAGTTGTTGATGGAATAGAAGATCGCCGTGTCGGCCTCGCGCGCATCGAGCACCGGCGCCTTCTCGTCCAGCAGCCGCTGCACGCTGTCCGACAGGCCCTTCACCAGCGCCACCTCGACGAAGATCAGCGGCTCGTCCGGCATGCGCGGGTGGAAGAAGGCGTAGCAGCGGCGGTCGGAATCCAGGCGGTTCTTCAGGTCGCGCCAGGTGCGGATGCGATGCACCGCCTCGTACTGCACGAGCTTCTCCAGCAGTGCCGCCGGCGAGTTCCAGTCGATCCGCCGCAGCTCCAGGAAGCCGACGTCGAACCAGTTGGCCAGCAGCCCCTTCAGGTCGGCCTCGAGCCCGGCCAGCAGCGGATCGGCGTCGCGCAGGCGCAGCAGCTCGGCGCGCAGGTCGACCAGGAACTTCATCCCGTCCGGGATGGTGGTGAACTGCGTCAGCAGGCGGATGCGCGGCGGCTCCAGCGCCCGGCGCAGCCGCGCCCGCGCAGCCAGCCGCGCCTCGGGGTCGGCGCCCGCGGCGGCGACCGCCTCCATCGCCCGCTGCACGGCGCCGTCATCGGCGTCGAACCCGGCCAGGCCGAGCAGGAATTCCTCCCGCCCGACGGGATCCAGGGCGAGATAGGCCTGGGCCAGCTTGGCCGCGCGGTTGCGCGCCGAGACCTCGCCGCCCCGTCCATCCAGGCAGGCCCGCATCTGGTCGGTGATGGTCTCGTCCGGCTCGCTGCCGACCACGCGCTCGGCCATGTCGCGCCAGAGGTTCGACACGCGGCGCAACGCACGGTCGAAGAATCCGCCAGGTGGTGCGGCACCAGGAGTGAGAATAGCCTCAGACATCGATGCGGCGTCTCCCTGGGCGCAACGCCACGCCCGCCATGACGCGAGCGTATCGCATATCGGGGGCGGCTGTCAGGCGCCGCGTGCGGCAATCATCGCGCTCGACAGAGAGTTGAGCAGGTCGGCGGCGACCAGCCCGGCGGAGGGTCCCCGCCGCGCCGCCTCGCCCTGCAGCCAGGCCCCGGCGCAGGCGGCGCCGAAGCCGTCCATGCCCTGCGCCAGCAGCGCCGCGATGATCCCGGCCAGCACGTCGCCGGTGCCGCCCGTTGCCAGCGCGGGCGGGGCATTGGCGTTGACCGCCACCCGCCCGTCCGGCGCGGCGATGACGGTATCCGCGCCCTTCAGCAGCACCACCGCGCCGGTTGCCGCGGCGGCACGGCGCGCGGCGGCGGGCTTGTCCGTCCCGACCGGCCCGAAGACGCGCTCGAACTCCCCGGCATGCGGCGTCAGTACGGCGCAGCCGGCAAGCGCGCGGGGGTCGCCCGCACAGGCGGCCAGCGCCCCGGCATCGGCCACCACCTGGCGGCCGGCATCCACCAGGGTGCGCAGCGCGGCGCGCGTCGCCGGCTCGAGC
>JAIEOP010000080.1 GCA_019750465.1 Acetobacteraceae bacterium | reverse complement strand
CCCGAAAAATTCACCGGGCCTAATTCCGCGCTGATTTGCGATTGGCTCGGCTCGGCTGACGGTTATGCGCGCGCGGCTTTGCGTGCCGGCGGATGGGGCCGGCGGATGGGGCCGGCGGAGGGGTGCGGATTGCGATGCTTGGGGTTGCGGTGACGGGCTCGTTCGGGGCGACACCGCCCCGTGGTTCAGATGACCAAGCGCGGCAGCCGGTCGAGGACGAGCCGCAGGATGGCCTGGTCGGGATAGGCGCTGGGCAGGTGGACCATCACCTTGGTCTTCCACGCGACCACGCGGGCAGCGATCTTCAGCAGCCGCAGGCGCAAGGTATCGAACTGGGCCACCCGCCAGGACGAGCGCGCCGGCATCAGCCGGCGGAACGAGCACATCAGCCAATAGGCGCCGGTGTGCAGCATCAGGCGCAGCTGGTTGGCGCTGGCGCGGTGGCATGAGGTGCGATCCGCGGCGAGGTGGGTCTTCCAGGACTTGATGTGGTTCTCGGCCTGGCCGCGGCGGCAGTAGAGGTCCTCGTACAAGGTGCGCGCCGTGCCGCCGGCGAGGTTGGTGACGACAAACCGGGTATCGGTGCCCTGGGCGCTGGTCTCGACGCGCGCGATGATGCGCTCGACCCGGCTCCAGCTCCGGGCGCTGTCGAGGAACTCCTTGTAGCGCCGCAGCTTGCCGCCCTCGGCGCGGCTTGCATGGCGCGCCGCGGTGCTCTGCTCCAGCGCCTCGACGTGGCGCCGCAGCGCGCTGTTGGAGGCCAGGCCAAGGATGAACTCGAGCCGCTCGGCGCGGCAGAAATCCAGCACCTCCGGCGCGCCATAGTGGCTGTCGGCGCGGATCAGGATTTCCACGCGGGGCCAGTGGGCGCGAATCTCGCGGACCAGCCGGCGCAGAAAGGCGCGCACCTCATGGCCGGAGGGGCGGTGGGCGGGGCGCAGCATGGCGGCGACCGGGCGGCCCTCGCCGTCGAACACCACGATCGGCTGGAAGCCATATTCATCGTAGTGGGCGTTGAACAGGCGCAGCTGCTGGCCGCCATGGACGGCATCGAAGGTGTCGTCGATGTCGAGCGTGATGCGCCGCGGCACGTGGCGGAAGCCGGCGCAATACTGCGCCACCATGGCCTGGCCCATGCGCAGCAGTTCGCGCGGCCGCGGCAGGTTCTCGAGCCGAGAGATGGTTGGCTGCGAACACAGCGCGTCGCCGTCCGGCAGCCGCCCGAGGGCGAGCTTGAAGGCAGGATCGTGGCGCAGGCTGTCGGCGTCGTTGCCGTCCTCGTAGCCGGCGGCGATCATGAGCATCCGGAAGCGCAGAACATCAGCCACGCGGTGCACGACCCGCCCGGCCATCCGGGGATCGGCCACGCAGGCGGCCAGGCGGTCGGCGATGCCGAGGCGGTGCTCGATCTCGCGCAGCGCCAGAACGCCGCCATCGGAGGACAGCCGGCCGCCGTCGAAGCGGGCGATGATGGGCTTGCCATCGACCGGTGACAGGCCGGGCAGCGCGCGGGTAGGCTCGGTGTTGGCGGGCATGGGATCCGGAACCGGATGGATGTGGGTGTCGCAACCGAATCCTATGGCTGATCAAGGGTTTGCACCATGCCCGCCAACCCTGGTGAATAATCCGGGTTAG
>JAIEOP010000013.1 GCA_019750465.1 Acetobacteraceae bacterium | reverse complement strand
CGTCCGGCAGAATTTTGTGATCGTCGACCGGCTCTTCGCGGCCGCCGAGCTGCGTTTCGGTGACCGGCAGCAGCGCGCGCGCGTCGTGCGCACCGACGGCCGGGTGCGATGAGACGGCGTGCGCGGTGCCGCCCCAGTCGAGACCGGCGAAGAATGGCATGGGCTGACCTCCTCGGTGTGGGGTAGGCTGACCCGGGCTGGGAGGTCGTGCGGATCGCTCACTGATTGGCGCTCTGGCTGGCCGGCTCTGGCGCATCACCCTGTGGTCCGTCGCGATCTCCCGGCGCCTGGCGTGCGGCTGGTCTCATCGTGGCCGTCCAGCGGCATGCGGAGCAGGCCGTCACGCCAGGTGCTCGGGCTGCCGGACACTACACCGCTACGCGGCTCCGCGCCCGACAGCCCGAAGGTGCACCAGTGAGCGGGGCGGCGCCGGAACGGGGCGGGAGCGAGCGCGACATCGCCGCGGCGCTGCGCCTGCGCCCCGACCCGCCGCGCGTGGTGCGGCTTTCCCGCCGCGTGCTGATCGGGCTTGGCGTCGCGGCCGGGCTCGGCATCGGGGCGGCGCTGATCGTGGCCCTCCAGGGCCGCAGCGGCGGCGAGGGGCCGCGCGAGCTCTACAGCACTGATCGGAACCCGCAGGCCGACGGCCTGGCCGCCCTGCCGCGTGACTATGCTGGGATCCCGCAGCTCGGCCCGCCGCTGCCTGGCGATCTTGGCCGGCCGATCGTGCGGGCGCAGGAGCGTGGTCAGCCGGTCGTGCCGCCGGCGACGCCCACGACCGCCGATCCTGCCGAGCAGCGGCGGCTGCAGGAGATCGAGGCGGCGCGCACGAGCCTGCTCTTCGTGCAGGTCGAGGCGCGAGGCGAGCCGCGCGGTGCCGCGCCCGCCGGATCGCTGGCAGCGGATCCGGGCGCCATGCCGATCGGTCCCGACACCACCGACCGACGGCTCGCCTTCCTGGGCGGCCCTGCCGATCGCCGCACGACATCGCCGGATCGGCTCCAGACACCGGCGAGCCCCTTCGTCATCCAGGCCGGCAGCGTCATCCCCGCGGCGCTGCTGACCGGTCTCCGCTCCGACCTGCCGGGGCAGATCACCGCCCAGGTCACAGCCAACGTCTTCGACAGCCCGACGGGTAGGCACCTGCTCATCCCGCAGGGCGCGCGCCTGATCGGCGCCTACGACAGCCGCATACGCTTCGGGCAGCGCCGCATCCTGCTCGTCTGGAACCGGCTCATCCTGCCCAACGGCCGATCCATCGTGCTGGAGCGCATGCCGGGTGCGGACGAGGCGGGCTATGCCGGACTCGAGGACGGCGTGGACTACCACTGGGGACGGCTCTTCCTCGCCGCGGGCCTCGCGACGCTGCTGAACCTCGGCCTGGAGCTCGGCCGCGACGACGAAAGCGACATCGCCCGTGCCATCCGCGAGAGCGGCCAGGACACCGTCGGCCGCGCCGGCGAGGAGATCGTCCGCCGGCAGCTCTCCGTCCCCCCGACGCTGACCGTGCGCCCCGGCTTTCCTGTCCGCGTGATCGTCCACCGCGACCTCGTGCTCGAGCCCTACGGAGGCTGACCCATGCCGAAGCTGAAGCTCGGCCCGATCCTCGACGACCGTCCGGTGAAGCTCACCGT
>JAIEOP010000034.1 GCA_019750465.1 Acetobacteraceae bacterium | reverse complement strand
CGCGAGGAGGGCGTCGGCGGTGGGCGCCGGGCGGAGCACGGCCAGCGGGCCGGGGCGGTAGGCGGCCGGCGCGGCCGAGGAAGCACCACCCGCGACCGGGTCGGCCGCGCCGCGGGTCGGAGCGGCGCCCGCGCCCTCCAGCGCCTCCAGCCGGCGCAGCACCTCGTCGAGGCGGCGCTCGATGCGGTCGAGCTGGGACGGCTCGGGCGGGGGACGCGGTTGCGAGGACGCCGCGCCGGGCGCGAGCAGGAGGAGCAGGCTGGCCGCCGCGGCGCGGCGCGCGGGATGCGCGGTCATGGGATGGGGGCTCTCGGGGAAGGGACGGTGCCGAAGGTGTCGCGCGGAGCGGCCGGGCCTGGACCCAGCGGCACGCCCGGCGCGATGGGGACGCCGCGCGCCTCCGCGCCCCCCGACGGGCCACCGGGGGCGGGCAGGGGGCCGGACGCGGCCGGCGGCGGGACGACGGCCGTGGCGGACACCGGCGGCACGTCGGCCGGGGGCGCGCCGGGCTCCACGCCGCCAGGATCCGGCGCGGGGTCGAGGCCGCGGGCGACCAGGAGGGCGAGGGAGGCGGCGGCGCCGGCCGCCGCCCACCGGAAGGGGCGGTCGCTGCGCAGCGCGTCGAGCGCGAGGCGGGCGAGGTCGCCGAGGCGCCACCAGGGTACGAAGCCCGCGCCGCGACTCACGGGGCGACCTCCGCCGCGGCGAGGCGCGCGGCGGCGACCACGTCGGCGGCGGTGACGGCGCGGAGGTCCTCCGCGGTGCGGCCGGGCAGGCGCATGACGCGCGACGACTGCGCCTCGCGCGTGCGCTCCCACAGGGTGCGGGCGGCGCGGCCGTTGCCGAAGCGCTCGCCGCGGCCCGCCGCCATCCGCGCGCAGGCGGCGTCGAGGGCCTCGCCGGCGTCCGCCGTCAGCGCGAAGCCCGCCCCCTCCGCGTGCCGCCGGAAGATCGCCGCGAGCTCGGGGGCGGTGTAGTCCTCGAAGACCACGGTGCGCGTGAAGCGCGAGCGCAGGCCGGGGTTGCTGTCGAGGAAGCGCCGCATCTCGGCGGGGTAGCCCGCCGCGACGACGCACAGCCGCCCGCGCCGGTCCTCCATCAGCTTGAGCAGCGCGTCCACGGCCTCGCGCCCGAAGTCGTTCGACACCTCCGAGCCCGGCGGGGCGAGGGCGTAGGCCTCGTCGATGAACAGCACCCCATCGGTCGCCGCGTCCACGGCGGCGCGGACGCGCGGCGCGGTCTGGCCGACCCAGCCCGCGACGAGGGTGGAGCGGTCGGCCTCGACGAGGTGGCCGGAGCGCAGGTGGCCGAGGTCCGCGAGGATCTCGCCGAGGAGGCGGGCGACCGTGGTCTTGCCGGTGCCGGGGTTGCCGAGGAACAGCAGGTGCAGCGCGGGCGGTTCGGCCTCCGCGGCGAACGCGTTGCGCAGCGGCGCGGTGCGGCGGCGCTCGCGCTCGGCGGCGACGAGGTCGGCCAGGCGGCGAATCTCGGCCTTGGCGCTGCCAAGGCCGACCATGGCGTCGAGTTCGGCCATGGGGTCGCCGCCCGCGCGGGCGCGGCGCACGAGCGCCGGAGGCGGCGCGTCGGGGTCCGCGGCGCCGCCGGGCGGGGCAGGGGGCGTCCAACGTCCCC
>JAIEOP010000100.1 GCA_019750465.1 Acetobacteraceae bacterium | reverse complement strand
AGGCAGAATCGCCGCAAACGCTGAATCCCGCGACCCGGCAAAGGCTGGAGCGTGTTGCGTGAGCGCATGCGAACGCATCACGCTCTAGCAGGTTGCGGAAATTCGATTTTCGACGGCAGCCAGCGCAACATTGATTCGCGGGATCCGCCTGGTTCGAAAGGAAAATTCAGGCGACGGCATTTCTGGATTCCTTCATGCCTTTTGTTGCGTGTCCGATGGAGAATTTCCGCAGCCTGCTAGGCCCTCGCCCATCCGGTCCCACCGGAAGGCGTACCGGCATGCCATGACGTGCAGGTTCGTCGTCGCGGCGTTCGGCGGCGCGGGTGCGGCGGTCAGCCGGGAACCGGCGCCTCCGGCGCGAGCAGGCCCTCCGCCCGCAGCTCCTGCCACAGCGCCCCCGGCACCGGGTGGCGGAGATGCGCCAGGTTCTGCTCCACCTCCCGCACCGACAGCGCGCCGGGGATGACGGAGCAGACCGCCGGATGCGCCAGCGGGAATTGCAGCGCGGCCGCGGCGAGCGGCACGCCATGCCGGCGGCACACCACGGCGATGCGGCGCGCGCGCCCGATCAGCGGCGCCGGCGCGGCGCTGTAGTCGTAGGTGGCGCCGTCCGGCACGTCGCCGGCGAGGATGCCCGAATTGTAGGGGCCGCCGATGATCACGCCGATGCCCCGCGCCGCGGCATGCGGCATGAATTCCGCCAACGCGCCCTGCTCGAGCAGCGTGTAGCGCCCGGCGAGCAGCATGCAGTCGAAGTCGCCGGCGCGGGCGAAGCGCAGGCACATGTCGGCCTCGTTCAGCCCGGCGCCGATCGCGCCGATCACGCCGGCGCGGCGCAGCTCGTCGAGCGCGCGGTAGCCGCCCTCCATCACGGTGCGGAAGCGCTCGTCGAGCAGCGCGCGGTCGCGCACCGTCCAGAAGTCGATGTCATGGATCAGCACCACGTCGATGCGCGCGATGCCCATGCGGAGGCAGGACTGCTCCAGCGAGCGCATGACGCCGTCATGGCTGTAGTCGAAGGCCGGCACGAAGCCGGGAAGTCCGTTCGGCCGCAGGTCCTCGGGCGGTGCCTCGCCGGGCTTCGGCGTGCGCATCACCCGGCCGATCTTGGTGGAGAGCACGAACTCCCCGCGCGGCCGCTGGCGCAGCGCATGGCCGATGCGCAGCTCGCTGCGGCCGTAGCCGTAGTAGGGCGAGGTGTCGTAGTAGCGCACGCCGCCATCCCAGGCGGCATCGATCAGCGCCTGCGCCTCGGCCTCCGGGATGGTGGCGCGGAAGCCGCCGATCGGGGCGGCGCCGAAGCCGAGCTCCGTCACCGCGATGTCGGTGCGCCCGAGGCGCCGCGTGGCGATGGCTTGCATCTCCCCCCCCTCGCGGCGCCGTCATGCGCGCAGCGGGGTGAGGCTATCGGCGCGGTTTCGCGACCGTCAAGGGCGGTCGCAGCGCCCCTTGCGCATCCCGGGCAGGCGGGTAGTCAGCCCCCCTTGCCTGGCACCCGCCCCTCCCGGCGCGCGCCGTCGAACAGGGAGCCGCCGGTACGGCGGCACGTAATCGCCATGCCCGACCAGCGTGCGGCCGCCCGCCGCCCCGTCCCGCCGCGCGCCGGGCGCCGCG
>JAIEOP010000278.1 GCA_019750465.1 Acetobacteraceae bacterium | reverse complement strand
ACGACCCAGCCAGGCACACTGCCGCAGCCAAAATCGCCGCATGACAACATCGGGGTGGACACAGGGTGTCTCAGGGCTGCGCCTCGTCCCTTGCGCGCCGTCGCATGAGACACCGGAACACGGCACCGATATAGGAGAAAATTCTTGAACCCACGGATGCATTGTGCTCACTAGGGGTCATCAGAGGGCGAAGCGCGCCCTGTGGTGGGCACTGGCGGCCTGTACATTGGTCCTGACGGCCGCTGCGCTGCCGCCGATCCGGCAGGCCTGGGACGAGATCTTCGGGCCGAACGAAGCGCAACTTGTCATCGTCTCCGCCGCGCCGATCCGCAATGTCAGCGTCACCTATGACGGGCGCACGATCGAGCCACGGCCCGGGTGGCCGACGAGGGATGTCCATGGCTACGCCGCCTTCCCGGCCATGCGAACCCGCATCTTCGAGCCTGTGCTCCATGTTTCCTGGGAAGGTCCGAGCGGACCGTTGTCGGTGTCGCGGATCATGCGCCAGGCCGACTCCGGGCGCGTGTGCCTCTACGTTCTGAACCTGGACAACGCAGGCGTCCCTGTCGGCCCCGAACCGCCTGGTGCGCTCTCGCCCTTTTGGTGGACCTGTCATTCGCGCTGAGGCTCGCGCCCGGCGCCGCAGAGGAGTTCGCGCATGAGCGGCTTCATGTTCTGGCGTTCCGTCGGGGACGCCGCATCGGCGGAAGCCTTGGCCTCGCCGCTGCCGGGATACTACGATGGCCCCGCCGATGCCTACCGCCACATCGTGGGCACGGCGGAGCTGCGCCGCCGCTTCGGGTTCGGCACTGCCTACGCGATCGCAACCGGGAACGAAGTGCTCGGGACCCACGAACGCAACCAGCCACCCGAGCTGCGCCAGATGGACGACCACAACAACGCCATCGGCTTCTCGATGGGCGCCGGCGCGAAGACCTACGAGGAGGTTGTCCGGCGCGCCCGTGCTGCGATCGAAGCGGCCATCGCGCACGGCGGCGACGGCTCGGACGGAACGCCGCGCTGGCAGGGCACCTGGGGCGAGCCGAGGGGCAGGACAGCCGCCGAGCGTGGCCTCCCCGTCCAGTGGCCGGACGGTATCCCGTCGGCCAGAGACTACCCATTCGGTGCCGAGCAGTTCGGCACGAACGGGCCGAACCGGACGATGACCCCGCGCCAGCGCGAGGCCGCCACGCTGGAGCGCCTGCGCGACCTGCCGACAGGCGAGTGGTCCGAGGCCGACGTCAGGGCCGTGATCGGATCGCGGCCCTACACCAACTCCTCAGCACCCGAGCACAGGGCCTGGCGCGCGCGCGCGCAGCAGTACTTCGAGGAACGCACACGCCAAGGTGGTGCCAGCAACACCTCCCAGACGGAGGAGAAGGCCTGCGGCGGCATCGCCTCCGTGCGGGCCTACACCCGCTCGGGACCGTCCGGTCCCGTCCAGGTCAGCGCCCACAGCCGAACGGTGACCTGCGGCTGAGTTCGTGCTTCGCCTCGCTGGTTCGGGTCGACCGGGCGGCGGCTGCTGTGCTGGGCCGAGATCGGCGGACCGCCGCTGGAGACACCGCCCGCGCGCCGCGGCTTCGGCTCGCGCGTCA
>JAIEOP010000315.1 GCA_019750465.1 Acetobacteraceae bacterium | reverse complement strand
CCTTCGCCCTCGTACCAGCGGATGGTGGTCGCCTTGACCCCGGTCGCCCGGGACAGGTCGCCGATGGAGAGCCTCGTCATCGCCGCGACATGGGGGCTTGAACCTCCAGTCGCTAGAGGTCCCATCTCCCTTGCCGCATCGAAGAACGGACGCGGCCGATGGGCGACGGGATCAGGCGGGAATGGCGCGTGGAGGGCATGGACTGCGCCTCCTGCGTCGCCAAGGTCACACGGGCGGTCGGGCGGCTGCCGGGCGTCTCGGGGGTCGAGGTCAACCTGATGGCCGAGCGCCTGGCGCTTTCCCTCGCCTCCGGCGCCCCGGCCGAGGCGGTGGAGCGCGAGGTCGCGGCGCTCGGCTATGCGGCGACGCCGCTGCCGGGCGCCGATGCCGCGCAGGGTGGGAAGCCCGCCGGGCCCGCCCACGAGGACCACGACGGTGACCCGGCCGGCGCCGGCAGGCCCTGGTGGCGCACGGGCAAGGCCATGCTCGTCTGGGCGCTCGGCGCCCTGGTGGGCGGCGCCTACCTGCTCTCATTCCTCCTGCCCGGCGAGCACGAGTGGCTTTTCCTCGCGGCCACGCTGCTCGCGCTGATCCCCTTCGGCCGGCGCGCGGTCGCGCTGGCCCGCGCCGGCAGCCCCTTCTCGATCGAGACCCTGATGTGCACCGCGGCCCTCGGCGCCGTCGTCATCGGCGCGGCGGAGGAGGCGGCCGTGGTCGTGCTGCTCTTCGCGGTCGGCGAGCTGCTGGAGAACGTCGCGGCCGGCCGGGCGCGGGCGGGCATCCGGGCGCTGGCCGACCTGATGCCCCGCACCGCGCTGCGCCTCGGCCCGGATGGCGCGCCATCGCCGGTCCCGCCCGATCGCCTCGCCGTCGGCGACCTGGTCCTCGTCCGCCCCGGCGACCGGGTGCCCTGCGACGGCACCATCGAGGAGGGCCGCTCCGCGCTCGACGAGAGCCCCGTGACGGGCGAGAGCGTGCCGGTCGCGCGCGGCCCCGGCGAGGCGGTCGTCGCCGGCTCCATCAACGCCGACGGGACGCTGCGCGTCCGGGTGACGCGCGCCGCCGCCGACAACACCGTCGCCCGCATCATTCGCCTGGTGGAGGAGGCGACCGCCGCCCGCGCGCCGACGCAGCGCTTCATCGAGCGCTTCTCCGCCTGGTGGACGCCGGGCGCCATGGCCGTCTCGACGCTGGTGATCCTGCTGGCGCCCGTCCTGCTCGGCTGGGACTGGCAGACAAGCCTCTACCGCGGCCTCGCCGTGCTGCTGATCGCCTGCCCCTGCGCACTCGTCATCTCCGTCCCCGCCGCCATGGCCTCGGGCCTCTCGGCCGGGGCGCGGCGCGGGCTGCTGGTCAAGGGCGGCGCGGCGCTGGAGGCGATCGGCGCCGCCCGCACCGTCGCCTTCGACAAGACCGGCACGCTGACCGAGGGCCGGCCGCGCGTGACCCGCATCGTCGCCGCCACTGGCGCCGCGGAAGACGATGTGTTGGCCTTTGCCGCGGCCGTCGAGGCGGGCTCGGCCCACCCGCTGGCCCGGGCAGTCGAGGCCGCCGCCGCCGTGCAGGGTGTCGCCGTCCCGGCCGCCGCGGAGGCCG
>JAIEOP010000291.1 GCA_019750465.1 Acetobacteraceae bacterium | reverse complement strand
CCGCAGCGCCTGGCCGCGCCGCTCGGCTTCGATGCCGGGGCGCCGCCCTCCGCCGATGCCGCCCTGCGCTGGGCCGACGCCATGCGCCGCTGGGGCCACCTGCCGGCAGGCGTCGCCGAGCACGTGCTGCGGGCACCCTGGCGCCAGGACCTCTGGCAGCGCGCTGCCGCCCACCCAGCCACCGCCCCGGCTGCGCCGAAGGAGTCCCCTGCATGACCGCCTCCAGCCCCACCCGCCGCCGGGCGATCGCCGCCGCCGCGGCGCTGCTGGCCGCCGCCCGTGCGGCGACGCCCCGCGGCGCCTTCGCGCAGGGCAGCACGGCGCCGGAAACCCGCAAGGCGGTGCTCGGCTACATCGCGCTGACCGACAGCGCGCCGCTGATCATCGCGAAGGAGAAGGGCTTCTTCGCCCGCCACGGGATGCCGGAGGTGGAGGTGGCGAAGCAGGCGAGCTGGGGCGCGACGCGCGACAACCTGGTGCTGGGCGGCGGCCGCGGCGGCATCGACGGCGCGCACCTGCTGACGCCGATGGCCTACCAGATCCACACCGGCCGCATCGTGCAGAACGGCCAGCCGGTGCCCATGGCGATCCTGGCGCGGCTGGACACCAACGGCCAGGGGATCAGCGTCGCCGAGAAGCACAGGCCGCTCGGCGCACGGCTCGATGCGGCGCCGCTGCGCCGCGCGCTCACCCCCGACAGCAAGGTGGCGATGACCTTCCGCGGCGGCACGCATGACCTGTGGCTGCGCTACTGGCTGGCCGCCGCCGGCATCGACCCGGAGCGCGACGTCTCCACGATCGTCGTCCCGCCGCCGCAGATGGTGGCGAACATGCGCGTCGGCACCATGGACGCCTTCTGCGTGGGCGAGCCGTGGAACGCGCAGCTGGTGAACCAGCGGCTCGGCTACACGGCGATCGTCACCGGCGAGCTGTGGCGCGACCACCCCGAGAAGTGCTTCGCGCTGCGCGGCGAGTTCGTGCAGCAGCACCCGCATGCGGCCGAGGCCATGACCGCCGCCGTCATCGAGGCCGCGCGCTGGTGCGACACGCCCGCCAACACCGAGGAGATGTGCGCCATCCTCGGCCGGCGCGCCTGGTTCAACGTGCCGGTCGCCGACATCCTCGGCCGCATGCGCGGCGAGGTGGACTACGGCGACGGCAGGCGCCTCATGAACACCGACATCACCATGAAGTTCTGGCGCGACCATGCCAGCTATCCGTTCCGGTCGCACGACCTCTGGTTCCTGACCGAGAACATCCGCTGGGGCATCCTGCCGGAGGGGCTGGAGACGGCGGGGCTGATCGCCGAGGTGAACCGCGAGGCAACCTGGCGCGCCGCCGCCGCACGGGCCGGCGTGCCGAACGCGGAGACGCCGGCGGGCACCTCGCGCGGCCGCGAAACCTTCTTCGACGGCAAGGTCTTCGATCCGGCCGACCCGGCCGCCTACCTCGGCTCGCTGGCAATCAAGAAGCTCTCGGCGGCCTGATCCGATGAACGCGATCGCGCCGCCGCCCGCCGCAACCCTCGCCATTGCCGCCAGCCGGCCGGCGCCGCCGCCGCCAGCCGCGCGCCCGGCGTGGC
>JAIEOP010000167.1 GCA_019750465.1 Acetobacteraceae bacterium | reverse complement strand
GCCCGCGCCACCCGCCGCACCCCCGATGCTGGAGGCGCCCCTGCCGCCGGCCGGCCCGGCCGCGCCGCCGCCTCTCGCCGAGCCGGTTGCGGCCTCCGCCGCACCGGCCACCCTCGCGCCGGGGTCTCTTGTCTTCGACGCCTCGGACCTGATCGACTTCTTCCGCGCCAACCGGGCTCCGACCGGCATCCAGCGCGTCCAGCTCGGCATCATCGGCGCCGCCCTCGAAGAGGTCCCCGACATCGGCATCGCGGTGTTCGAGCCAGCGTCCGGCGGCTGGAAGGCGCTGCCGGGCGGCACCTTCCGCGACATCGCGGCGCTGTCGCAGGGCGGGGCGGACCCGTCCGACCCGGCCTGGACGGGGGCGATGGCCGGCGCCCTCTCGGCGCTGCTGCAGGCGCCGCCGCTGGCCTTCCCGCCCGGCGGGGCGCTGGTGAACCTCGGCACCTCCTGGTGGATCCCGGACTACCTGCGCCGGGTGCGCGGGGCCAAGGCGGCGGCGCCGGGGCTGCGCTACATCCCCTTCCTGCACGACTGCATCCCGCTGGTGGTGCCGGAACACTGCGCCGCCGCGCTGGTCGAGGAATTCGCGCGCTGGTTCGCCGGGCTCTGCGTGCATGCCGACCTGGTGCTGTGCAACTCCGCCTGCACGGAGGCGGATTTCCGCCGGTTCAGCCGGGCCGTGCTGGGCGATGCCGCGCCGGCGGTCCCGACCGCGGTGGTGCGCCTCGATGCGGTGACGCCACTGGCCGCGGTGCCCCTGCCGGCCGACCAGATCCCGGCGCCGCTGCGCGCCGGGCGGCCCTATGTGCTCTCGGTCGGCACCATCGAGAGCCGCAAGAACCACCTCATGCTGTTCCAGGCCTGGCTCGCCCTGCTGCGCCGCCACGGGGCGGAGGCCGTGCCGGACCTGGTCTGCGTCGGCAAGCAGGGCTGGCTGGCCGAGGCGGCGCTGGCGCTGCACGCCAATTCCCCGGTGCTGCGGGAGCGGGTGCAGCTGCTGCACTTCGTGTCGGACGCGGCGCTGGACGCGCTGATCCGCGGCAGCCTCTTCACCGTGCAGGCCAGCCACTACGAGGGCTGGGGCCTGCCGGTGACGGAAAGCCTCGCGCGCGGCAAGGTCGCCGTGCTGCCGGAGCACTCGGCCTTCGTGGAATCCGGCGCCGGCGGCGCGGTGTTCTTCATGCCCGGCAGCGAGCCCGCGCTGGTGGCGGCGCTGGAGCGGCTGATCCTCGACCCGGCGCACCGCGCCGAGCAGGAGGCGCGGCTCGGCCGTGAGGTGCGGCTGCGGAGCTGGGCGACGCTGACCCGGGCGCTGCTCGGCCATGTCGCCGCCGCGCAGGCGCTGCCGGAGCCGCTGCACCGCCTGCCACCGCGGGCGGGCGAGGTGCATGCGCCGCGGCTGGTGCCGGGGCCGGAGCCCTCCGCGGCGATGGCGGTGGCCGATGCGCTGCGCGAGGGCCCGTGCTGGTCCGTGCCGGAGCCCTGGGGGTGCTGGACCCTGCCCGGGACGGCGCGGCTGCGCCTGCCGGTGGAGCCCGGCACGCGCGGGCCGCTGCGGGCCCAT
This sequence comes from Acetobacteraceae bacterium, assembly GCA_019750465.1. Taxonomy (GTDB): domain Bacteria; phylum Pseudomonadota; class Alphaproteobacteria; order Acetobacterales; family Acetobacteraceae; genus JAIEOP01. Next base: position 7 of record JAIEOP010000167.1, on the reverse strand, counting down.
CTGCTGC
>JAIEOP010000042.1 GCA_019750465.1 Acetobacteraceae bacterium | reverse complement strand
ACGCAGCGGGGTGGCGGCCAGGCGGTCCCGCCAGCGCGCCGCCAGGCCGGCCAGCGACTCCGCCGAATGCGCCGAGAGCAGCAGCGGCGGCAGGGCGCGGCAAGACGGCTCCGCCCGGCGCGCGGGGCGCGGGGGCGCCGCCAGCAGCGCGCAGGCATTGGTGCCGCCGAAGCCGAAGCTGTTCACGCCGATCACCGCGCGGGGCTCGGCCGGCAGCGGCTCCGTCGCGGTGGCGAGGCACAGGCCGAGCCCGGCGAAGTCGATCGCCGGGTTCGGGCGGGAGACGTGCAAGGTCGGCGGCACGCGGCCATGCTCCAGCGCCAGCACGCCCTTGAGCAGCCCGACCAGGCCGGAGGCCGGCTCGGTGTGGCCGATATTGCTCTTGGCCGAGCCGATGGGCAGCGCACCGGCGCCGGCGGCCAGCCGTGCGCGGCCGATCGCGCCGCCGATGGCCGCGGCCTCGATCGGGTCGCCGGCCGCGGTGCCGGTGCCGTGCGCCTCGAAATAGGAGAGCCGCTCCGGCGCCACGCCGGCCTCCGCCAGGGCGGACTCGATCAACGCCTGCTGCGCCGCGCCGCTCGGCAGCGAGAGGCCGACGGTGCGCCCCGCGGCGTTGCTGGCCGTGCCGAGGATCACGGCGCGCACCGCGTCGCCCGCCGCCAGCGCATCCTCCAGCCGCTTCAGCACGAGGACCACGCCGCCCTCGGCGCGCACATAGCCGTCCGCCGCCGCGTCGAAGGCCCGGCAGCGCCCCGTCGGCGACAGCATCCCCGCCTTGGCGAAGCCGAGGAAGGGAAAGGGCGAGAGCAGCATGTTCACGCCGCCGACGATCGCCGCCGGCAGGCGCCCCGCCCGCAGCGCCTCGGCCGCCAGGTGCAGCGCCACCAGCCCGGAGGAGCAGGCGGTGTCGATGGTCTGCGCCGGCCCGCGCAGGTCGAACACGTTGCCGATGCGGTTGGCGAGGATCGACAAGGCGCCGCCGGTCATGAACCAGCGGTCGCCCGACGCCGGGTCGGCCTGGCGCAGGTCGCCGTAGTCGGTCAGCGAGGCGCCGACGAAGACGCCGGTGCCGGTGCCCGCGAGCGCCGAGGGCGGCACGCCGGCATCCTCCATCGCCTCGCGCGCCAGTTCCAGCAGCAGGCGCTGCTGCGGGTCCATCTCCACCGCCTCGCGCGGGGAGATGCCGAAGGCGGCGGCGTCGAAGCCGGCGACGTCGCCCAGCGTGCCGGCGGCGAAGGTATAGGTCTTGCCCGGCTCGCCACGGCGCGGGTGCAGGAAGGCGGCCCCGGTGAAGCGCTCCGGCGGCACGGTGGTGACGGCGTCCCGCCCCTCCGCCAGCAGCGTCCAGAAGGCATCCGGATCGGGCGCACCGGGCAGGCGGCAGGCGGCACCGAGGATGGCGATGGCGCCCCTGCCCCGATCGGACCGGCGGCGTGGCCGCCCAGGCCTCGATGTCATGCCGAGGTCGGTCCCGCGGCAGCCAGGACGGAAGCGGCGGCGCGGGACGGCAAGGCAGCGGCGGCCAGCGCCGGCCGTGCGGCGGGTCCGGCGCCCGACGCGGCGCCC
>JAIEOP010000357.1 GCA_019750465.1 Acetobacteraceae bacterium | reverse complement strand
CCGCGCGAACAGCGGCAGCTCGTCCGACAGCGGGTCGAGGCCGCGCGCCCGCTCCTCCAGCGCCGCCAGCACCTGCGCGGCGCGCGCCAGCACCGGCTTCGGCACCCCGGCCAGCCGCGCCACGTGCAGGCCCCAGCTGCGCTCCGCCGCGCCCGGGCCGACGCTGTGCAGGAACACCACCTCGCCCTTCCACTCGCGCACCCGCATGGTCGCCAGGGTCAGCTCGGGCAGCTTGCCGGCCAGCGCGGTCAGCTCGTGGAAATGCGTGGCGAAGATGGTGCGGCAGCGGATGCGGTCGTGCAGCGCCTCCAGCGCGCTCCAGGCGATCGCCAGCCCGTCCCAGGTCGCCGTCCCCCGCCCCACCTCGTCCAGCACCACCAGGGATCGCGGCCCGGCGCCGTTCAGGATGGCGGCCGTCTCGGCCATCTCCACCATGAAGGTGGAGCGCCCGCCGGCGATGTCGTCCGCCGCGCCGACCCGGCTGAACAGGCGGTCCACCAGCCCGATCCGCGCCGCCTCGGCGGGCACGAACATCCCGGCCTGGGCCAGCACCACTAGCAGCGCGTTCTGCCGCAGGAAGGTGGACTTGCCGGCCATGTTCGGCCCGGTCAGCAGGCAGATGCGCCGCCCGGGCGAGAGGTCGCAGTCGTTCGGCACGAAGGCGGGCCCGCGGCCGCGGGCCAGCGCCGCCTGCACCACCGGGTGCCGCCCGGCGGCGACGGCGAACTCGGCCCGGCCGGTGATCTCCGGCCGGCACCAGCCGCCCTCCTCGGCGATCTCGGCCGCGGCGGCATGCAGGTCGAGCTCGGCCAGCGCCTCGGCGGCCGCGGCGAGGCCGGGGGCGGCGCCGAGGACGAGGTCGCGCAGGTGCCGCACGATCCGCCGCTCCCGCGCCGCCGCCCCCTCCGCCGCCTCGGCAAGGCGCCGGTCCAGCGTCGCCAGCGCGGTGCAGGTGAAGCGGTGCGCATTGGCCATGGTCTGGCGATGGATCGGCGCGAAATCGCCGGTGGCGCGGGCCGGCGCGGCGCGCAGCAGCGCCTCGCCCGCCGCCGCCGGCAGCTCGGCGAGGTAGCCGAATTGCTGGTGGTGGCGGACCTTCAGGCTGGCCACGCCCCAGGCCTGGGCGAGATCCAGCTGCAGCGCCGCGATCGCACCCCGCGCGTCGTCGCGCAGCCGCCGCAGCCCATCGAGCTGCCCGTCATAGCCGGCGGCGATGATGCCCACGTCGTCGAGCCGCGCCGGCAGGCTCTCCGCCAGGGCGCGGCCCAGTTCGGCGGACGGGTCGGGCTCCGGCACCAGCGCCCGCGCCGCATCGGCGAGCAGCGGCGGCAGGGCAGGCGCCGCGGCCAGCGCCGCGGCCAGGCGTGCCGCGCGGTCCAGCCCATCGCGGATGGCGGCCAGGTCGCGCGGGGCGAAGCGGTCGAGCGAGAGGCGGGCCAGGGCGCGCGCCATGTCCGGGGCGCCCTTGAGGGTGGCACGCAGGGTGCCGCGCAGCGCGGCATCCGCCACCAGCACCCCGACCGCATCGTGCCGCGCCGCGATCGGCGCCGCCTCGGCCAGCGG
>JAIEOP010000099.1 GCA_019750465.1 Acetobacteraceae bacterium | reverse complement strand
CTACTTGCCGTGACGCGGCCCGCGCACCCTGAAGGAGCTCGCCCATGCCTGCCCTGACTGCCGCGCGAAATACGCCGGAGCAAGCCGGCAACCGCCTCTACCGTTTTCCGATCAAGGCGGGCGCCACCATCCATGCCGGCGGCCTGACGGTGCTGGACGCCAACGGCGATGCGCAGCCTGGCGCGGTGGCGACGACGCTTACGGCAGCGGGGCGGGCTGAGACGGGCAGCGCCGACAACCCAGCCTTCGTGAACGTGCGGCGCGGCGTGTTCCGCTGGGGGAACAGCGCCGCCGGCGACGCCATCACCGCGGCCGACTGGGGCAAGACGGTCTTCGTGGTGGACGACCAGACCGTGGCGAAGACCAATGGCGGCAGCACGCGCAGCGCGGCCGGCATCTGCCGTGGCGTGGATGCGGCCGGCGTGTGGGTCGAAACCTGACCGGTCGCTGACGGCCGCGCCGGACGGGGGACAGGGCGAGGGCGCGGTTGTTCACTGGCCGCGCCGCAATCTTGAAGGGTTGACGGACCGGGACTTGGCGTTCTGGTATTCGGCGGCAGCCGAGGCGAGCAGGAAGGAGTGACGTGTGGGTGGGGCCTCCCGCGAACCCCACATAGCGGCCCCGTCCTTGTGGGCGGTCCTACGGCAGGGAGAATAGCACCGTGTCACGACGCGTCAGGTTTGAGGTGACGCGACCGGAGAAGGATTTCCAGTATGGCCGGCGCCACACTATCGCTCCAGCTGGCGGCCACGACAGCCGCGCAGGCGGTCCGCAGGGCCGCTGATGCCTGGGGCCAGCCCGGCCGGCCCCATCCTGCGGACCATCGGCGTCGATAGCGCTGCGCAGGGCGCGTGCGGCCCCCGTCGCGTTCAGGTGAACGGTGAGGGTGGCGCCGGCCATTACCGGCGCTGCTTCGCCTTGGCCTGCGCCATCAGGTCGGCATCAGAGGCCCATTTGCCGTGCAGGCCAGGGCGGGCGGCGGCGTACTCGTAATCGGCCAAGATGCCGCGCAGCTCATCCATCGGCGCGTTCGCCACCGCCGCGCGAAGCGTCCCGCTGGCGCCGAGTTCGGCGAGCCGGCCGAGCAGCTGCTGGCGATCCGCGTCTGGCACTGATGACCTCCACGACGGTCCGGTTGCCGTCCCGCTCCAACGCGCGGAAGCGCCGGCGGGGCCGGAACAGCATCTCCCACTCCGCCGACTGCTGCCTCGGGAACGGGTGGACATAGGCTACGCCCCTGTAGCCGTTCGGCGCCAGGACTTCCAGGACCAGCGCGGCCGGCCCGCCCTCCGCGAATGCAAGGGGCACGGCGCCGAAGCGAGTGGCGTGTCAGCGCGCGGCACACAATGCCTCGTCTCTCGCCATCCGATCGGCTTCCAACGCTGTCCGCTGTGCCCTACTCAAGCTCATCTAAGCGGCCTCTTTCGGTCCCCTCAGAGCCTCCTTCAGGGCTCCTGATAGGAGGGAGCGGCATCCCGCCTGATCCCGCCAACGGGCGCCTAATCCCGGTATATCGTTCTGGAATAGCGGTCACAGGCGCTGGAATAGCGTTTCAGACAGCA
>JAIEOP010000312.1 GCA_019750465.1 Acetobacteraceae bacterium | reverse complement strand
CCGCCCCGCGACCCCCGGCCGGCCGGACCCCGCCAACGCCCGGGCGGTGATCGCCGCCATCGAGGAGGCCGTGGCCCTGGCCCGCGCCGGCCGCGCCGCCGGCGTCGTCACCAACCCCATCCAGAAGAGCGTGCTCACCGCCGCCGGCTTCCCGCATCCCGGCCATACCGAGTTCCTCGGGGCGCTCGCCGGCACGGGCGTGCCGCCGGTGATGATGCTGGCCTCGCCCGATCTCCGCGTGGTGCCGGTGACGGTGCACGAGCCGCTGCGCGCCGCCATCGCCCGGCTGACCACGGACATGATCGTGGCGACCGCGCGCATCGCCCACGCCGCGCTGATCGCCGATTTCGGCATCGCCGCGCCGCGCCTGGCCGTCGCCGGCCTCAACCCGCATGCCGGCGAGGACGGCACCCTCGGCACCGAGGACCGCGACATCGTCGCCCCCGCGGTCGCCGCGCTGCGGGATCTGGGGATCGCCGCGCGCGGACCGGTGCCGCCGGACACCATGTTCACCGCCCATGCCCGGCCGACCTACGACGCGGCGATCTGCCTCTACCACGACCAGGCGCTGATCCCGATCAAGACGCTGGACATGGCGGGCGGGGTGAACGTCACCCTGGGGCTCTCCATCGTGCGCACCAGCCCGGACCACGGCACCGCGCTCGACATCGCGGGCAGGGGCCTCGCCGACCCGTCCAGCCTGGTCGCCGCGCTGCGCATGGCCGCGGTGATCGCAGGGAACCGCACCAGATGACCCCGCTGCGCCTTTCCGTGAACGTCGATCATGTCGCCACCCTGCGCAACGCCCGCGGCGGCGCCTTCCCCTGCCCCGTCGACGCCGCGCGCGCGGCCGTGGCCGCCGGCGCCGACGGCGTGACCGTGCACCTGCGCGAGGACCGCCGCCACATCCGCGACCGCGACGTGGAGCGCATCGCCGCCGAGGTGGAGACGCGCCTCAACCTGGAGATGGCCGCAACCGAGGAGATGGTCGCGATCGCGCTGCGCCTGCGCCCGCCGGCCTGCTGCCTGGTGCCGGAGAAGCGGCAGGAGCTGACCACCGAGGGTGGGCTCGACATCATCCGCGCCGGGCCGGAGCTGGTCGACGCCGTGCACCGCCTGGCCGATGCCGGCATCGAGGTCTCGATCTTCGTCGAGGCCGACCCGGCGCAGATCGCCAGCGCCCGGCAGATCGGCGCCCAGGCGGTGGAGCTGCACACCGGCGCCTATGCCGACGCGCCGCCCGCCGACCGGCCGCGCCATGTCGCGCGCCTCAGGGCCGGCGCGCAAGCCGCCCATGCCGCCGGCCTGCTCTGCCATGTCGGCCACGGGCTGAGCTACGAGACGGTCGGCCCCGTCGCCGCCTTCCCCGAGGTCGAGGAGGCGAGCATCGGCCACTTCCTGATCGGCCAGAGCGTCTTCGAGGGCCTGCCCGCCGTGGTGCGCCGCTTCAAGGCGCTGATCGCCGAGGCGCGTGCCGGCCAGGCGGCCTGAGACACCCTGTGTCCACCCCGATGTTGTCATGCGGCGATTTTGGCTGCGGCAGTGTGCCTGGCTGGGT
>JAIEOP010000347.1 GCA_019750465.1 Acetobacteraceae bacterium | reverse complement strand
GCGGCGCTGCCCGGCGGGGTGCGCTTCCTGCTGGCGGACGGCGGCGAATCGCGCCCGCCCGGCCCCTCCGCCATCGACCTGCTGGGGACGGCGGAGGCAGCGCCCATCCGGGCCGGCCTGCCGCCCCTGGCTGCCGCCGGGGGCGGCGCCGCGTGATCGCCTTCCCCGGCCGGCTCGGCTTCTTCGATCATCCGCGCCTCGCCGCCGACCTGATGAGCCTCGCCGGCCCGGTCGCGGCGGCGCGGCGGCGCGGCCGGGTGCTGCAACCGCCGCAGGCCCTGCTGGAGCGCTGCGGCGCCGACATGCTCTTCGCCGACCCGGCCGATCGCGGCGCGCGGGCGCTGCAGGCCGATCTCGGCCTCGAGGCCTGGCTGGAGGCGCAAGAATTCGGCCGCGCCATGGCGGGCAACGTGCGGCTGAGCTGGCTGGCCGCGGCCGCCGCGCTCGGGCGGCGCGACCTGCGGCGGCGCTTCCGCCGCGCCGGGCGGCTCGACCTCGATGCCATGCTGCGTTGGCTGGTGCTGCACGGGATCGTGGAGCACGGGCTCTATGCGCTCGCCGGCACGGCGTTCCAGCGCGACCTGCTGCGCCCGGGGCGCGTCGATCGGCTGGCGCCGCTGGCGCGGCTGCTGCTGGCCGAGCGCCCGGACCTCGCACCGCGCGTCGCGCCCGGCGAGGCGGGCATGCCCGCCGGGCTGCGCCGCTGGCTGGCCGGGGGCGGGGCCGACGAATACCGCCTCGCCTGGTGCCTGCCCGCGTCCTGGATGGGGCCCGGTCCCGCGCTACCCGACGGCTGGACACCGCCGGCCGCCCCGCCCCCTCCTCCGGCGTCGCCCGCGCCGGGATTCGCCGACCGCGCCTGCCGCGTGCCGCTGACCGGCGAGGGGCCGCCGCCCTGCATCTCGGAGCGCGCCCTCGGCCGCGCGCCCGACGGTGCCGCTGCCGTCTACGCCACCGACCTGGCGCTGCGGCTGCCGCGGCCGCCGGACCGCAGCGCCACCCTGATCGTCCAGGCCCTGCCGGAGCCCGCCGCGCCGCCGGGCGAGACCGTGCTGGTGGCGCTGGACGGGGCCCGCGTGCTCGGCACGGCGCGGATCGATCCGCGCAGCGGCGGGCCGGCGGCGCTGGTGCTGCGCGACCTGCCGCCGGGGCGGGAGCTGTTGCTGCGCCTTTCGCTCGCCGCGCCCGAGCGCCGCGAGGCGGACGCGCCATGGGCGCGCTGGCGCGCGCTCTGGCTGCTCGCCGCGTGATACCGGCGGGCCGAATTGCTGACCCCTGCGGCGCGGCGGATGGCGCGCCGAGGCCGCGGACGCGTCCCGCACCCGGTGGTACGAGCCGGGCTGCGCGGCGCCCGGCGCTTGACGGGCGCTGGCGTGTCAGCATCGACGCGCGTCGGCATGACGCCGCCCCTCCCGCTGCGCCGCCTCGCTGCGTCCCAGGCTCCCCCGCAGACCGGAAACGCCCCGATGAACCGCCCATGAGATACCGTCACGCTGAGCAAGTGTTTTTTGTGTGGCCCGCAGGCGCGGTCGGCTGCGTTGTGTTGGGACTAC
>JAIEOP010000443.1 GCA_019750465.1 Acetobacteraceae bacterium | reverse complement strand
CTAAGGCGGTGACAACCCCTGCGGATTGCGAGCATCAAAGATGCGAACGTTTCTGGTTGTATCGAGGGTTCGTTTTACAACAAAAGGTTGCTTTTCGAGGTGATGAAGTGCAGATGATGGGTCCCGTCGTCACACCTCACAGCCCACAGAAACGCATGAGCCGGACCTTTGCCTTTGCCGTTGCCTGCGCCACGATCCTCGGCACCGGCGTCGTCCTCCTGCTGTGGCCCGTCGAGACGCCGCGAACGGCCCAGCCGCCGGCCTATTCCAACCCGCTCTACGATCCGCGCTGAGCGGCGCCGCGGCCGCCGCGTCAGTCGCGCGCAACGCCGAACTCCGCGTCCCGGTGCACATGCGCCGAGAGCAGCAGCCCGAAGCCCAGCATCGTCGTCAGCATTGCCGAGCCGCCGTGGCTGATCAGCGGCAGCGGCACGCCGCCCACCGGGATCGATCCTGTCACCATCGCCACGTTGACAAAGACATAGAGGAAGAAGTTCGTCCCGAGCCCGATGCCCAGCAACCGCCCGAACTGGTGCCTGCTGCGGAACGCGACGAGGAAGCAGAACAGGATCACCAGCCCGAGCAGCGCCAGCACGGCCAGCGCGCCGGCCAGGCCGAATTCCTCGGCCAGCATGGTGAAGATGAAATCGGTCTGCTTCTCCGGCAGGAAGTTCAGGTGGCCCTGCGTGCCCTGCAGGAAGCCCTTGCCCCAGAGCCCGCCCGAGCCCAGCGCGATCTTCGACTGGATGATGTTGTAGCCGGCACCCAGCGGGTCGCTCTCCGGATCGAGGAAGGTGGTGATGCGGGCGCGCTGGTAGTCGTGCAGCATCTCATAGGCGATGGGCGCCGCCACCGCCGCGCCGCCGGCGACGACGGCGAACTTCCATAAGCGCACCCCCGCGGCGAAGAACACGCCCGCGCCGACCACCGCGGTGATCAGCGCCGTGCCGAGGTTCGGCTGCTTCAGGATCAGCGCCACCGGGATCAGCACCATGACCACCGGCGGAATCAGGAACAGCGGGCTGCCCACGCGCTCCCAGCTCGCCCGATGGAACCAGGCGGCGAGGCCGAGCACCAGCACGATCTTCATCAGCTCGGACGGCTGCAGCTGCAGCGGCCCGAGGTCGATCCAGCGCTGCGCGCCCTTGCCCACGTTGCCGTGGAACAGCACCAGCACCAGCAGCGCCACGCCTCCGGCATAGCCGAGCGGGGCCAGCCGCGCGATCAGCCGGATGTCGACCAGCGCGACGCAGAGCATCAGCACCAGGCCGAAGCCGAAGCGGATGGCGTGCTTGGCCGCATAGGGCTCCGGCCCGCCGCCGCCCGCCGAATAGAGCGCGGCATAGCCGACGCCCGCGACCAGGCCGAGCAGCAGCACGAAGCTCCAGGGGATCTGCCAGAGCTTGGTCAGCAGCCCGCCGCCGCGGTCCCGCCCCGTCAGCAGGCGGCGGTCATAGGCGCCGCTCATCGTCGCTCGCCCGCCGCGCCGCCGCCGGCCGCATCCGCCACCCGCGCTGCCGGCGGCGCGG
>JAIEOP010000478.1 GCA_019750465.1 Acetobacteraceae bacterium | reverse complement strand
AGGGGGTGCCGCGCGGCCATCAGCCGCTGCAGCACCTCGGTGGGGTCGGCGTTGAGGAACATCGGCCGGTGCTCGCGCCCGGCGACGCGGCGCAGCAGGGTCGGCACGCGGCACTTCAGCCAGACGGAGACGGCACCGCTGGCCTGGATCAGCGCGCGGGTGCGCGCATCGGCGAAGGCGCCGCCGCCGGTCGCCAGCACCACGGGCTCGGGGCCGGAGATCAGGCGGTGGATGACGCGGCGCTCGCCGTCGCGGAAATGCGCCTCGCCGTAGCGGGCGAAGATCTCGGTGATGGGCAGGCCGGCGGCGGCCTCGATCTCGGCATCGGCGTCGCGGAAGGGGCGGCCGAGCCGCGCGGCCAGGCGCCGGCCGATGGAGGATTTCCCCGCCCCCGGCATGCCGACGAGGACGATGCTGCGGTCGGCATGGGGCGGCGGCCGGGCCTGCGCGTCATGCGGCGGGTCCGGCCAGGCGGGCGTGTTTGGGCGTGGCGCCGAGCCCTGCTCGGGCGCGCCGACGACGGCGGCGGGGGCCGGGTGTCCATCCACCAGCCTGGCGGGATCGAGGTTGCGTGACACAGAGGCGAAGGCTAGCACAGCGCGCCTCGCCCGACAGCATCGGCCCGGACGCCCCGGCCGCCGAGGAGCGCCTGCCCCGATGTTCCGACGCCCCGTCCTGCTGATCGTGGCGATCCTGCTCGGCGTGGCGCTGGCCGGGCTGCTGGTGGTGGCGGCCTTCCCGCCCTCCGTGACGCCGACCGCTGTCGAGCGGGTGCTGCCGAACGAGCGCTTCGGGCCGCGCTAGTGCTGTTCGGCATCCGACCGGCGTCGGCCTTCCCGGGCGGGCCGCGTGCCGACGTCGTCGGGGGTGTGCCGGTCCCTTCGGTGTCCGTGCATCGGTCGGCCCGGGCCACCCCGGGGGCAGGGCGCTAGGCGCCGTGGCGGGCGCGGCTGCGCCGGAACGGCGGCATCTGGAGAGCTTCCTCGAGATGCTCGCCGCCGAGCGCGGCGCCGCGGCCAACACGATCAGCGCCTACCGCACCGACCTGGAGGAGTTCTTCGCCTTCGCCGCCGGCCAGGGCGTGGCGCCGGCGGCGGCGGGGCCGGAGGTGCTCTCGGCCTATATGCGCCGACTCTCCGAGCTCGGCCGCTCGGCGCGCACGGCGGCGCGGCGGCTCTCGGCGCTGCGGCAGTTCTTCCGCTTCCTGGCGCGGGAGGGGCTGCGCGCCGACGACCCGACCGAGCTGCAGGCCGGGCCGAAGCCGCCGCCCAGCCTGCCGAAGGCCCTGGCCGAGGCGGAGGTGGAGGCGCTGATCGCGGGCGCGGCGCGGATCGAGGGTCCGCGCGGGATGCTGGCGGTCGCCGCGCTGGAGCTGCTGTACTGCTCCGGGCTCAGGGCCAGCGAGCTGGTGGCGCTGCCCGCCGCGGCGCTGCGCGAGGACACGCCGCTGGTGGCGGTGCGCGGCAAGGGCGGCCGGGAGCGGCTGGTGCCGGTCTCCCGCCGCGCGCGGGAGGCGGCGCGGG